>NZ_CP123967.1:2725643-3051286 GCF_029917005.1 Tessaracoccus lacteus
ATCGTCGCCCTGGTGGGAGAGGAGTTCCGCGCCGAACCCCTCCGTCGCGACCTTGGCCCGCGTCGCCTCCCACACCTCGGGCAGGGCTCCGGCCAGATCGCGCTCCACCTGCCAGCGCAGCGCCGGGTCGGAGTCGAGCATCCACTGCAGCGTGTCCATGGGGCGACGCTAGTCGCCGGTGAGTGCATCGACGTCGCGCGTCGGAAGTCAGCCGTCGGTCGTTACACGGGGATGACCCGCGCCCCCTCGCGGACGCCAACGGGGCGGCCACGGGCAAAGCGACCGGGAACCAGTCAACCCGGGACCAGGGTGGCCAGGGACCTGTAAGCCAGCTATCAGTCACCACCCCTTCGCCTGCTCGCGGTGGCTGCAGAAGTCCCGGCAGATGCCTGGCTGGAACCTCAGCTCCTCGTGGACCCGGGTCTGCGCCACCCTGCCCTGCTCGTCGAGCACGACGATCTGGTCGATCGCGTGGATGCCGCGGGCCGACACCGTGAGGGTCACGTGGCGACCGAGCGACGGCGCGCAGTACCGCCTGCTCTGGATGTTGGGGTCCCAGTGTCGCCGGGTGCGTCGGTGGGATTGGGAAGCAGAGTTCCCGAAGCTTGGGATGGTGCCGAGCACCTGACAGCGTCTGGACATGCCGTCCCCGGGCCAGCCCTCTCCCTCGTCTCCCGCGGCCGGCTCTCATCCAGACGTCAACGAAATACGCAGAAGGCGGCGGAGGCCGACGAACCGGGCCGGGCGCGGTCGCCCCGGGGTGCGGGAAGCGGGCCGGAGATCGTCGTATAGCGTGGCCGGGTGGCGACGTCTCCTTCCTGGGTGCCCAGACAGCACGGCGCATGGGCGATGATCCTCGTGCCGTCGATCGTCGGCCTGGCGCTGTCGGCGCGCGTGCGACCGCTCGGCTGGGCAGATCTGACGCTGTGCCTCACCTGGTTCGTCGGGTACTTCGCCTTCAGTGCCGCGGTCCTGGTCCTCAAGTCGGCCCCGAGGCGACGGGGGCGCCACTACCCCGCCCTGGCCACGTACGGGATCGGCGCAGTCGCACTCGGCGTCGCGACGCTCGTCCTCCGAGGCCCGGCCCTGCTGTGGTGGGTGCCGGTCTACGCCCTGCTGCTCGGCCCGGCGTTCCGGTGGGCGGCGACGAGGCGAGAGCGCTCGCTGTCCTCCGGCGTGGTGACGGTGCTCGCGTCGTGCGGGCTGATGGCCGTGCTGCGACTCGCGCCCTGGTCCCCACCTCCGACGACCTCCGAGTGGGCCCTCATGGCGACGGTGACGCTGTACTTCGTCGGCACGGTTCTGCACGTCAAGGCCCTGATCCGGGAGCGCAACGACCCCCGCGCCGCCCGCCGGTCCGTGGCCTACCACGCGGCCGCCGCGGCGCTCATCGTCACGGCGGTACTCCTCGGCTGGCTCAGCTGGCCGTGGATCCTGTTCGCCGTCGCCCTGCCTGCCAGGGCGTGGCAGATGCCGCGAGCGGTGAGGCGACCGATGCAGATCGGGCTGCTGGAGGTGGCGCTGTCGGTCACTCTGCTCGCGCTGACCCTATGGGCGGCCTAGTGGCGCGGCGGTAGCGCCCGAGCAAGCAGCATCCGCGGTCGCGCGCTAGTTCCCCGACGTCTTCGTCGTCGGGTTCTCGTCAGCATCGACGGTGTGGTGGTGTGACGCGGCAGCTCGTCGCTCACGTCGCCGCGCCCAGTCCGGGTCTCGCTGGGCGTACACGCCCCAGGCTGCACCGATCAGGTCGTGTCGGCTGCTGGGGCGCGCGCCGTTCAGCGCCGCCAGAGCTGCCTGCTCCTCTGGGGTGAGCCGGTCGTCGTCGACCGTGGCCCCGCACATGGCCTGCTCAATCAGCGTCGCGAACTCTGCGCGGGTCAGCTGCATTGCCACCCTCCTGGCCTCGCCGCCCGGGATTCGGCGTGGTGTGCCCAGACTACCGAAGTAGCGGTCCCAGCGGTTCCTGCGATAGTCGGGGCACGTAGGAGGCGGTGGCCGGAGGACCACGGCCTGGCGTCGTGACGAGACTTCAGCGGCGTGGTCTCGCTGAACGTCGGTTCCAACTGTCCCGGGGCAACGTCGACCGTGCAGGGCACTCAACCTGCTGGTGGCCGCGGCCACATTCCGCTGCGCCCTGGCCTTGGGGACCCGCCTCAGTAGTAGTAGGGGAACTTCGACCAGTCGGGGGATCGCTTCTCCAGGAACGAGTCGCGACCCTCGACGGCCTCGTCGGTCATGTACGCCAGACGGGTGGTCTCGCCGGCGAAGATCTGCTGGCCGACCAGTCCGTCGTCGATGGCGTTGAACGCGTACTTCAGCATCCGCTGCGCCGTCGGGGACTTGCCGCAGATCTTCGCCGCCCACTCCAGGCCGATGTCCTCGAGCTGCTCGTGTGGCACGACGCGGTTGACCATGCCCATGCGGTGGGCGTCCTCGGCGTCGTGCACGTCGCCGAGGAAGAAGATCTCGCGCGCGAACTTCTGTCCGACCTGGCGTGCGAGGTACGCCGAGCCGTAGCCCGCGTCGAAGGAGCCGACGTCAGCGTCGGTCTGCTTGAACTTCGCGTGTTCGCGGGACGCCAGCGTGAGGTCCGAGACGACATGCAGCGAGTGCCCGCCGCCCGCCGCCCAGCCGTTGACCAGCGCGATCACGACCTTCGGCATGAACCGGATCAGCCGCTGTACCTCGAGGATGTGGAGCCGGCCGAGCTTGGCCGCGTCGACGCTCTCGGACGTCTCCCCCTCCGCGTACTGGTAGCCGGCGCGGCCGCGGATGCGCTGGTCGCCGCCCGAGCAGAACGCCCAGCCGCCGTCCTTCTCGCTCGGCCCGTTGCCCGTCAGCAGCACGCAGCCGATATCCGACGACGTACGCGCGTGCTCCAGCGCCGTGTACAGCTCGTCGACGGTGTGGGGCCGGAACGCGTTGCGCACCTCAGGCCGGTCGAAGGCGATGCGGACCGCCGGCACGTCCTTGGCGCGGTGGTACGTGATGTCGGTGAACTCGAAGCCCTCGACGGGCGTCCACAGCTCCGGGCGGAAGGGGTTGCTCATGCAGCAGAGCCTATCGACAGCCCTCGCAGCTGCGGGCGTCGCACGTTTCGTCGGCGCATGGGCGCCTCCTCAACGCCCTTCGACAAGCTCAGGGACCCGGATCGTTGAGCACTTCGACAAGCTCAGGAAACCGAGGGGACAAGCTCAGGAAACCGAGGGGACAAGCTCAGGGAACCGAGGGGACAAGCTCAGGGAACCGAGGGGACAAGCTCAGGAAACCGAGGGGACAAGCTCAGGAAACCGAGGGGACAAGCTCAGGAAACAGAAATGGACAGAATCAAGACCCAGATCGTTGAGCCTGACGAAGAGTCCCAGTCCCCTCAGTACACCGGGTGGCGCAGTGCGTCGCGGACGCGATCCGGGAGATTCGAGATGATCGCGTCGACACCGAGGCCGGCAAGCCGGATGGCCTCGGCATCGTCGTCGATCGTCCAGGCGCGGACTTTGATGCCGGCTTCGTGGGCCAACCAGACGTAGTCGGGGATCCGGAGGGCGAGACGGTGCGGGTGGATGGCGCCGGCCCCGAACCATGACGCGTAGCGCCAGGGGTCGACGATGCCGTCGGTCAGGATCAGCGCCATCTGCGACGCAGCGAGGTGTCCGCGCAGGTTCGCGATCGAGTAGTGGTTCAGGGAACTGATCACGACCTGGTCGAGGAGACCGGCGTCACGGACGATCCGCACCACCTGATCCTCCATCCCCGGGTACAGCTCGATGCCGTTCTTGAGTTCGATGTTGACAGTGACGTTGGTGCCCTGGAATACGTCAAGGGCCTCACGGAGCGTCGGGATCTTCACGCCGTGGCGCCCCGGAAAGCCGTTGCTGAAGTCGCACCGGCGAAGCTCCTCCAGGGGTAGGTCGACCACGCGTCCGAAGCCGTTCGACGTGCGGTTGACCGTCTCGTCATGGATGCAGACGATGGCACCGTCGGCGCTTCGCTGGACGTCGAACTCGACGCCGGGGAGCCCGAGCCGGACCACCTCCTCGAACGCAGGTAGCGTGTTCTCCGGCGCGTAGGCGCTTGCTCCTCGGTGGGCCCAGGTTTCTGTCACACGGTATATACAACCACTGTCGAGAGCAGCCAGCGCGCCCACCATGGGCCCACGGCCCCCAGCCTGGTGCTGCGCGGCGGGTCCCGTTTTGCCCCGTCGCCCGAATCTGCGTATAGTTTCATCTTGCCCAAGCGCTCGTGGCTCAATGGATAGAGCATCTGACTACGGATCAGAAGGTTGGGGGTTCGAGTCCCTCCGAGCGCGCTAGGTGTGAAGCCGCCAGACCGGAACCGGTCGGCGGCTTCTTTGTTTCCCAGCTGCCGCGGCTGTCGAAGGGTCAGAGCGTCAGCCAGCCTGCCGCCAGCCCGACGGCGACGGCGACCGCGGCCACGACGACCACACTGAACACGGCCCACTCGAACGGCGTGAATGTGCGTCGGTGCTGCTCTCGCCGCGTCATCGCGAACAGGATGGTGGCGGGAGCGAATACCACGCACGACAGCAGCAGCTGCGTGAACCCCGCCGCGAAGACCAGGCCGACGGCGTACGCTGTTGCGATCACGGCCACCGCCAGCAGCCGGCCCTGTCGGGGCATCCGTGCGCGACGGTCCAGCAGCACCATCAGCGCATAGGCGGCGACGAGGAAGAAGGGGATGAGAGCGAGGGTCGCGGTGCCCTCGATCGCGAAGTCGAGCGTGTTCTGCGCGAACAGTGCGACCAGCAGCAGGACCTGGACGAACACGCTGGTCAGCGCCAGGCCGCGGGTCGGCACGTCACGGCGCGACACCTTCGCCAGGAACCGGGGCATGTCGCCGTCGGCCGCGGCGGCGTACAGCGTCTCAGACGCGGTCAGCACCAGGGCCAGGTAGGCGCCGAGCACCGAGACGCAGAGCGCGACGGACACGAACACACCGGCCCACGGCCCGGCGGCCGAACCCAGCACCCCCGCCATGGACGGCTGCGGCAGGGCCGCGATCTCCTCCCGGGGCAGCACCCCGTAGGACACGATGGTCACCGACGCGAACACGGCGGCGACGCCGACGAACCCGAGCACGGTCGCCCGGCCGACGTCCTCGCGTCGGCGCGCGTGCCGGGAGAAGACGCTCGCCGCCTCGACCCCCAGGAACACGAACACCGTCGACAGCATCGTGGCGCGCACCTGCTCCGGGAACGGCGCAGCGTCCCCGACAGCCAGGAGGTTCGCCCGGAAGACCTCCGGGTCGAAGGCGAACAGGACGAGTACGATGAACACGATCACCGGCAGGACCTTGGCGACGGTGACGAACCTGTTGAGGTCGGCGGCCTTGCCCACGCCCCGTCGGACGAGCAGGTCACAGAGCCACAGCCCGGCCGAGCCCAGCAGGAGCGACGGGACCGTGTCACCCTCGCCGAACGCCGGGAAGGCGAGGCCGAGCGTGGACGTGATGAGGATCCAGAACGTCACCAGCGACGCACACAGCGAGGCCCAGTAGCCGATGGCCGACAGGAAGCCGACGTAGTCGCCGAAGCCGTGCTTCGCGTAGGCGTACAGGCCGGAGTCGAGCTTCGGCCGCGCCACGGCCAGGAACTGGAACACGAGGGCAAGCATCAGCATGCCGGTGCAGGCGACGGCCCAGGCGATCACGCTGCCGACGACGCCGGTCTGCGATGCGAACCGGCCGGGCAGGCTGTACACGCCGCCGCCGATCATCGACCCGACAACGAGCGCGGTCAGCGAGAACACGCCGACCTTCGAGCTCGTCGGGACGGTCGTTCCCGTGGCTTCAGTCATGACTTCTCCTCGACCGGGCCCTGCCTGCGGCAGCCTCGGCCCGTTGTGTGACTGCACGGTTCTATCACCCTGGCCGACCGCCCGCGACAGCGGGCCCCCGCGAGTCCGATAACTTTATCGGCGGCCCCCACCGCCGATAAAGTTATCAACATGCGATCGCCGGTCACCAGCCCGTTCAGCCCCGGATCCGACACCGTCCCCCAGGTGTGGGCCGGCCGGATCGAGCACCTCTCCGACTGGCGCGACGTCGTGCGTCCGCGCCTCATCGCCGGTCTCCCCGAGCGCGGCCGGATCATTCTGGGCGAGCCAGGCCTGGGCAAGTCGTCGCTCGCCCGGCGCATCGCCCGCGACGCCGCCGCGGCCGGGGACTGGGTCACGCCGCAGCTCCGGATCCCCGCGGGGACCGACCCTCTCAAGCGGGTGGCCGAGGCGCTGCTCCAGCTGGCCGACACCGCCGGGCTCACCGCGGGCAGGGAGGCGCGCATCGGGCGGGTGCTGGCGCGCGTGGAGTCGGTGTCCGTCTCGGGCACGGGGCTGACCCTGGGCCGGGGCGACGGCCCGGAACCGTACCGCGCGCTGTTCGACCTCCTGCTCGAGATCGGCCGGGCGGCCATCGACCGGGGCAACGTCGTCCTCATCCACCTGGACGAGATGCAGAACATCTCCGACGCGAACGTCCTGTCCCAGCTGCTGGTCGCCCTGGGCGACGCCATCGTGCACGAGGTCGAGGTCGACGCCCCCGGCGGCGTCAGGATCGCGCGAACGCTCCCGATCGCCGTCTACCTCACCGGCCTGCCCGACTTCGCCGACGCGGTCGACGCCCGACGCGGCGCCACCTTCGCGCGCCGGTTCAAGGTCTCCGTGCTCGAGGCCATCAGCGACGAGGACCTCACCGCCGCGCTGTGGGAGTTCGTCGTGAACGGCTGGGAGGTCTCCGACGGCGAGGGCGGGATGTCGCGGGTCACCATGGAACCGGAGGCCGCGGCCACGATCGTCGACGCCTGCAAGGGCGAGCCGTTCCTGTTCCAGCTGGCCGGCGAACAGGCCTGGTACGCCGGGACGGGCGCCACGATCACAGCCGCCGAGGCGGCCGCAGGATGGCGGGCCGCGTCCCGCGAGGCCGCGGCCCACGTCGAGCGCATCCTGGAGCGGCTCCCCGCCCGCGAGCGCCAGTTCGTCGAAGCGATGGCAAAGCTCGACCCCGACGGCCGGACCCTGAAGCGGATCGCCCAGCGGCTGGGCCTCACCTCCGGAACGCAGGCGGGCACGACGGCGCAGCGGCTCGACACGATCCGCGGAATCATCGACCGCGGCCGCCGCTATACGTTTAGGCACCGCGCGGTCGAGGCCTACCTGACCAGCGGGTGGCCGACGCTGCCGGCCTGAGGCACCGCCGCGATTCTCCTCATGGGGCGCGGCGCAAGGACCAGAGCGAACTGCGGTCCTAGCATGTGCCCACGCCCGCATCCGTACCGCCAGACGCCAAGCTGCCCGTCCCAGGCGGACTGACCGGGCGGGAGTTCCTCCGGGCCACCAGCAACCCGTCGTCGCCGGTCTGACCGTCCTCCTCACCCCCACGGCGACGACGTCGGTCGCGCAGGTGATCGTGATCGTCGCGCTCACGTTCCTCGGGGTGCAGGACCTCGTCTACGCCGCGACCGGCCGACGGTGGATCGGGAGACGGGTCAACCGCGTCCTCGCACTGTTCCGGCCCTCGCCGGGCTGGCGGCCGCGGCGATCCTCGCCGTGCTGACCTGGGCGGCGGGCGCCGGGTCGTCCGTGAGTCTCTCGCTCGTTGTCGGGGTGCTGGGCGCCTACGTCGTGGCCCGCGGGCTGATGGCGGCGGTCATGTCCATCGTCAAACACCGCGGCGACCTGGCCTTCCGGCTGGCGGCCGAGGCCGTCCTCATCGCGTTCGGCGCGCTGGCCTTCACCATGCCCGACTCCTTCAGCCACGCCGCGATCGGGTCGGGGCGGTGGCGCTGGTGCTCATCGGGATCCTCTTGATCGCCTGAGGGCTGGCCCGGGAGCTACCCGGCTCGGACCTCGACCCGCAGACCGCCAGCGTGTCCGCCGTGTTGTGGGACTGGCTCCGAATCGTCGACGTCGGACGGCAGCGGCGCGAGGAGCTGGCGGAGACGCTGTACTTCGAGCGCCCGTCGCTGATGACGAAGGTCGCCTCCTGGGCGGTGAGGGATCCCCGCCGGACCCGGCGGCACTCCAGTCGGAGCTGGCCGAGCAGCTGGGACGCGGGGTGGGCGTGACGCTGCGGGTCTCGCCCGTCGAGGTCACGACGCTGCCACCCAGATAGTCGCCTCGCTCCGCTCGGCGCCCTTCGACACCGCTGGGACCGGGTCGTTGAGCACTTCGACAAGCTCAGCACAGGCCTGTCGAAACGCCTCGAAGCGAAGCGAGAGGACACAGCCACCGGAACCGTTCACCGCCTCGCTACGCTCGGCGCCCTTCGACAACCTCAGGGAACCGGACGTCGCCTCATGCGCCACGGCGACTCTGTGAGAATCCTGTCGCCGCTGTGAGAACATTTCCAACCCCCGCCGGCACGAGACGTGCCCATTCCGACATCTAGCGTCATCGCAATGGGCTCATTCCGAGCTCGCGACGGGGGACGCGGGCCCCCACGACGATGTGGGAGGAATCCTCATGGGATCACGAGCGCGAAAAACGGCGGCCGCGGCCGTCGGACTCGCCCTGCTGGCACTGGGCGCCGTCGCCCAACCGGCATGGGCGCACAAGGGTCACCAACCCCACCACAACCTGCGGGGCCAGGTGCTCACGACCGCGGTCGCCGCCCCGTTCGGGCTGGCGGTCAGCGGAAAGAAGGTCTACGTGGCTGACGGTATGGCCGGCACGGTGACGACGACGTCGGGGAAGACGGTCGTGTCGAAGCCGGGCTATGACGTCGCGGGCGTCGACGTGTCCGCCAGGAAGAAGTCGCTGGCCTACACGTTCACCAACGGCGACCACACCGAGGCGGGGCTGATCATCACCGCACGCGGCAAGGCGGACGTGGTCGCCGACATCGCCGGCTACGAGGCGGCGAACAACCCCGACGGCGCATCCACCTACGGCATCGTGGGCGGGAGCAACGCGTGTGCCGAGGAGATTCTCGGCGGCCTGACGGGCGGCCAAGCGACCTACCCGGGCATCGTCGACGCCCACCCGTACGCGGTGGCGAACGTCGGGAGCAGCTGGCTCGTCGCCGATGCGGGGGCCAACGCGATCTTCTTGGTGAGCCGGACCGGCAAGGTCTCCACCTATGCCGTGCTGCCGCCGCAGGTGATCACGATCACCGACGACATGGCCGCCGGGTTGGAGGAGTCCTTCGGGGCGCCGGCAGGGTCATTCTCCTGCCTGGCTGGCGTCTCCTACGCCTTCGAACCTGTGCCGACCGACGTCGAGGTGGACCGGAAGGGCGCCGCCTACGTGACCGTGCTCCCTGGTGGCCCTGAGGACGACTCGCTCGGTGCGCGCGGCGCGGTGTACCGGATCGGCCGGTCGGGGCAGGCCACCAAGGTGGCGTCCGGCTTCCTGGGCGCGACGGACCTGGCGCTTGGCTCCGACGGCACTATCTACGTCACCGAGCTGTACAACGGTCGGGTCGCCGCGGTCCGCGGCAAGAAGGTCAGCACGGCCGTGAAGATCGACAGCCCTCTGGCCGTCGAGGCCAGCGGCCGCAAGCTCTACGTGAGCACCATGGGCGAGATCGACTTCAGCACCGGTGAGGTCCTCTCCCCCGGCAGCGTGGTGAAGTTCACGCTGCGACGCTGAGCCGCACGGCCGAAGCGACGCCGCCCCGCAGCAGCGTGGGGCGGCGCCGTCGCGTCCACGGCTGGCGTGGTCCGTAAGGTTGAGCCATGGAGTTCCTCGTGGCGATCGCCGCCATCCTGCTGGCCCTCGCGGGGCTCGTGGGCATCGTCTTCCCCGTGCTGCCCGGCAGCCTCCTCGTCGGCGCGGGCGCCCTCGTGTGGGCCGTGTGGGGTGCGTCCGGCTGGGGCTGGATCGCCTTCGCGTTCGCCGTGACCCTGCTCGCCGTCGGGGCGGGCAGCAGCTGGCTGCTGACCGGGCGCTCGCTGCGCGAGCGGGAGGTGCCGGGCTGGCCGGTCACCGTCGGCATCGTCGTCGGCATCGTCGGGGTCTTCGTGCTGCCCGGTTTCGGGCTGCCGATCGGCTTCGCCGTCGGCCTGCTACTCGCCGAATGGTGGCGGCTGCGCGGCCTGCGGCAGGCCGCGTCGACGAGCTGGGCCACCATCAAGGCGCTGGGAGTCGGGATCCTGGTCGAGCTGGGCTGCGCCATGCTCGCGACCTCCGTCCTGGCCGTGAGCATCATCACCAGCTGACCGACCCGGCTGGCCGTCGGCGGTCGCTACACCTCCGTGAGCCGGAACCCGTCGATGGGGAGGCGCTCCCACTCGTCGAAGGGATCCTCGGCGACAGCTGCGCGGGCGACCGGGGCGAGCCGCTCGAAGTCGTCGCGCGAGGCGAACACGGCGAGGCCGACGAGCCGGTCGCATCCTTCGTCCTCCAGCGTGTGGATTGCGACCAGACCCTCACCTCCCCGGATCGACGCTCCGTAGCGGTGCATCGACTCGATGAGCGCGGCGCAATGCTCCGGCCGGGGATGGTGCACGGACATGAGGATGAACATGCGCCCACGCTAGGTGCGACCGCCGGGCAACCGGGCACCCGAGCGACGCCCTCCCGCGGTTCAGAGTTGGAGGTGGACCCTCAGCGCGTCATCGAGCTGCCTCATCAGCTGCACGTCAGCCGGATCTCACCGCGGAGCATCAGCCAGCCCGTCCGCCGAGTCAGACTCCCAGGCCTCGGCGTCGCCTGAGTCTTCCCACTCCTGCCAGGCCGCGGCGTATGCGTCCTCAAGGTCGGCGTCGCCGAGTCGCCTGATGGCCTCCTGGATCGCCGCAGACCGCGACTTCAGTCCGGCCGCCTTCGCGTACCGGTCCAGAGCGGCGACGTCGTCCTCGGAAAGGCTCACGCTCAGCTTCACCTGACTCATGACCCGATGGTACGACGGAGGAGCATTCGAGTAGCAGAGCCCTGCCACCGCATTGCGAGGGTGGGGGGAACACACCACGGCGCGGCCGGGGCCGGGCGCCCCTGGCGTGCTACTCGCCTGTCATGAGCTTGCCGCTGCGCGACAGCTCCGGGTCGGTGCAGGAGGACAGGTCGAAGCAGCACGGGCGACGCTTGCCGTTGTCCAGCTTGGAGATACTCACCGCGACGCGCTTCTCCCGGGTCGCAGGGTTCCGGGTGGCGCCCACCCACCGCACCCACTCCCACCGGGCCATCGGGGTGATGTCCTGCCAGACCGCCTGCACGTCGGCGGGGGCACCATCGAGCGCGGCGGCGAGGTCGTCGGGAACCTCCGGCTCAGGCCAGTCGCTGCGCACCGCGAGCGTCACGGCCACCCTGTCACCGACCGCCGCGCCCCCGAGGAGATCCGGCGTGAGGCGCAGCCAGTGCCCGCGGCGCCCGTCCGGCTCCACGACGGTGTCGAGCTCGCAGCCGTCCACGGTCGCGGTCACGGCGACCTGACCGCGCGAGGGGAGTTCCGCGCTCGCGTCGGCGGGCAGTCGGACAAGCTCGGTGTCCTGGATCCTGTCGACCGCAGCGTCGAATGTGATGACCGCCATGGCCTGAGCACCTCCACCGTGGACCGGACGGCCCACTCGTTGGCCCGAGCGTAACGCGGTCCCGGCCACGGGTCACCGCCCCGTTCTCGCCCGGCGAACCTTCTTCGGAGGGCCCGCGCGACGGTGGCAGGCTGGCGACATGACGGATTCCTCGTACCTCACCTCCCACGACGGGCTCACGCTCCCTGCGGTTGGCTTCGGCACCTACCAACTTAAGGGCGAGGCGGGCGTCGGCTCCATCCTCGACGCCATCGACGTCGGCTACCGCCTGCTCGACTCCGCGTTCAACTACGAGAACGAGGGGACCGTGGGCGAGGCGGTGCGGCGCACTGGGGTGCCGCGCGAGGAGCTGATCGTGACCTCCAAGCTGCCGGGCCGCCACCACGCCTACGAGCTGGCTACGCAGTCCATCGCCGAGAGCGTCTTCCGCACCGGGCTCGGCTACCTCGACCTGCACCTCATCCACTGGCCCAACCCGAAGGTCGGGAAGTACATGGAGGCCTGGCGCGCGATGATCGACGCCCGCGAGGCCGGGCTCGTCAGGCACATCGGAGTGTGCAACTTCGAGCCCGAGCACCTCGAGACCCTGATGGCCGAGACGGGTGTTCTGCCGTCGGTCAACCAGATCGAGGTCCACCCGTACTTCCCCAACCTTGAGGCCATAGCCTGGAACCGCGACCACGGCATCATCACCGAGGGCTGGTCGCCGCTCGGGCGCGGCACCCAGCTGCTGCAGGAGCCGGTGATCGTCGGCATCGCGGAGCGGCTCGGGAGCGACCCCGCCGCCGTCGTCCTGGCGTGGCACCGGGCCCACGGCGTGCTTCCGCTGCCGAAGTCCGGTAACCGAGAACGCCAGCTGGCCAACCTCGCGACGTCGCTGGTGCTGAGCGACGACGACCTGACCCAGATCGCGACCCTCGCTCGCCCCGACGGTCGCACCACCGGTCAGGACCCGCTGACCTGGGAGGAGTTCTGAGCCTCAGTCGTAGAAGCCGAGCGCGGAGAGCACCTTCCGCATCCGCGACCTCGGCTTCTTCAGCCGGCTGAGCGCGCTCATCGCGTCGCCCAGGCGGTCGGCGGGCACCAGCAGGTGGTCGTGGTGGAAGCCCGCCAGCACGTTGCAGGAGACGCCGGCCTCGGCCAGCGCCGTCGCCACCTCGGCCGTCAGCCCGACGGCCTCGAGCGACGAGTTGACCTCCAGCGTGACCCAGGCCCACTGGCCGTCGTACTCGAGGCCCGCCTCGTCGGCGTCGGGCTTCGCCATGACCAGCGTCGCACCCTCGCGCTCGACGATGCGGGCGTGCGCGGGCAGGTCGCGGTCCGAGACGACGAACACGAAGGTCCCCTCACGGACGCTGGGATCGAGGTCACGGAGCAGGATGCTGAGGTCGGTCTCTGCCATGCCTGGAGCCTATTCTCCGACGAGCCGGCGCGGCGCCAGCGCACAGTCCCCGACCCGCCATCGACTGCGAGCCCCGGCCACGCTAACGTGACACCCAGCTGGCCTCAGCGTCGAGGCCAGTCCACCACACAGGGGAGCCCATGGACGTCTCGATCACCTCAGGTCCCGCCTTCGCGATGGGCACCATCACGATTCCTCCCGGCGGGGCGCTCCGCGTCGAGGCCGGCGCCATGGCCATGACCCGCGGCGACATCGGCATGGAGACCTCGACGCGTGGCGGCTTCATGAGCGGGCTCAAGCGCTCGCTGGGCGGGGAGAGCTTCTTCGTCAACGACTTCCACTCCGGCACCGGCGGCCAGGTCGGCGTGGCAGCCGCCCTGCCCGGCGACATGGTGGAGGTGACCCTCGACGGGCGGCAGGCGCTGATGGTGCAGTCAGGTTCGTGGATCGCCTCCGACACGACGATCCAGGTCGACTCCAAGTGGGGCGGCGGCCGCGGGTTCTTCTCCGGGGCCGGACTGATCCTCCTCCGCTGCACGGGGGTCGGCGAGGTGCTGCTCGCCTCCTACGGAGCGATCCATGGGTTCAGCCTCGCGCCGGGCGAGACCATGACCATCGACACCGGGCACATCGTCGCATTCGACGAAACCGTCAGATACTCCGTCCGGAAGGCCGGGAACTGGAAGTCCACCATCCTGGGCGGTGAGGGGCTGGTCACCGACTTCGTCGGGCCCGGACGCGTGTGGCTCCAGACCCGATCCACCAACGACCTGATCAGCTTCATCCGAGAGGTCAACCCGCAGCGCAGCAGCTGAGGCAACCCCAAGCCGCACTACCACCGCAGAACTAGGCTTCCACCACACGAGAGAGGATGCGGAGCCATGCATCATGAGATCGGACACGACAAGCACCACGGGCATCTCCCGAAGTCGCGGGCGGGCAGGTTCGCGCTGACCGCGCTGGCGGGAGCCGACGTGGCCCTGCGCGCCGTCGCCCTGGCGGACCTGGTGAACAGGCCCCAGAAGGAGGTCAAGGGCAGCAAGGCCGGCTGGGCCGTCGCCCTCACCGTCGTGAACTCGGTGGGCATCCTCCCGCTCGCCTACCTGATCCTCGGGCGCGACGCGGACTGACGCTCCACTGGCATCGGCGGCTGCCAACGTGCCGCAAGGACCCCACCCCGCAATACCCTGAGTGGACTGACTGGGACTCGAGGGGGAGCCTGGACATGAACGCTGTCGGGGGCGGGGAGTTGGAGCTCCTCGAAGGCGGTGGCGCGGACGCGACCGGCGCGCTTCTCGGCCGCTACGCGTCGGCCACGGACTCCTGGGACCTCCCTATGGAGGGCGCGTTCTGGGAGGCTGTGCGTTCGGCGCACAGCCTCGGGCGCAGGGGCGCCGGTCGGGTCATCGCCATCATCGACGGAGGATTCGACGCGACCCGCCCCGCCATCGCGCGGCACCCGCTGGCCTGGGACCAGGACCCGTCCGCAGGGACGACCCACGGCACCGTCGTCGCGCTGCTAGCTCACCAGGTCGCACCGGATGCCCAGTTGCTCCTGTACCCGGTGTCGGCCGATGGGCGCCTCAGCCTCGACCGCGTCCTCGCGGCGCTGCAGGACTGCCTCGAGCGTCGGGTCGACGTCGTGAACCTGAGCCTGGGCCTGGGAATCCCCATGGCGGACGCCTCCCCCGTGCTGGCCGGCGACGGCGCGACTCCCCCAGCCGCCGGCCCCGAGGTCGCCGGCCCCACCGAGGACCTCGACGTCGACGGCTGGCGCACGATCATCGACGTTCCCCACTCACCGCTGTGGCTGGCCGCCCATGCTGCGGCGGCCGGCGGGGTCTCGGTGATCTGTTCGACGGGCAACAGCGACACGGCTGTCTACGTCCCGGCGGTGGTTCCCGGCGTCATGGCGGTCGGCTTCCAGCTCGTGGCAAGGACGGTCAACTCGGGTATGGAGGAGGCCGTGTCGCAGCAACCGACCTTCGTCCAGTCCCACTTCGCCGACCTGCTGATCGTTCAGCCGCAGGGAGTGCTCGGCTCGAGCTTCGCCTCCCCCCTGCTCGCCGGTTTCGCCGCGCTCATGACCGACCGCACGGAGCTTCCCGACTTCGCCCGGTGCGCCCGCCGCGCGGCGAACGCCTCCGGCGCCATGCTGCTGCTCGAACAGGGCGACGAGGACAGCGAGTTCCTCAACCTCGTCGACTCCCTCTTCAAGGACGCGCTGCACAGCAGCCCTCATCCGCACTACGACGGGGACGTCTACGCGGTGCCGGAGTGCCCCGAGTGCGCGCTCTTCGCGGCCCCCGCGTACAACGACTTCGGGCTGTTCGCCATGTCCACCGGCCGCCTCGACATCGCGGTCAGGCTGTTCGCCACGCTGCGACAGATCGCGCCGACGAACATCGCGGCGGCGGCCAACCTCGGGGTCGCGTACTCCGAGCAGGCCCGCCAGGCCGCCGAGAGAGGCAACCACGCAGAGGCGGCCGGGCTCTACGAGCTCGCCGTCGGGCACATGGGCAACGCCGTCGCGCTCCGCCCCGAACACCAGCCGTACGCACAACGCCTGACGGAGTTCAGGCTGGCACTCGCCACACACCAGTCCGCAGTGCCGCGGACATCACACGAAGGGACGCCATCATGACCGATATCCGACTCTCGATCCGGATCGATGACGAGGAGGACCTGGCCGCCGCCCTCGCGGCCAGCGAGAAGACGGGCGTGCCCGTCCAGGCCGAGACGCCGCCACCGAGCGGCGGCCTTCAGGAGGCCTTCGAGCCGGTCACCGCCATCCTCATCGGTGCCGGCGTGGTCGCCGCCGCGAAGATGATCCTCGACTGGTGGGAGCGCCGGAAGGGCGGGCTGGTCATCGACCTGCGCAAGGACGTCACGGACCCGCTCTACCGCGACCGGGACGTCCCCTTCGGGTTCATCGTCACGTTTCCGGCAGACGGCGGCAAGGTGACCGTCGACGTGAAGGACCTGCCCGACTCGGCGGAGAAGTGGATCTCGGAGGTCATCACCGCGGGCTTCAAGACCGTCAAGGACACGGTGGATGCGGCCACGAAGGCCCTGGGCGGGGACAAGGTGACCGCCGAGGAACCTGCCGCAGGCTGAGCACTCCACCCGACGGAGGTCCGCACATGACTCGAGCCCCGGCCGATAGCCGGGGCTCGTCTCAACTGGCGGCCACACTGAGGGATGGTTGGAACGAACGAGCGTGGAAGCGCATCGCCGAGCTACTGCACGACCCCACCACCCAGAGTTCGACATCACCACCAGGGATGGAATGATCGCTACACCCAGATCGGCACCAACGCTGGCGAGGGCGCGCGATGACTCAGATGGCGCCACGAACGGATAGCCATCGCCTCAGCTACGTCGGCGACCCAGTCGGCCGGACGAACGCACTGAGCGACTCGTAGACCTGCGCGTTCGTCTGCTTCCACCGATCGATGTCTGCCCGCTCCGCGTCGAAGCGCTGGACAATCTGATCGCTGACCAATCGGGTGGTCTCGATCACGTACATGCAGTACTCCATGAGCATCTTGTCGTCCCGTCGAAGACGGTTCGCCTCGAAGTCGTAGAAGTTCGCCGTTGCCCACGGCTGCGCGTGGGCGGCCGCAGACAAGCCCGAGTAGACCACCTTGGCCTCTGCGCACGTTGAAGCGCCGTCCGTCCTTCCGCCGCTGCAGGAATCCAGCGACGGTGTCGACATCGTTCGGGCGCATCCCAAGCTCGCGACACTTGGCGCGGACCTGCTTGACGGTGATCGGCACCCACCGCTCGGGTCGGTTCATCATGTCTGCCTTGAGCTTGTCCTCCTCGTTCCACTTCAGGCCGGACGAGTAGCCCGCTGCCATGCCAGCGACGTACTCGAGGATCCCGTCCACGCCGTTCGGAAGTGGATCTGGCGCTTCGGCTGTGTCGTCGGTGGGAGGCGTCTGAATCGCGTGTCCGTCCAGGAGTTGCGCGGCTTGGCATCATCAATCCACTCCGTTGTCTCCACCTCGTTCCACTCGATCACGACGAGAGCGTCAGCGCCGGAGCCCCAGAGATCGTTCAGGTGCTGACGGTCAGGCCAGGCGTAGAGCACGCGGCGCCCGTGAAGCGAACCGCCGTGGAAGCCACGCTAGGTCAGGTGAGTGACACCAGGCTGCGCGACGAGACGCTTCAAGCTGTCACCAGAGAACTGCCGCTGCGGCGTGACCACGACAACCGAGCCTCCAGGCTGGTCAAGGAGCCACTTGATGGCTCGCAGGTTCTGCGGCTCGCGGGATCTCTCGCCCTCGGTGAGTCGAGAGACGGCGACGAGGCTCGGATAGGTCGGAGGTCGCGGATACCGCCACCCCGGGCGGAAGACGCCATCAGCACGACCGGTCACGTGGACGGGCATTGAACGTGCCCCGCGCAATCGCTGGTGGTGGGCCGTGGTGATCTACCTCACGTTCCTCGGAGTCGCCGTGGCGCTCAGCTACCACCAGTGGATGCTCGCCGTGCTCATCACGGTGATGGTGACCGCGCTGCTGGTTGCCTACGGTTCGAAGCCCCGGACCAGGCAGTACAAGCTCACGGGCACGACGCTCACCGTCGACGAGACGAGCTACGATCTGACCCGCTTCGATCGCTCCGTGCGTGAAGACCCGTGGATGAACGACAGCAGTATTGGTTCCGGCGCGACACTCTTGCTCCTGCCGAAAGCACGCTTCGGTGTCCGCTCAGCGTGTTCCTCCCCGACGACGACACCGAGAACGAAGCCGTCTCCGCTGCGCTCAGCAAACAGGCTCTTCACAATCCAGGGTGTAGTTGGGGTCTGAATCCGCCGGTTTCGAGCAGGCTGCGGGCGATGTAGTTGGTGAGGTTCCGGAAGCCGAGGGCGCTGCCGCGGAGGTGTTCGAGGCGGCCGTTGATCGCTTCGGTAGGGCCGTTGCTGGTGCCGGGCCGCTCGAAGTAGGACAGCACGTCGGCGGCCCGCTGTTTCAGGGTTCGGCCGAGCGATCGGAGCTCGATGAGCGCGGCGGGCACGCCGCTGCTGAGGCTGGCGATCAGCTTGGTCATGAGGTCATGCCGCGGGTGGGGTCGGGGTCGCGGTAGGCGGTGATCATTCGCTGGTAGGCGGCCCAGGTGACCTCGACAGCGGCGTGGTCGTCGTCGGCGAACAGCTGCTCGAGTCGGGTCTTCTGTTTGTCGGTGAGCAAGCTCGTGCCGGTGTGCAGGGTGCGCCGGGCCGAATAGAGGGGGTCGCCGGCTCGGCCGCGGTGGCCGTGGAGGTCTTGCTGGACACGGCGGCGGCACTTGTCGAGCGCGTCGCCGGCGAGACGGACGACGTGGAAGGGGTCCATCACCGCGACCGCGTCGGGCAACTCCTCGGCGGTGGCGGTCTTGAACCCGGTGAACCCGTCCATCGCGACCACCTCGACGGCGTCTCGCCAGGCCTGGTCTCGTTCAGCCAGCCAGGTGGCGAACACGTTCTTGGAGCGGCCCTCGCCCATGTCGAGCAACCTCGCCGGCCCCTTGCCGGTGCGAGGGCCGGTGAGGTCGATGATCACGGTGACGTACTTGTCGCCGCGGCGGGTGTGGCGCCACACGTGCTCATCCACGCCGATCGTGGTGACCCCGTCGAACCGGCGGGGGTCGTTGATCAGGACCCGCTTCCCTTCGGCCAGGACCGCGTCGTTCGCTGTGTTCCACGACACGGCCAGGCCCTCGGCGACCCTGGCCACGGTGAGGTGCTGCACCACGATCCCTTCCAGCGCCCACCGCAGGCCACGCCGCGACAACTTCGCCCGCGGCTCCGCAGCCCGGCTGGTGTCCTGACGCCACACATGCCCACAACCCGTGCACCGGTACCGACGGACCGTCACCTCCAGGATCGTGGGTCGCCACCCGAGCGGCTCGTGCGCGAACCGACGCACCACGGTGTCACGCAGCAGGCCGTGCTGGCCGCATCGGTGACACCAGTCGTCAGGCTCCACAACCCGGCAAGCGATGACCGCTCGTTCTGGTTCGACTCGTTGGCCGACCGCGACGAGCCCCAGCTCGTCGAGCCGGCAAAAGGTGGTCAGGTCAGGGGCAGCGAAGGTAGCGTCGGGCACGTCGAGGTCTTCCAGATGGTTGGCGTGAGAACCTCCATCCTCGGAAGACCTCGACCCCTACCCGGTGACCGACGCGCCGACCACGATCACACCGCACCTACCCCCCGATTGTGATGAGCCAGCAAACAGATTCCGCCCGCAGACCATGGCGGCTATAAAGGCGTCCTTCGAATGCTGGATCAAATGACCCGCTGGCTGCAGCTATAGGTCAATGCGATCAGTTATCGGCAAGTCAGCTTGCCCGAAACTCTCGTCAGAAAATCGATACGAGCCAATCCTCAAAGCTGATCTCGTCTCGAGAGCCTGCAGGCCCATCTGTAGAAAGCGAAATACCGTCCCAATAGAAGCTCCTACCGCTCATGCCGTCCGCCAGACTGACAGTATCGCAGTAGATGGAAAGACGTCCTGCGGGAGCCCGGAGGTGGATTGTGTCCAGGACATCCAGGAAAGTCCTATCCGGAACCCAGTGGCCGCCAAAAGCATTTCCAGTTGCACGCTGGAATCGTCTCGGCGTTCGTTTTGCAAAAGGCTCCCTGTAGTGATTCGGCCTGTAGAAGCGGAAGCGGTGCGAAATCGCGTCGAGTCCAAGACCGGTGGTATCGCCATCAAGTATCCACGCCGCGTGGTCCACGACAAACCTTCGGCCTTTCTGCCGTCCGGTATTGATCGTTGGTCGATCCCGACTCTCGCAAGTGATCGCGATCTCTGCTCCGAGCGAATCGAGATATCCCCGTAGCGATTCGAGCAACTCCACCTCGCGACGCGCTAGAGCGCTCGCGGTTCCGTCCCGCTGTTGATCACGAGCATTGACCCTGTCCCCGAAGCCCATCTACCACTCCGTTCCGTTGCACCTAGCCGGGGCGCTACCCAATTAGGACAGCGAGTGTATACCAGCCGTTGTGAGAAGGAGCCTCGTCCCGGCAGAGAACTCGTGGTTCTCGATGCCGGGACGGGCTCCTATCGCAGAAGGCGGTGTCATGCTTCGTGTGCAGGCGCGGAAAGATCTGTGCTGCCTCGGCCTCTGGCCAGCCGTCGAGCATGCTGAAGGCGAGGACGATCGCTTCGAAGTAGTCGTTTGCGATCGCCTCGCTCCGGTACCAGTGCTTCTTGCCGGTGATCTTCAGCTTGACCAGGTGCCCGTTCCGGCCTGAGTTCCCCACAGGCCGCCGGAATTTCGGGGTTGATCCGGAGTAGATGTACTTGTCAGGGCGCGGTTGGTGGTGGTTTCTGGGGCACTAACTGGTTGTCTGTAGGGTGGTGTGGTCGCGCTGGGGTGCGAATCCGCGCCTCCGGCGGCCGCAATCGTCGAACTGGCCGACCCGCCGCATCCGCCCCGAACGCGGCCTACATGGGCCGACACGGCGCGACACGGCCCCTCCAGGCGCGGACCTCCTCACGGCCGGGCGGGGACATCAAAACCCCCGGCAACTTGCGTTTACCGGGGGTTCCAACGTGACTCAACTGGCGGAGGTGGCGGGATTTGAACCCGCGATGGGGTTGAAGCCCCAAACCCGCTTAGCAGGCGGGCGCCATAGACCGTACTAGGCGACACCTCCAGTGCCGCTCTAGCCTAGCCGAGCGCGACGGATGCCGCCAAACGAGCCCGCGGGTAGACTCATCGGCGCAGGAGGACACTGATGAGCGAAGACCACCAGCGGCCCCGCCGCGGGCTCCCCCCGGACGCACCGATTCCGGCAGAGGCGAGCGACCCGGCGACCGGACGGGCCGACGGGTCCTCCGCGCCCGCCCCGGACGCACCCACAGGGGGACCCGCAGACGACTCCTCCCCGTCCCCGGCCGACCAACCGCCCGTCCTCGACCTGGCCGACAGCTGGTTCCGCGCCGAGTCCCGGCGCCCTGGGGATCCCGCAAACGGGAGCCACACCCCGGGGAGGGCAGCCTCATCAGCCGGCCCTGATGCCCCCGACCCTGACCTGACGCCGACCCGCGGCATCCCGCTCGGACGCCACACCGCCGCCGACGCATGGGCGGCGCACGCCTCACCCGCCGACACGACGCACGACGAGCCAGACCCACCCGTCGGCCCGACAATCCCCTCCGATGTGGAGGCGGACGCCGAGGTGGCTCAGGGCGAAGCGATCGTCGAGGAGCAGGCGGAGGAGCGACCCGTCGACGTCGCCGCCCTCATCGCCGCCACGGACGCCGCCGACCTGCCGACGCCGGACACGACCTGGCTGGCGCCCGAGCACGCGGTTCCCGTCGAGGACGACGGCAGACGCAGTCTCCGGGCCTCGATCCTGCTGACCCTCGCGTCGCTCGTGCTGCCCGGATCCGGGCTGCTGGGCGCGAGGAGGACGTGGCTCAAGGTCCTCGGCGGCACCGTGGCGCTGCTGATGATCGTCGTCGCGATCGTCGGTGGCTGGTACGCACTCAACAACCAGGTCGCCCTGGCGAAGTTCGCCGCATCCAGCTCCGGCCTGACGTTCCTCAGCTTCGCGCTCGCCGCCTTCGCCGTCGTCTGGGTCGGGCTGATCGCCACGACCCACATCGTGACACGGCCCGCCGGCACCAGGGGCGGCCGCAAGATCCTCGGCGCCGTCGTCGTGACCGCGCTGGCGTTCACCGCGTCCGCTCCGTCGGCCGTCGGCGCCCGCTACGCGCGCGATGCCTATCTCCTGGTCAACCAGGTCCTCCCCGACGCGAGCGACGTGAAGGCCACGAACCGCCCGACCCTCGCCACCCAGGAGGCCGATCCGTGGGCCGGAATCGAGCGGGTCAACGTCCTGCTCCTCGGCGCCGACGGTGACGCCTCCCGCGCTGACCGGATCGACGACTACGGCATCCGCACCGACACCATCATGGTGGCCTCGATCGACACGGCCACCGGCGACACCACGCTCATCCAGATCCCCCGCAACGTGCAGTACACGCCGTTCCCCGAGGGCTCTGAGATGGCATCGGTGTTCCCCGACGGGTTCAGGGGTACGCCCGAGTCCGACTTCTGGGTAAACGGCATCTGGGAGACCGTCGAGAAGCAGTACCCGGACCTGCTCGGGGACGCGACCTACCCGGGCGCGGAGGGGCTGAAGCAGGGCGTCGAGGGCATCACCGGCCTGAAGATGGACTACTTCGTGATGCTCAATATCGACGGGCTCAAGGAGCTCATCGACGCGATGGGTGGCGTCACGGTCAACATCAACCAGGAGTTGGCGATCGGCGGCTCGCACGAGCCCTATCGCGAGCCCAGCGGCTACCTCACCCCCGGCCCGAACCAGAAGCTCGGCGGCTATAAGGCCATGTGGTACGCCCGTAGCCGCTTCAATACCGACGACTACAACCGCATGGCCCGCCAGTCCTGCCTCGTGGACGCGATCATCGCCCAGGCAAATCCGCAGACGCTGCTCACGAGCTTCGAGCCCATCGCCGCAGCCTCGGCCGACCTGCTGACGACCGACATCCCGCAGCAGGACCTGAGCGCGTTCATCGACCTGGCCTTCCGGGTCAAGGACGCCACGGTCAGCCGGCTGGTCTTCACCAACGGCAAGAACGGCTACTCCTACGCCAACCCGGACTTCGACGCCATGCAGGCGGCCGTCAAGAAGGCGATCACACCCAAGGAGACGGCGTCGGCGAAGCCCAGCGCCACCTCGTCGGCCACCGCCACCAAGAGCAAAACCTCCACCGCCACCAAGACGTCGACCAGCAACGGCGAGGGCGCGGAGACCGTAGCCGACGCCTGCGCCTACACGGGCGACGCTGAGTAGCCGGACGGGCCGACCGCCTGCCTCAGGCCTGGGGCGGGCGGCGCGACGCCTTGAGGTGAGCCTTCACGTCGGCCAGCACGGTGTCGATCTGTGGGCTGTCGCCGCGGGGGAACAGCAGGTGGGTGCGGCGCACGTTGCCGTGGTAGATCGTGACGTGCGATCCCTCGTCGGACTGCGTGACCTTGCTCACGTCGAGCCACCGACCCGTGTGCTCGACCGCGCTGCCGGTGATCCGGTACCCGTCGTCGTCGAGTTCGACGCGAACCGCCAGCCTCGAGAGGGACAGGAACGCCAGGACCGCGAGAATGACGCCCGCGGCGAGGATCACGCTGCCCACGATCACCGCGGCGAGGTGCCAGTGCCACGACAGACCGCCGACCAGCAGGAATGCCCCGAGCAGAGCGGCGACGGCGGCGATGACGAAGGCGCGGACGGGGGGACGCGGGGGGATCACGTAGACGGTTTGACCCATGACGGAAGCCTACCGGCGGCGACCCCGCCGCGGTGGAGCCCCCGCGGAGCGGCGCGCTAGGATGGCGGCGCACTGGCGAGGTCGCATAGTGGACTAGTGCAGCCGCCTTGAAAGCGGCCGAGGGGCAACTCTCCGTGGGTTCGAATCCCACCCTCGCCGCCACAGGAGGTCTTCGATGCCACCCAGATCGCCGCTGCCGCCGCGGCACGGCCTGCAGGCCGCGTGGGTCCGCACCCCGGATCGCGACCCCGTCGACCCGATGCCCTGGCCGACGATGCGCGACTGGCTCGTCGTCAAGCTCGCCCCCAGCCCCGACGACGTGGACGCGCTGCTTGCCGACGGCACGTTCGTGGACCAGCAGGGCCGCCCCATCACCGGGCGTGAGCCGTATACGCCCCACACGTTCCTCTGGTTCCACCGCCCCCTGCGAGACGAGCCTGAGGTTCCCGGCGAGCTGATCGTCCTCCACCGGGACGACCGGATCGTCGTGCTCGACAAGCCCCACTTCCTCTCGACGATCCCGCGCGGCAAACACGTCGTGCAGTCTGCGGTGGTCAGGGCGCGGCTCGCGCTCGACCTCCCGGAGTTGTCGGCGGCCCACCGCCTCGACCGCGGCACGGCAGGGGTGCTGCTCATGACGACGGAGAAGCGGTGGCGCGCCCCCTACCAGTCGGTGTTCGCCGAGCGCCGGGTCGCGAAGACCTACCGCGCCATCGCCCCGTTCGATCCCGCGCTCCGGTTCCCGAGGTGCGTCGAGTCGCACCTCACCAAACGGGTCGGGCACCTGCAGGCCGAGACCCTGGACCTGCCGCCCAACTCCTTCACCGACATCGACCTGCTCGAGGTCCACGGCGACCGCGCCCTGTACGAGGTCCGGCCGCTGACGGGCCGCACGCACCAGATCCGCGCGCACTTCAACCAGCTGGGCATCCCGCTGCTCGGCGATCCGCTCTACCCGGAGATCTCCCCCGTCGACATCGACGACTTCTCCGATCCTCTGCGGCTGCTCGCCTACCGGCTCGAGTTCGTCGACCCAGTCGACGAGACGGTACGAAAGTACACGGCAGCCCGCAATCTGGAGCTCCCGGCGGGCGCAGGCTGAGCGTTCCCTGTAGCCTGACCTGTGCCCGCGTGTGAGCTTGCCTCGACGGCGGACCGATGAAGCCCTGAGAGATCTGTGAGATGAACACCAACCCTTGCGCCGCTGCAGCACACGCAGTTGCAGAGCGAATGAGGGCAGGTGTCGCGGCGTTCCTGCAACGAGGCGACCGCGCCCGGCAGACCAGGAGGTCGTCGGAGTCGGTGTGGACGACACTCGGGAACCACACCCTCGAAGCGACTGTCCGACCCTCGTTCCGGGCCGACGAGGCCATCGCTGAGACGCTCGCCACGGCGTCGGCGGCCCTGCATGCCTCGGACGTGCCGCACGTCCAGGTGAACTCGTACCCGGAGCTACCGCAGATCCGGATTCAGCCCAGACATTGGGACGCCGCGCTGCGGGCACTCGCCGCCGACCCGTCGCATCACTGGTATGCGCGTCGGCTGGGCAGGATCCGGCCGATGACAGCGCGCCTCGTGGCCGAACCAACGGGCAAGCTGACGGTCTTTCGGACATGGGCCGACCCGACCGGACGCTTCCTCGGCGGTCCGGATGTGGGCATCGCCCTCTCGCTGGTGGGCGACAACCCCACCCCGCCCGTCGAGGCCATCGACGTCGTCTACACCTGGGTCGACGGCTCCGACCCCACCTGGCAGCGCCGACGCGACGCCCACCGGGGCGGCCCGAACGACCACCTGCACGACACCGCAGCCAACCGAGCGCGCTACACCACGATCGAGGAGCTGCGGTACTCGGTGCGGTCGCTGCTGCGTTACGCGCCCTGGGTCCGCAACATCTTCGTGGTAACCGCCTCGCAGGTGCCACAGTGGCTGGCCGACGAGCATCCCGGCCTGAAGGTCGTCGATCACGCCGAGATCTTCGACGACCCAGCCGCGCTTCCCACCTTCAACTCCCACGCCATCGAGTCCCGCCTGCACCACATCGACGGGCTCGCTGAGCACTACCTGTACCTCAACGACGACGTCTTCCTGTCGCGCTACCTGCCGCCCTCGACCTTCTTCGATCAGGACGGCAACCCCCGGGTATTCCTGAGCGGCCTCGCGGTGGGCGACTCTCCTCGGACGAAACACGACGCTCCCGTCGTAGCGGCCGCCAAGAACAACCGCGACCTCCTGCTCCGACTCACGAACAGCCCACTCGCCCACCGGCAGAAGCATGTGCCCCATCCGCAGCTGCGTTCGGTTGCCTTCGAGCTTGAGGGTCGGGCGCCAGAGGAGTTCGAGCGCACCGGCCGGGCGAAGTTCCGCTCCCCGAGGGACCTGTCCGTAGCGTCGTCGTTGCTTCCCTACTACTGCTACCTGACCGGAAGAGGCTCGCTGGGCAGCATCAACCACTTCTACGCCGACGTGGCCTCGTGGGAGCTGACGTGGCGTCTACCGCGGCTGCTGCGCGAACGTGACGCGGACATCATCTGCCTCAACGCGACCACGCATTCCCAGCAGCGCTACGCCGAGCTGATCCGAGCCTTCTACCAGGCATACTTCCCCGGCGCCAGCCGCCTAGAACGCCCGCCAACGCCCTGACGCCTCAGAGAGCCTGTGATGTCCTCAGGTTCGTTTGGCAGAATGGGCCAGTCGACACCCCGTCGGCCGCGGCACGCCCCAGCCGCCCAGAGAGGAATCGCATGCCAACCCAGTTCACGATCACGTCGATCACGTGGGAGCGGGTCAACCTCACCATCGACCTGAGTGCTACCTGGGCGCCGGACTGGGATCTGTCGGACAGACAGCCGGTACTCCCCGCTGCTCCCATCCGGAGACTCGCGGACCTTCCCACTCCGGCCGTCGCTCCCGCACGCCCCGTCAGCGGCCCGGGCCTCGCGCCCATCAGCGAACACGACGCCGACGACAGCGACCCAGACCTGGAGGCCGAGGAAGGCGGGGACGCCGACGAGGAGTCGGTCGAGGGCGCTCGTCGGACCGCAGCTTTCGACCAGGACGAAGAGTCCGTCGACTCCGGCGTCCTCCCGACGCTCGGGTGCGTCTTCATCCGCGACGTCAGCCAGGGCCACGATGTCGACTGGGTACACCTCGCCGAGGGTCATTACCGCATCCACATCAGCCTGTCTACGTTCGCGAACCGCAAGTTCCTGCCCAACGGCACCTGGAAGTTCTACGCCTGGCTCGACAACGGCACCGAGGCCGGGGCCGTCGTCGGCGCCCGGTGGCCGCTGGACAAGCTGGACGCCCTCGAGGACCACTCGCGCGTCTTCCTCTACGCCGGCAACAAGAGCGCCTACACCGTCTCCTTCGGCATCACCGAGAGCGAGAGCCCGCTGTTCGCGATGCGCGCCTACAGCTTCGGTCGCGGGGGAGGCGCCAAGAAGAAACCGTCCCCCGTCCTGCATCCGGTCAAGCGCACCAGGGCCATCATCAAGTCGTGGACCTCAACCGCGAAGAAGCGCCAACTGGCCAAGGACATCTACGAGCGGTCTCTCCAGGCCGAGCGCATCAAGCGGGCCGTCACCGACAAGCCCGGCACCGTGCGCCGACCCCGGATCCTGTTCGCCTCCGAGGCCCGGGAGGGCATCGAGGGCAACCTGCTCGCGGTGCGCGACCGGATGCTCGAGCGGGGCCTCGACAGGACCTACGACTTCCACTACTCGTTCCGCACCCGCCACTCGGCCACGAGCCTCGGCTTCGTGAAGCTGCTGCAGGAGATGGGCAAGGCCGACATCATCCTGCTCGACGACTACTTCCCCCCGCTCGGCTGGCTGAACCTGAGCCCCGCGACCAAGGTCATCCAGCTGTGGCACGCCGGCAGCGGATTCAAGAGCGTCGGCTACAGCCGCTTCGGCAAGTTCGGCTCCCCCGGCCTGACGAACGCGCACCGCAAGTACACGTACACGATCACCGGCTCGCGCCACCTCAAGCACGTCTACTCCGAGGCCTTCGGCATCGAGGAGGAGGCGGTCATCCCGACCGGCCTGCCCCGCATCGACACCTTCCTCGATCCGGCCGACCAGGCGGCCGCACGCCAGGACGCCTACGAGGCGTTCCCGCAACTCAAGGGCAAGAAGGTCATCATGTTCGCGCCGACGTTCCGCGGTCGCGGCGCGGCGGAGGCAACGTACCCGTACGACAAGATCGACTTCGAGGCGCTGTACGAGCTGTGCGGCGAGGACACGGTCGTGGCGTTCCGCATGCACCACTTCATCCCCGGCCAGGTGCCGATCCCGGAGCACATGCGCGACCGCTTCATCGACGTCGCCAGCTACCGCAACGGCAACAACCTGCTGCTCGTCACGGACCTGCTCATCACCGACTACTCGTCGATCATCTACGAGTACTCACTGCTGAAGCGCCCCATGCTGTTCTTCGCCTATGACGAGCAGGTCTACTCGTCGGTGCGCGGCTTCCACCGCCCCTACGAGGAGACCGCCCCGGGTAAGGTCTGCCACACCTTCGACGAGCTGCTGACCGCCATCCGCGACGAGGACTTCGAGACGTGGCGCGGCGATCAATTCCGCAAGGAGAACTTCGATAACATCGACACCCATTCCTCGGACCGGGTCATCGACTGGCTGATCCTCGGCGAGCCCCCGGCAGAGGCCGTGACACCCGAGCACCACGCGGACGTGGCGGCCCCCCAGGCCACCGACAACGAGGAGAAGGAACTCCGTTGAGCACCAACATCGCGGTCATCTTCGCGGGGGGCATCGGCTCCCGCATGAACAGCAAGGCGCTGCCGAAGCAGTTCCTGGAGATCCACGGCAAGCCGATCCTGATCCACACGCTGGAGAAGTTCGAGAACCACCCGGAGATCGACGCCATCGTGCTGGCCACCAACCCCGACTGGCGCGATCTCACCGAGAAGCTGCTCCGCAAGCACGAGATCACCAAGTGCCAGTGGGTCGTCAACGGCGGCGAGACCGGCCAGGAATCCCGACACAAGGCGCTCCGCACCATCGCCGCCGACGTGGAGGACCCCTCCAACGTGATCGTGCTGCTGCACGACGGCGTCCGTCCCCTCATCAACGACGCGCTGATCTCGGAGAACATCGAGATGGCGCGTACAAAGGGCAACGCCATCACGTGCACCAAGAACAACGAGACCGTCGCCGTCAGCGCCGACGAGACCATCACCGAGGTCATCCCACGCGACCACATCTACGCGGCCCAGGCCCCGCAGACCTTCCATCTCGACGAGATCCTCGCCCTGTACGACCTAGCCGTCGAGGAGGGCGAGACCAACTCCATCGACTCCTGCACCCTGATGGCCACACATGGCCGCCAGCTGTTCCGGGTCGAGGGCCCCCGCTCGAACATCAAGATCACCACCGCGGAGGACTTCTACGTCTGCCGCACCTACTTCGACGTGCTGGAGACCCAGCAGATCGTGGGCATGTGATGCAGTCCCTTCCCCCCGTCATCGGCGAGGACGTCGCCGAGATCATCGGCCGCGACCTGCCCTGGGATGAGCTCAGTGGAAAGACGGTGCTGGTCACCGGAGCCAACGGCATGCTCCCCTCCTACGTCGTCCACACGCTGCTCGGCCTCAACGACGCCCGCGATGCGGGTATCACGGTCATCGGGCTGGTCCGCAACGAGGAGAAGGCCCGCCGCATCCTCGGCCCGGTCCTCAACCGGCCCGACTTCCGGCTGCTCGCCACCGACGTGACGCAGCTGCACGACCTCGACGGCGACCTCGACGTCGTGATCCACGGCGCCAGCGCCGCGCGCCCCGCGCTGCACGCCTCCGACCCCGTCGCCACCATCAAGGCCAACCTGCTCGGCAGCTTCAACCTGCTCGACCTGTGCGTCGCCAAGGGCGCCGGCCGGTTCGTGCTGATGAGCTCGTCGGAGGTCTACGGCGCGCAACCGGAGGGCGTCCGGCTCATCCCGGAGAACTCCTACGGCGGCTTCGACATCCTGAACCCGCGCGCCAGCTACTCCGAGGGCAAGCGTGCCGCCGAGACCATCGCCTCGGTCTACGCGAACCAGTACGACCTCGACGCACGTATCGTGCGCTTCGGCCACATCTACGGCCCCGGCATGGCGCTCGACGACGGCCGTGTGCAGGCCGACTTCGCCGCCAACGTCGTGCGCGGCGAGGACATCGTCCTCAACAGCGACGGCGCCGCGATGCGCACCTACACCTACGTCGCCGACGCTGTCGCGGGCATGTTCTCCGCGCTGCTGCTCGGCACCGACCGCGCGTATAACGTGGCCGACGCGAACGGCATGGTCAGCATCCGCGACCTCGCCCTGCACTTCACGAAGGCCCGCCCCGAGAAGAACCTGCAGCGCGTGTTCTCCAACCCGGAGCACGCCGACGACCGCGCCTACAACAGCAGCGCCTTCCTCGGGCTCGACAGCTCTGCCCTGGAGGCGCTGGGCTGGAAGGCACTGGTGGACCTGGAACACGGCATCGACCGGATGCTCCGCAGCTACGAGGGCCGCTGATGCACGTGATCCGCATCCTGCTGCTGACCAACAGGGACTGGGACAACGTCGGCGACCAGCTGATCGAGGCCGGCGTCATCTCCCTGATCCGCGCCGCGATGGGCAACCTCGGCTTCACCGGGGAGCAGTTCGAGATCGACAGCCGCGACGCTGAGCTCGTCCCGACCAGGTACCGGTTCACGGAGGACCCCTCGCTCCTCGAGCCGGCCCGGGAGGCGATCTCGAAGGCAGACGTGCTCGTGTTCGGCGGTTCACCGTTGTTCAACTACGCGTACCAGGACTTCTACCTCAGGACGATCAAGACCCTCCAGATCGCCCACGAGTTCGGCGTCCCAGCGATCCTCTCCAGCATCGGGGTCGAGGCCTTCGACGGGGAGAACCCCAAGGCGATCGCGTTGAGGGAGGCGCTGGCGCTGCCCGTCGTCCGACAGATCACCACCCGCGATGACCTCGCCTCACTCGAGCAGTTCGTCGCGGGCACCGACACCCCCATCGCGTTGGTCTCGGACCCGGCCGTCTACACGGACGTGGTCGTTCCCCGGAAGCCCGCCGCCACGCGCGAGAAGAAGCGCATCGGCCTCATGGTCACGCGGGCAGGCATCTTCAAGGACAACCAGATCCCGTTCACTGCCAAGAAACAGCGCGCGTTCTGGCAGGACGTCATCGTCGAACTCACCGCCCGCGGCTACGACTACCGACTCTTCACCACGGGACACTTCGCCGACGAGGTGCTTCTCGACCTCATGGTGCGCGAGGACGGGATTCCCGCCAAGAAGGTCGCCCTGACCGTGAACTCCCCCGAGGAGCTGCGTGCCCAGCTCGCGATGTGCGACGGCGTGATCGCCTACCGCCTCCACGCGTCCGTCGCCGCATTCGCCTACGGCATCCCCGCCATCGGCCTGTCATGGAACCCCAAGGTGACCAGCTTCTTCGAGGGCATCGGGTACCCGGAGCGGGCCCTGGAGCACGAACGCTGGACCGCGACGGACGTGGTACCCGCGGTTGAGCAGGCCATGGCCGAGGGCGTGCTGAAGGACGAGGAGCAGCTGGCCTCCGTCTACACCACGCTGTTCGCGGGCCTCAAGGGTGTCCTGGCGCCGGAGAGCGATGCGGTCGGCTACGCGTCGCACGAGCTCAGGGAGCGGCTCCCCCGGTACCCGGGCACCGGCCCCACGGAGTATCGAGCGAAAGTCACGCGGAAGATGAGACGCCTCTACGACGGCTACCGCGCCCGTGCCTACAAGAGCTAACGCCTCCGAGGTCCGCTCAACTCGGGCCTGTAGGATGACCGCCGTGACCGCCGCGCAGACGACTCCCGACCAGAGCGACCAGTTCAAGATCCTCCTTCTGACAAACCGCGACTCGGACAACGTCGGGGACCAGCTGATCGAGGCTTCCGCCATCTCGCTGATCGAGGGCGCGATGCAGAACCTCGGGATCGCGCGGAACCGATTCAGCATCCACAGCCGGGCCGCGGGGATGATCACCAAGGCCTACATGAAGACCGGTGATCCCAAGCAGATCGAGTCGGCGAAGAAGTCCATCTCGGAGTCCGACGTCGTCATCTTCGGCGGCGCGCCGCTGTTCAACTACCGCTACCAGCTGTTCTACCTCCGCACGATCCGCACCATCGAGCTCGCGCAGGAGTACGGCGTGCCCGTGCTCTTCTCCAGCATCGGCGTTGAGAAGTACGACGAGGCCAGCGAGAAGTCCATGGAGCTCAAGAAGGCGCTGGCGCTGCCCGTCGTGCGCCAGATCACCACCCGGGACGACATCGACTCGCTGCGCAAGTACGTCGCCGGCACCGACGTCTCCGTCGCCCATGTCTCCGACCCCGCGGTGTTCGCCGACATCGTGTTCAGCCCGAAGCCGAAGGCTGCACGGCCGGCACCGAAGCCCGCCCCCGCGGCACCCACCTCGCTCCGGGCCCGGGTCGTCGGCGCCCTGCCCGGCCCTGTCGAGCAGCGGCTCCGCAAGGTCCTCCACCGACCCAAGCCGACCCAGACCCCGTCGACGGTCCCCTCCCCGGCGGCGCCGACCGCGTCGGTTCCCGAGCGGAAGAAGAAGATCGGCCTCGTCGTCACCCGCGCGGGCATCTTCGCCGACAACAAGATCGACTTCACGGCCGGCAAGCAGCGCCAGCTGTGGCTCGATATCATCCGCGATCTCAAGGCTCGCGGATACGATTACCATCTCTTCACCACCGGCCACTTCGCCGACGAGGTGCTGCTCGACCAGCTGGTGAAGGACGACAAGGTCCCAGCGGGCAAGGTCACCTTCACTGTCAACTCGCCCGAGGAGCTCCACGCGGAGCTGAGCTCATGTGACGGCGTGATCGCGTACCGCCTCCACGCGTCGATCGCCTCCTTCGCCTACGGCATCCCATCCATCGGGCTCTCCTGGAACTTCAAGGTCCCCTACTTCTACGAGTCCGTCGGGCACGGCGACCGTGCGCTGCCCGTGGAGAAGTGGACCGCCGAGGACATCGTCCCTGCTCTCGAGAAGGCGATGGCCGAAGGCGTGCACAAGGACGAGGCATTCCTCATGACGGTCTACGAGACCCTCTTCGCTGGGCTCAAGGGTGTCTTCGCTCCCGGCTCGACCGCGAAGCCCTACACGTACGCCGAACTTCACACCGAGCTGCCACGTTACGCCGGCACCACCGAGAAGGACTACCGGGGCAAGGTCACCCGCAAGCTGCGGCGTACCTACGAGGCGTATCGCCGCCACGCGTACTGACCGACCTACGGCGGGGATCCGGATCTCCCACTGTAGGATGACGCGGTGACTTCAGAACAGACTGCCGCGTCCGCCATGCCCGTGAAGCAGTACGTGCCCGGAGAGCCCATCCGGATCCTTCTGCTGACCAACAGGGACTCTGACAATGTCGGTGACCAGCTGATCGAAGCGTCAGCCATCTCCCTGATCAAGGGCGCAATGAAGAACCTCGGCATCGCCCCCGACGGGTTCACGATCGAGAGCCGAGCAGCAGGCATCATCTCGAAGGCCTACCTGAAGAGCGGTGACGAGAAGCTCCTCGCCTCCGCGCGCAAGTCGATTTCCCGCTCCGATGTCGTGATCTTCGGCGGCGCACCACTGTTCAACTACTCATACCAGAACTTCTACCTGCGGACGATCCGGACGATCGAGCTGGCACAGGAGTACGGCGTCCCGGTCCTGTTCTCCAGCATAGGCGTCGAGCCCTACAGCGCGACGAACCCCAAGTCACAGCAGCTGAAGGCTGCGCTGGCCATGCCGGTCGTCCGACAGATCACCACGCGCGACGACATCGACTCCGTGCGCAAGTACGTCGAGGGCACGGACGTCGCCGTCGCCCACGTCTCCGACCCCGCGGTCTTCGCCGACGCGGTGTTCTCGGACGTCAAGGGCGCGAGGGTCCCCGCTCAGGCCGACGGCGCCAAGCGGATCGGCCTGGTCGTCACCCGCGCCGGGATCTTCAAGGACAACGGCATCAAGTTCTCCGAGAGCGCGCAGCGCAAGTTCTGGCTGGAGGTCATCAAGGACCTCACCGCCCGCGGCTACGACTACCGCCTGTTCACCACGGGGCACTTCTCCGACGAGGTCTTCCTCGACGCGCTCGTCAAGGAGAAGCGCCTCCCGATGCGCAAGGTCGCCGTCACGGTCAACTCGCCCGAGGAGCTCCACACCCAGCTCAGCGCTTGCGACGGCGTGATCGCCTACCGCCTCCACGCGTCGATCGCCGCATTCGCCTACGGCATCCCCGCTATCGGTCTGTCCTGGAACTTCAAGGTTCCCTACTTCTACGAGTCCGTCGGCCTCGGCGACCGCGCCCTGCCCGTCGAGAAATGGAAGGCCTCCGAGGTGATCCCGGCACTGGAGAAGGCCATGGCCGAAGGCGTGCACAAGGACGAGGCGTTCCTCATGACGGTGTACGAGACCCTCTTCTCGGGCCTGAAGGGGATCTTTGCCCCCACGAGCGAGGCGACCGCCTATGCGTTCGACGAGCTGCGCGAGGAGCTGCCCCGCTACGAGGGCACGTCCGTCGCCGAGTACAAGGTGAAGGTGACCCGAAAGTTCCGCCGGACTTACGAGAACTACCAGAAGCAGGCGCTTGCCGCCCAGAAGACGGCCCGGGAGTTCGAGCAGGCCCCGCCCGCCGTGCAGAAATCGATCATCAACGCGGGCCGCTTCTTCCGCCGCTTCGCGAGCAATAAGTAGTCCGGCCCTCTACCCCTCCAGTTCCCTGAGCCCCTCCGGTTCCCTGAGCCCCTCCGGTTCCCTGAGCCTGTCGAAGGGCACGGCCGACACGCTCACCGGTCCACCATGCTCAGGGAACTCGCCGACTAGGCTGAGTTCATGCGAGCTGTGATCGTGGAGACCCCCGGAGACGTCGACGCCCTGACCATCGGCGAGGTCGAGACGCCCCGCCCCGGGCCGGGCGAGGTCCTGGTGCGGACGGTCGCGTCGGGCGTGAACCGCGCCGACGTGCTGCAGCGACAGGGCCACTACCCGCCGCCGAAGGGTGTCACCGACATCATCGGTCTGGAGGCGTCCGGCGTCGTGGAGGAGGTCGGGCCCGCCGTCACGCGCTGGAAGAGGGGCGACGAGGTCGTCGCACTGCTGGCCGGCGGCGGCTACGCCGAGTTCTTCATCGCCCCCGAGGGGCAGCTGGTCGGGCCTCCGCCGGGCGTGGACCTCGTGTCTGCCGCCGGCGTCCTGGAGGTCGCCGCCACGGTGGTGTCCAACCTCGAGGTCGGCCGGCTCTCCGCAGGCGAGGTGTTCCTCGTACACGGCGGGGCCGGCGGCATCGGCACGTTCGCGACGCAGTACGCCAAGGCTCTCGGCGCCACTGCGGTCTCGACGGCGGGCAGCGCGGACAAGGTCCGACACAGCCTCGAGCATGGCGCGTCGTTCTCGTTCGACTACCACGGCGACTGGGCCGCGGAGCTCAAGGAGGCGACCGGCGGGGCTGACGTCATCCTCGATATCATCGGCGCGAAATACCTCGAGCTGAACGTCAAGGCGCTGAAGCCAGGCGGCCGACTGGTCATCATCGGCATGCAGGGCGGCGTGAAGGGAACCCTGAACATCGGGCTGCTGCTGAGCAAGCAGGCCATGGTCACCGCCACGTCGCTGCGTTTCAAGCCCCTCGGGGCCAAGGCCGCGATCTGCCGACGCGTGGAGCAGGAGGTGTGGCCGATGCTCGCCGACGGGCGCATCCGGCTGTCCCCCGAGACCCGCATCCCGTTCGGCGAGGTCCGTCGCGCCCACGAGCAGCTCGTCGGCGGCGACAACGTCGGCAAGATCGTCCTGGTGCACTGAGCACCCCTTCAGCACCCAGAAAGGCAGGCAGCCCCCAGTGACGAGGGTCATCACCTACGGAACGTTCGACCTCTTCCACGAGGGCCACCGTCGGCTCCTGGAACGGGCACGGGAGCTGGGGGACCACCTCATCGTCGGCGTCACCTCCGACGCCTACGACGACTCCCGCGGGAAGCTGAACGTGTCTCAATCGCTGGTGGAGCGCATCCGCAACGTCTCCGCGTCCGGGCTCGCCGACGAGGTCATCGTCGAGGAGTACGAGGGCCAGAAGATCCACGACATCCAGCGCTACGCGGTCGACATCTTCGCTATCGGCTCCGACTGGGTCGGCAAGTTCGACTACCTACGCGACTACTGCGACGTGGTGTACCTCGATCGCACCAAGGGCATCTCCAGCACAAAGCTGCGTGAGGTCAACGGGGGCGGGGTCATCCGGCTGGGCGTCCTCGGCTCCGGCCGGATCGCGTCGCGCTTCGTCCGGGAGTCGAAGTTCGTCTCCGGCGTCAACGTCGAGGCCGTGTGGAGCCGTCGCCATGCCCGCGCGATCGAGTTCGCCGAGGACTTCGAGCTGCAGTGGGCCAACGAGAACCTCGAGGACCTGCTCGACCACGTCGAGGCCGTCTACATCGCGACCCCGCACGGGACGCACGTCGACCTGGCCCGCAAGGCGCTGGAGGCCGGGGTGCACGTCCTCTGCGAGAAGCCGATCTCGCTGAACCGCGCCGAGTTGGAGGCTCTCTACACCCTCGCCGACGAGAAGGACCTGATCCTGCTCGAGGCCCTCAAGACGGCCTTCTCCCCCGGCTTCCAGCGCATGGTTGCCATCGCGCGCGGCGGCAGCATCGGCGCCATCCGCTCGGTCGACGCCACCTTCACGAAGCTCGTGAAGGGCGGTCGGGAGCTCAAGGGCCCCGACGGTGGGGCCATCTCCGAGCTGGCCTCCTATCCCTTGCTCGCCATCACCAAGCTGCTGGGCGACTCGCCGTCGGCCGTCACCACCCGCGTCTTCCACCCCGAGGACAGCGCCGTCGACCAGTTCGCGCGCATCGACGTCGACTATCCCGACGCCATCGCGACGGCGAAGGTCGGCCTCGGCGTCAAGGCCGAGGGAGAGCTGGTCGTCGCCGGCACCCGCGGCTACCTCTACGTCCCTGCACCCTGGTGGCTGACGGAGTACTTTGAGACGCGCTTCGAGGATCCCCGGGACAACCGGAAGTACTACTACAAGTTCGACGGTGACGGCCTGCGCTACGAGCTCGCCGAGTTCGTGTCCATGATCCGCGACGGGTCGCGGGAGTCGTTCAAGCTGCGCCGGGCCGACTGCCTGGCCATCGCCTCGCTGATCGAGCGGGCGAGGTCGGAGCAGGTTCGCTTCGGCTGATACCGGTCCAACAGAGCGCAGAACTGCCCCGAAGCGTTGCTCCGGGGCAGTTTCTCTCGTTCAGCTGGCCGTCAGTTGTAGACGACGACCTTGTCTCCGAGCCGCACCTTGTCGAACAGCGACCTGATGGCCGCGTAGTCGCGGATGTTCACGCAGCCGTGCGAAGCGCCGGCGTAGCCACGGGCAGCGAAGTCGGCCGAGTAGTGGACGGCCTGGCCGCCGGAGAAGAACATCGCGAAGGGCATCGACGACCCGTAGATCGACGAGACGTGGTCACGCGACTTGCGGAACACCGTGAAGGAGCCGTTGCGGGTCGGCGAGGAGGAGGCGCCGAAGCGGGCGTCGAGAGTCGTCACGATCTTCCCGTCGATCATCCACCGCAGCTTGCGGTCATCCTTCGAGATGCACAGGACCCGGCCGGTGAGGCAGCGGCTGTCGATGCCCTTGAGCGTGCGCGTGATCTTCATGCTGGAGGATCCGGTGCGCGACGAGCCCTGCGTGACCAGCACGCGCCACTTCACGGTGCCGGTGTGGTCCTCCTTGTACGTCAGCGGGAGCGAGTACTTCGTGCCGTTGTACTTCACGGAGATGGTCTTCTTGGTCTTGGTGACCCACTTGCCGTTCGAGCGGACCTGGGCGGCGACGGTGACCTTGCCGGTGTAGCCCTTGACGGTGCCGGTGGCATAGGTGGAGGCGCCAAGCAGCTTGACTCGGTCCTTGTTGATGCTGGCGGACTTCTTCGGGACGCGGGTGACCTTGACGGAGTCGGAACCGACGCTCGTCGAGCCCTGCGTCGCGCGCACGCGGAACTTGTTGGTGGCCAGCGTGCCGGTCTTGTACTGCGCGGAGACGGAGTAGCTCGTCGACGACGTGGTGGTCTTCGACAGCGTCTTCCAGGCCCCGTTGACCCGGACCTGCGACTCGACGGTGACCTTGCCCGGCAGGAAGCCCTTCAGCTTGCCCGTCAGCTTCACCGTCGACCCGACGGCCCGGTAGCGGGTGGTCGAGGCGGTGACGCTTGGGGTGGCGACGCGCTTGAGGGTATGGGTGTCGGTCGTCGCGGTGGTGCCGGCCGTGTCGGAGGCCGTCACCCGCCACTTCCAGGAGCCCTTGGTGTGCGTGCCGGTGGACAGCAGGAGCTTGTAGGTGCCGCCCTCGGCGACCGTGACCGGGGTGCCGCTCTTCCAGGCGCCGTCGACGTAGACCTGCGCCTTGACCGTCACCTGGCCGGTGAAGCCGCTCACCTTGCCGGTGGCGTAGGACTTCACGCCCACGTACTGGGCGGTCGGCATGCTGATCGTCACGTTCCCGACGGCCACCGCGGGCGCGGTCTGCGGGGGCGTCGGCGTCGTGGTCGTGTCGGCGGCCGCGAACGAGGCCGAGGTGGCCAGCAGTGCGCCACTGATCAGGCCGACGGTCAGCCTCTTGGCCCACCGCCCCAGGGCTCCGGGCATCTGCGCCTCCATGTGTCCCCACCTTCACTTCTCGAGGTCATGCCGGGGTCACGTTACCCTGAACGTCGCCCGTTTCCACATCGAGAGGCCCACGTTCAGGAAGCCCGAAGGGTCGACTGCACCGTCAGCCTGCTATGAGCCTGCTGCGCAGCCGGTCCTGCCAATCGGGGATGACAAGGCCCGTTCGCTCGATCTTCGCCAGGTCGAACGTGCTGTTCACGGGGCGGGGAGCCACCAGCCGGTCGGCCGGCTGGCCGCTCAGGTACTGCTCGGTGGTCACCGGGGACACCCGCTGCGCATCCTCGCCGACGAGCTCGAAGGTGGCGCGGGCCACGTCGAACCACGTGCCGGCGGGTCCGCTGTTGGAGAAGTTGTAGGTGCCGAACTGGGCGCCCACCTTCAGCAGGTGGAGGATGGCGGCGGCCAGATCGTCGGCGAAGGTCAGGCGTCCGTGCTGGTCGTCTACCACGGTGGGGTCGACGCCGTTCTTCGCCAGCCGAGCCATGGTGGCGACGAAGTTGGCGCCGTCGCCGACCACCCAGGAGGTACGGACCAGGTAGTGGCGGGGCACCATGCTGACGATCAGCTCGCCGGCGGCCTTGGAAGCGCCGTAGACGCTCATGGGCGCCAGCTGCTCATCCTCGGTGTGGTCCGCGGCCGTCCCGTCGAAGACGTAGTCGGTGGAAACGCTCACGAAGGTGAGGTCGTGACGGAGGCAGGCCAGCGCGAGGTCGCGCTGCGCGGTGGCGTTGACGGCCCAGGCTGCGCGACGGCCCTCGGGCGTCTCGGCCGCGTCGACGGCCGTGAAGGCGGCCGCGTTGATGACGGTGGCGATGGTGCGCCAGTCGTAGCCCGCGACAACGGCCGGGTCGGTCATGTCGAACTCGTCCCGGTCGACGTAACGCACGCCGGCCTCGCCCAGCTGTTCGCGGAGCGCCCGGCCCAGCTGGCCGTCGGCGCCGATCACGAGCGTCTCGCGAGCCGCGACGGGGGCCACCGCGTCGAGCATCGGGTGGCCGAGGTCCTTGTCGGAGACCACGGCCTCGGCGAGCGGAATCGGCCACGGGACGTCCGCCATCGGATCGGCGAGGTTGACGAGTGCGTAACGCGCCTCGGGCGACCAGTGGTCGTTCACGAGGTACATGTAGTTGACGTTCTCTTCGAGCGTCTGGAAGCCGTTCGCGACGCCGCGGGGGACGAAGACGGCGACGTCGGGGGCGAGTTCAAGGTGGAACGTGGTGCCGAAACCGTTTCCCTCACGCAGGTCGACCCAGGCCCCGAAGGCGCGGCCGTTCGCGACGGAGACGTACTTGTCCCACGGCTCGGCGTGCAGGCCGCGCGTGACGCCGACGGGGGCGTTGAAGGAGACGTTCTGCTGCACCGGCCCGAAGTCGGGCAGGCCGAGCGCGACCATCTTCTCGCGCTGCCAGTGCTCCTTGAACCAGCCGCGGGCGTCGCCGTGCAGCTGGAGCCGGACGACGAGCAGCCCGTCGATCGGCGTGGTCTCGATGCTGAGCGGCTGCCCGAGCGTCGTCATCGGCCCACCTTGGCGTACTTGGCCTCGGTCTCATCCTTCTGCGGGGCCCACCAGGCCTCGTTCGCGACATACCAGTCGATCGTGGCCTTCAGCCCGGCCTCGAAGTCGGTGTAGGCGGGCTCCCAGCCGAGCTCGGTGCGCAGCCGGGTGGCATCGATCGCGTAGCGCAGGTCGTGGCCGGGGCGGTCGGAGACGTGGTCGTAGGCGTCGCGGGGCTGGCCCATCAGGACGAGGATGTCCTCGATGACGTCCTTGTTGTTGCGCTCGCCGTTCGCGCCGATCAGGTAGGTCTGGCCGATCTCGCCGCGCTCGAGGATGCGCAGCACCGCCGAGCTGTGGTCGTCGGTGTGGATCCAGTCGCGCACGTTCTCCCCGGTGCCGTACAGCTTGGGTCGCACGCCGCGGATGACGTTGGTGATCTGGCGGGGGATGAACTTCTCGACGTGCTGGTAGGGGCCGTAGTTGTTCGAGCAGTTCGAGATGGTGGCCTGCACGCCGAAGGACCGGACCCAGGCGCGCACGAGCAGGTCGCTGCCGGCCTTGGTCGCCGAGTAGGGGCTCGACGGGTTGTACGGGGTGGTCTCGCTGAACTTGGCGGGATCGTCGAGCTCGAGATCGCCGTAGACCTCGTCGGTCGAGATGTGGTGCAGCCGGACGCCGTGCTTCCGGACGGCCTCGAGGATGGTGTAGGTGCCGACGATGTTGGTGTCGAGGAAGGGGCGCGGGTTGCTCAGCGAGTTGTCGTTGTGCGACTCGGCGGCGAAGTGGACGACGGCGTCGACCCCTGCCACAAGCCGGTCGACCAGTTCGGCGTCCTCTATCGCGCCGTGCACGAACTCCATCCGGTCGGCGGGGACGTCGGCGAGCGACGCCTCGTTGCCGGCGTAGGTGAGCTTGTCGAGCACGACGACGGAGGCGTCGGTGTGCGCCATCAGGTGGTGCACGAAGTTGGCGCCGATGAATCCGGCTCCGCCGGTGACCAGGATCTTCTTCACTTGTCTTTTCCTCTTGCGATGAGCTGGAGCAGGTAGTCGCCGTAGCCGGACTTGGTGAGTGGGGTCGCGATGGCGGTGAGCTCGTCGTCGGTCAGCCAGCCGTTGCGCCAGGCGACCTCCTCCGGGCAGCCGATCTTCATGCCCTGGCGGTGCTCGATCGTGCGGACGAAGTCGGAGGCGTCGAGCAGCGAGTCGAACGTGCCGGTGTCGAGCCACGCGGTGCCGCGCGGCAGGATGTGCACGCCCAGCCTGCCGCGGCTCAGGTACTCGGCGTTGACGCTGGTGATCTCGTACTCGCCGCGCGCCGAGGGCTCGAGGTCGCGGGCGATGGCGACCACGTCGTTGTCATAGAAGTAGAGGCCCGGCACCGCGTAGTTGCTCTTCGGCTCGGCCGGCTTCTCCTCGATCGAGACGGCGCGGTGGTCCGCGTCGAACTCGACGACGCCGTAGGCGGTGGGATCGGCGACCCAGTACGCGAAGACGGCGCCGCCATCGATCTCGCCGAAGCGCCGCAGCTGCGACCCGAGGCCGGGCCCGTAGAACAGGTTGTCGCCCAGCACGAGCGCGACCGAGTCGTCGCCGACGAAGTCCGCGCCGATCACGAACGCCTGGGCCAGCCCGTTCGGGACCTCCTGCACGGCGTAGCTGATCTCGATGCCGTACTGCGACCCGTCGCCGAGCAGCCGCTGGAAACCCGCCTGGTCGTGCGGCGTCGTGATGACGAGCACCTCGCGGATTCCCGCGAGCATCAGCGTGGTCAGGGGGTAGTAGATCATCGGCTTGTCGTAGACGGGCATGAGCTGCTTCGACACGCCGAGTGTCAGCGGGTGCAGGCGCGTGCCCGAGCCGCCCGCGAGGATGATTCCCTTCATCGGTTGGGTCCCTCTCTTGATCTGATCCTGGTCAGCATCGTTGCCTTCGGTTCCTGTCTACACGACCGGGGGACGCCCGTGTCGGGTCATCTCCCAGATCGTCGACCAACGCAGCTTGCGTGGCCGCGGTCCGTCTCCCCACGGCGACGACTTCCAGCCGTCGCGCCAGCCCGACCACCACGTCCGCAGGGCGTGTGGGTCGCGCTCCCGCACCAGCTGCACGAGCGTCCAGGTGCCGACGTAGGCCCACGAGAACGGCCAGTGCAGGCAGCGGCGGGCGAGCCAGACGCGGTTGCGGGCGTTCATGAAGTAGTACTCGTCGTGGCGGGTGGGGTGCACGACGGGGTGGGCGGCGCGCAGGTCGCCGTGGTACTCGGTCCGCATGCCCTGGTCCCACACCCGCCAGGCGAGCTCAATGCCCTCGTGCGCGTAGAAGAAGGTGCCGGGCCAGCCGCCGGTGGCGTCGAAGACATCGCGCCGGAGCACGACGGCGGCCTCCATGACGGAGAAGGCGGGGCCGGAGTCGGTCGCGTCGCCCTTGCGCATGCGCGGGACCCAGCGGCCGGGTTCGTCGCCGGGGTTGTCCGGGTCGACCATGCGGGGCTGGATCATGCCGAGCTTCGGGTTGGCATGGAAGCGGCGGGCGCACTCGGCGAGGTGCCCCTCGTCGAGTAGGGCGCAGTCGTCGTCGAGGAAGAACAGGAACTCGCCGGAGACGTCCTCGACGCCGGCGTTGCGTCCGGCGGGGATGCCGAGGTTGGAGCGGAGGTGATGGCCCTTCACACCCTCGGGGAGACCGACGGGGTTCCAGCCGTTGCCGACGACCACGATGTCTGTGGTGACGCCCGTCTGCATCAGCACGGAGTCGATGGCCCGCGCCAGGCCCTCGGGTCGCCGCCCCATGGTGAGCATGACGACACCGAACGTCGGCGGCCCGGCGGTCATGCGCGCAGCCTCGGGGACTTCCAGATCGCCACGAAGTGCCCGACGACGACCACCCAGATCAGGACGGTCAGGGCGACGACATAGGCGCGCCAGACGATCGATGGGTCGGCGAAGAACAGCGCGACGACGCCGACGACCAGCGAAACGAGAGTCAGCTCGATCGAGTGGAAGATGCGGTGGAACGGCACGAAACGGGCGACGCGGCGCAGCATCGCCATCGCGCCGGTGCCGGTGATCTGGCGCACGGCGTTGGTGTCGGGCAGCTTCTCCAGGCCGGAGTTCGTGCGGGCGAGGACCACCATGGCGTTGAGGGCCTTGTTGAACCAGATACCGCCCATCAGCAGGGCGCCCAGGAAAGCGAACTGCCAGTCGGTCACCGTGGCGGCGTCGCCGGCCGCGAGGATGCCGGCCGCCTTGATGCCGAGGAAGAGCCCGATGGAGCCCTCGGCGGAGTAGTGCCCGATCTGGTCGAGGAAGATCCCTTTCGGGCTCATGGTCCGGCGCCAGCGCGCGACCTCGCCGTCGGAGCAGTCGAGGAACATCTGGAACTGCGCGAGCAGCGCGGCCAGCAGCGGGCCCCAGATCCCGGGCAGCAGCAGCGCGGGGCCGGCCAGGAACCCGGCGACGATCATCAGGAACGTGACTCCGTTTGCGCTGATGGGCGTGCGGACCAGTAGCCAGGTCAGGTGCACCGAGAGGCGCCGCATGTACAGCGTCCCGGTCCAGTGCTCCGCGATCGCGCGGCTCATCACGGCTTCGGGCTGCACGACGCGGCGCAGCTCCTCAAGGGTCGGGCTTGCGGGGCGGGGCAGGTCGTCGGTCACTTCCTGGTCGCCTCGTACGCCTCGATGACCTCGTCGGTCGGGCCGTCCATCATGAGCGTGCCCTTGTTGAGCCAGATGGTGCGCTGACAGGTGTCGCGGATCGACCCCATGGAATGCGAGACGAGGAAGATCGTGCCTGCGGTCTCGGCGATCTCGCGAATCCGGGCCTCCGAACGCTTGCGGAACCGCCGATCTCCGACGGCGAGGGCCTCGTCGATGATCAGGATGTCGTGCTGACGGGCGGCCGCGATGGAGAACTTCAGTCGCGCCTGCATGCCTGACGAGTACGTGCGCATGGGCAGGTCGATGGACTCGCCCAGCTCGGCGAAGTCGACGATGCCCGGCTCGAGTTCCTTGACCTCGGACCGGGTGTACCCCAGCGCGAGGCCGCCGAGGATGATGTTGCGGGCGCCCGAGAGGTTGGGCAGCAGCGCCGCGCCGACGCCGAGGAGGTTGGGGCGCGAGCGGGCGTAGACGGCGCCCGAGGCAGGAGGCGTAAGGCCCGTGAGGGCACGCATCAGCGTCGACTTGCCGGAGCCGTTTGAGCCGATCACGCCGATGGACTCGTTCTCGTAGGCGACGAAGGAAACGCCCTTCAGCGCGTGCACCTCGCGGATGCCACGGGTCTTGGCCAGCAGGCCGCTGCGATCCTTGGCGGCCCGGCCGGTGGCGTACACGCGGTACTTCACGTGCAGGTCGTCGACCACGACGACGGGGGCGCCGCGGTCCGGCAGCTTGTCAATCGCGACCATAACGCTCCTCGGCACTCCAGAAGAACAGCACGCCCAGAATGAGGGTGGCCAGGGAGATGCCGGCGAGCATCGGCCAGTAGTGCAGGGGGTAGCTCCCACTCTCCACGAGGATGCTGCGGGAGATCTGAAGCACCTGGTAGATGGGGTGGTAGTCGTACAGCGTCAGGATCGCAGGATGGTGCTCGAGGATCGTCTTGACGTTGAACAGTACGCCGGAGGTGTAGAAGAGGATCCGACTGACGAACGGCAGCAGTTGCGACAGGTCCGCCACATGCACGGTCAGGCGCGCCGTGATGAACGCGATGCCCGTGTTGAACAGGGTGAACAGCGCCAACAGCGGGACCATCAGCAGCCACTCCCAGCGGGGGTAGTGACCAAAGATCGCCAGGATCGGCACCAGCACCACGAGCGTGATGCACAGACTCAGGAACCGCTGGACGACCGTCGCGAGAGGCAGAGTCATGCGCGGGAAGTTCAGCGACTGCACGAGGTTGCGGTTGCCGGAGATCGACTTGGACCCGTCGTTGAAGCACCCCGTGAAGAACTCGAAGATGAAGACGCCGACGACCACGTAGGCCGCGTAGCCCTCAGGCCGGCTGTTGCCCTGCAGCAGGCCGAAGATCAGGCCATAGATCAGCGCGTTGAGCAGCGGCCGCAGCACGATCCAGACGATGCCGAGGCGGTTGCCCTCGACCTCGGAGCGCATCCGGAAGCGGGCCATGGTTGCGATGAACTCGCGACGCTGCCACACCTCGCCGAGATAGCGGAAAAGCGGTGGTCGGGCACCGACCCTGGGCAGCCCAGCTTCCTGGGCGATCTGCGCCAAAGACACGTGTCGGGGCCCCTTCTTCTCGGCCAAGCGGTCATATCCGCGTGCAGTCTACCCCGCTGTCCCCTTGACGCTCGCTTTCCCCCTGGCCGGTCGGTGATGCCCTCGTCGGCACGGCGCCAGGATCAACTAGAGTGACGCGCGTGTCCAAAGTCTTGACTTCTCTTCCTGTCGGCGAGCGCGTCGGCATCGCATTCTCAGGTGGTCTGGACACCTCGGTGGCAGTCGCGTGGATGCGCGAGGCCGGCGCGGTGCCCTGCACCTACACCGCAGACATCGGCCAGTACGACGAGCCCGACATCGCGTCGGTGCCCGGCCGCGCCCTGCAGTACGGAGCTGAGCTGTCCCGCCTTGTCGACTGCCGCCCGCAGCTCGTCGAGGAGGGCCTCTCCGCCCTGGCGTGCGGCGCCTTCCACATCCGCTCGGCGGGTCGCGCCTACTTCAACACCACGCCGATCGGCCGCGCCGTGACCGGCACAATGCTGGTACGCGCCATGGCCGAGGACGACGTCTTCATCTGGGGCGACGGGTCGACGTACAAAGGCAACGACATCGAGCGGTTCTACCGCTACGGCCTGATGGCGAACCCGCAGCTGCGCATCTACAAGCCGTGGCTCGACGAGGACTTCGTCTCGCAGCTCGGCGGGCGCGACGAGATGAGCCAGTGGCTCACCGAGCGCGACCTCCCTTACCGCGACTCCAAGGAGAAGGCGTACTCGACCGACGCGAACATCTGGGGCGCGACGCACGAGGCCAAGACCCTCGAGGAGCTCAGCGTCTCGCTTGAGACCGTCGAGCCCATCATGGGTGTGAAGTACTGGGAGCCGTCGGTCAGCATCGAGACCGAGGACGTGACCATCGCCTTCGAGCTCGGCCGCCCCGTCGCCATCAACGGCAAGCGCTTCGACGACGCCGTCGCCCTGGTCATGGAGGCCAACGGCATCGGTGGACGCCATGGCCTCGGCATGAGCGACCAGATCGAGAACCGCATCATCGAGGCCAAGTCCCGCGGCATCTACGAGGCCCCCGGCATGGCGCTGCTGTGGATTGCCTACGAACGTCTGCTGTCGGCCATCCACAACGAGGACACGCTGGCGAACTACCGGTCCGAGGGCCTGCGGCTCGGCCGTCTGCTCTACGAAGGCCGCTGGCTCGACCCGCAGTCACTCATGCTGCGCGAGTCCCTGCAGCGCTGGGTCGCGTCCGCCGTCACCGGCGACGTCACGCTGCGGCTCCGGCGCGGTGACGACTACACCATCCTCGACACCCGCGGCCCCAACCTCTCCTACCAGCCCGAGAAGCTGTCCATGGAGCGCGTCGAGGACTCCGCCTTCGGCCCCGTCGACCGCATCGGCCAGCTGACCATGCGCAACCTCGACATCGCCGACTCCCGCGAGAAGCTCGAGCTCTACGCCGCCCAGGGCACCCTCGGCGGCGCCCAGGCCGAACTGTTCGGCACGATCGACAAGGGACAGTCCAAGGCGATCGCCGAGACCGTCGCCGCCTCCGACACCGAAGACATGGACGCGGCCGGGCTGCGGTCTGCCTTCGACGCGGGCACCGACTGAACTCTGAACACATGGTCGCCCGCGGCTCGGGCCGCGGGCGACTGCCATGTCAGAGGGCCAGGGATGGCGGGACGAAGGATTCGAGGAGTTCCGTCAGCCCGGCGCCATCGGTCGCAAGGTCGAAATCGTAGTCGGACTTGAAGGCGAACACCGACCACCGGCCCCTAGGATGCCGGATCTCGGCCGGCCCGTAGAAGTAGTGGATCGGATTACCGAAGAGGGCGCAGATCAGGTACTCGTTCATCGCCCCATAAGTGTCCGGGGCGACGACGATCCACTGCTGTCCCGGCCGGGCGTAGATGCCGTTGAGCATTCCGCTGCCGCCGTAGCCGGCGATGACCGACGCATTCTTGAACGTCAGGGCCTGGACGCTCACGTCGTGATCCTCGGGGTAGAAGATCTCGAAGCCGTGCTGCCGGAAGAAGGCCAGCAGCTCCTCCTCCTGGCGGCAGTTGCGCTTCACGGAGGTCCGCCGCGCGACGAAGATCCGGTCGGGGGTAGTGACGCCGTCCGGGACCTCAGCCGCCAGCGTGTCGCGCATGCGCGCCCACACGTCCAGCAGCTTCGGGTGAGCCACGAAGGGCATTGAGAACAGGGGCGTGACGCCGATGAGCCGCTCGACGCGTACGGACCCACTGAACGCGACGATGTCCTCGGCGGGGATCCCGTACGAGACGAGGGTGCGTATGAACCACGGCGGGAGTTCCTCGCGACCCTCGTAGAGGCCGACGAGAACCTTCAGGTTAGGGAACTCGCTCTTCAACTCGTCCCACGCCCACAGCCTGCTGACGACCTCCGTCACGAGGTGCCCGTAGATGTGCACGAACTCGGAGTCCAGGTTCAGGTAGGTGCCGGGCAGGTCCACCACCTCGACCCTCGGCTCCTGTAGCCGCATGAACCGGTCATTGACCCAGGTGGCCGCACGTCGCGTGTGGATCTTCGCCGACCGGTAATGCCTGAATGTCTCGGGCAGCAGGGCCACGCCCTTGGTGACCACCTGCCGTGGGGCGACGATCACGTCGTCGTAGATCCGGATCCGCCGAGCTGGCAGCGTGCCCTTCTTGCGGAAACGCTTCTCGTACTGAGGCATGTTCATCGTCGCGATCGAGGTGAACTCGTACGGCCTCGCCGGCTCCACCTCGCGCACCTCCACCCAGTCCCAGCCGAGGCGTCGGGCGAAGTCCGCCGACAGCTCGTCCTCGAGGATCGGGACGAAGTGCAGCCCGGACTTTTGGACGATCAGCAGTTTGTCGGTGGCCCGCAGCGACCCAACGGCGTGGGCGAATCCGTCGCGCGCCTCCCGCGGCAGGTTCTCCCGCTTGCTGTTCTTGAGTAGGGAGTCGAGGGGACGCTCCGCCTGCCCCTCGGCCAGCGCCGAGGTGTCCCCGACGAGCACGAAGTGGCCGCCGTCGTCGAGGTAGTAGAGGAGCTCACGCAGCAGCTCAGGCCTGTTGAAGACACCGGTCTCCGCCAGAATGGTGTCGAAGGGCCCGCGGGCCAACATGAGTCTGTGCACGGCCTTGATCCCCGAGATCTGCCGCCAGCCCTTCCGCTGGCCTTGGGCTGCCAACATCGCGGGCCGGATGCAACCTCTGTCCTTGAGCGCCTTCCTGAGGTACGGCACGGGCTCGTTCGCCAGCACCACCACACGGCCATGAAGGACATCAGGAATCTGACCCCAAGGCGAGGCCCGGAAGGACTCCTGCGCCGCCTGGAGCCCCACCCTCTTGCGTCTCTCGCGCTTACGAGCTTCAATCGCTCGGTTCAGTCGACCTCGCACGTCGCCTCCGTCTCAAGTCCTAGCGTCGTCACCCAATGCCACACGGCTACCACGCTTGGACGACTGTACTAGGCGTCGACTCTTCACCCCGCCGAGCGGTCGCTACCACGGTCAAGTCTCCCGGTTTGCCGAGGCCCAGTCGGGGACGGTTGTGCGGCATTGACGGGGCGGCCCAAGCGCCAGCATCAAACCCCGGCAGGTGACACCGCCATGAGTACAATGAACCCGGCACACACCTCACAGCCAGCATAACTCCTAGTCAGCTCGTCTACTACAGAGAGACTTGAGCACAGATACTTGGCATCTACTGAGCTTCGCTACTTATGCACATAGGTAGCAGATACCGAGAGAGAACTAGTAGTTTCCCCCACCGTTCCCACTGCCCATTCCGTTATCGATTTGAGACGCTTAACGTGCAGCCACTTCGGCGAACGAATGGGAGCAGACGATCATGACAACGACGGACACGGCCACCCCCTGCGTCACCTACTCGGACATCTACCTCCACCCCCTCCTCGACGAGAGCGCCAGCCCGTCAACCAGGGGGGACCGTCGCGAGCAGGCGATGCTCCGCTCCCAGGCCGAGAAACTCTGCTCCGGATGCCCTCTGCTTGCCCAGTGCCTCAGCGATGCGGTCAGCAAGTACGACGTCTCCGGTTTCGTGGCAGGCACCACCAAGCGACAGCGCCAGGAGATCCGGGCACGGCTCGGTGTCAACGTCACCCCCGACGACCTCGACACGTTCGCCGGCGTCAACTCCGGTCGCCAGTTCGACCGCTACGAGATCCACCGCATGAGGATGGCCAACCCCGATCAGCCCCTGAGCGTCATCGCGTCGAAGGTCGGCTGCTCGGTGTCCACCGTCAAGCGGCACCTGCGGCGCATCGAGGAGGAGAACGGCGTGGTTCGCCCCCGGACCCGCGTCACCCCCTCCCCGGCGGAGATCATGGCCGTCGCAGCCGAGGTCAAGGCAGGAATCGCCCGCAAGGTCGAGGCCGCCTGACCGCAGAAACCTGATGCCACCCGGGCAGGTTCCCCCGCCTCCTGGGTGGCATCAGCATGTCCGGCGTCAGCAGGCCTCGGCGCGGGCCTCCTCCAGGAACCAGCGGTCGAGCTCCTCGACGGTGCCGAGGTCGTGGAACGTTCCGGTGACGTGGTCGGCTGCGGCCTTCACCTCGTCTGCGGCATCGCCGATGGCGACGCCGCGGCCGGCCCACTCGAGCATCTCGATGTCGTTGCGGCCGTCACCAAGTGCGAGCACGTCGGCCCTGTCGATGCCGAGCGCGTCGCAGACGACGGCGAGGCCGTGGGCCTTGTCCACCCCGCGCGGGGCGATGTCCAGCCAGGCGGACCAACCGACGAAGTAGGCGACCTCCTGGAGGCCGAGCCGTGCGACGAGTTCCGCAAAGACCTCCTCGGAGGACTCCGGCTGGCGGATGACGACGCGTGCCACTTCGCGTGAAGCCAGCTCCTCGATCGTCTCGATGTGGACGACACCGGTCAGCTCCCCGTCGGGGAAGTGCCGGTTGACGCGCCAGTCCGCGCCGTCCTGCACTGCGATCCGCGCATCGGGCGCGAGCTCAGCGACCTGACGGACGACGTCGGAGGGGTCGAACCTGGTCTCGTGCATGATCCGGAACGGCGGGTCGGTGACGACGACGGCGCCGTTGGAGACCACGGACCAGCCCGCGGGCAGGCCCAGCTGGTCGCGGACCTCCTTCGCGCCAAGCCACGAGCGCCCCGTCGACATCACGACAGGCACTCCGGCCTCGACGACGCGCTGCACGGCCTCGTGGATGGCGGGGGGAAGGTGTCCGAACCCGTCGACGAGCGTGCCGTCGATGTCCAGCGCGACCAGCTTCGGTGTGAACGTCATGGGACCTCCTGACAAGTTACTCCCGCCAGCTTGCCATGAGCAGATGAACGAGGGGTGACCGACCCACGAGCGTTCGGGGAGTCGCTGCGGCGGCGGCACGTGGCCGGGAGATGCTCCTCCGCCGCTAGGCTGAGGGGAGGAACGGCGTTCAGGAGATCCGTGCTCATCCACCGCATCACGAACTCCCCGAGGGACTACGCGTGGGGGGTACCCGGAGGCATTTCGGCCGCCCTCGGCTGGCCCGCCACGTCCGCCGTCGAGGCCGAGCTGTGGTTCGGAACCCATCCCGGATCGCCGAGTCTCTTCGCCGAGCCGACGCTGTGGCCGGACCTGCTCGGGTGGGAGGAGGCCAGCGGTGTCCAGCTGCCCTTCCTTCTGAAGATCCTCGCCGCCGCAGAGCCGCTCTCGCTCCAGGCCCACCCGGCCAGCGCGCAGGCCGCCGCCGGGTTCGCCCGGGAGAACGCACACGGCATCCCGCTGGACGCGCCGCACCGCAACTACAAGGACCCGTTCTCCAAGCCGGAGCTGATCGTCGCCCTTGCCGACGGGTTCGAGGCGCTGTGCGGTTTCCGCCCGGTGGCCGAGTCGCTGGGCCTCGTCGACCTGCTGTTTGCCCGTTGCGACCCCGACGCGGCCGGCCCGCTCGCACGGCTGCACGAACTCCTGGCCGCCCCGGACGGGCTCTTCCACGCGGTTGCCTGGCTGCTCGCCCACGGGCCCGACGTCGACGTCCTCGTCGAGGAGGTGTCGCGCCAGGCCCTCGCGTTCGACGACCTGGAGGTCGCTCGGAGGCTGGGCGCCCGGTACCCCGGAGATCCTGGCATCGCGGTGGCGCTGCTGCTGAACCACGTCACGCTGACCGCCGGAGAGTGCCTGTGGTTGCCGGCCGGCAACGTGCACGCGTACCTGCGCGGCATCGGCGTCGAGCTGATGGGCCCGAGCGACAACGTGCTGCGCGGCGGGCTGACGCCCAAGCACGTGGACCGCGCCGAGCTGCTGCAGGTCCTCGACTTCACCGGGGCTACCGCCCCCCTGCTCGCGCCGGAGACCCTCGATGGGAAGGCCGTCGCCTACCGGCCAGAGGCCGCCGACTTCCAGCTTGTGCTGGCACACGGGGATGCGGCGGTGGAGACCGGATCGGCGTCGATCGTCGTCGTGCTGGACGGCGAGTTCGTCATCGCCTCGGGCGATCGGGAGGTCACGCTGTCCCGCGGAGAGTCGGCGCTCATCACGGAGCCCGGCCGCGTCGAACTGCGGGGCTCCGGCCGGATCGTCTTGGCCGCCGCACGCAGCTAAACACCTTGTAAAACCGGGCTAGAGGAGATATCGACAAGGCCTTTTGCCGTGCTGCCGGCCTGGAAGTAGCCGTTGCAGTAGCTCCAACGTCAGGCTCCGGGGGTCAGGACCTCACGGCCGCCGAGGTAGGGGCGCAGGGCCTCGGGGACCCGGACCGAGCCGTCGGCCTGCTGGTGGTTCTCCAGCAGCATGATGATGATGCGGGTCATGGCGCAGAGCGTGCCGTTCAGGGTCGCGACCGGGCGGACGCCGTCGGAGAAGCGGCCGCGGATGCTGAGGCGGCGAGCCTGGAACTCGGTGCAGTTCGAGGTCGAGGTGACCTCGCGGTAGCGCTCCTGCGTGGGCAGCCAGGCGTAGCAGTCGAACTTGCGGGCGGCGCTGAGGCCGAGGTCGCCGGAGGCGACGTCGAGGACCTGGAACGGCACCTCGAGGGCCTGCAGGAACTCCTTCTCGTAGCCGAGCAGTCGCTGGTGCCAGTCCTCGGCGTCGGCCGGGTCGCAGTGGACGAACATCTCGACCTTGTCGAACCAGTGCACGCGGAAGATGCCGCGGGTGTCCTTGCCGTAGGAGCCGGCCTCGCGACGGAAGCACGGCGAGTAGGCGACGTACTGGCGCGGCAGGGTGGCCTCGTCGAGGATCTCGCCGGAGTGGTAGGCGGCGAGCGCGACCTCGGAGGTGCCGACGAGGTAGAGGTCGTCGGCCTCGAGGCGGTACACGTCCTGCGCGGCCTGGCCGAGGAAGCCGGTGCCGTCCATGGCTTCGGGCTTCACGAGCGCGGGCGGGATCATGGGGGTGAAGCCCCACTCGGTGGCCTTATTCATGGCGAGGTTGAGCAGCGCGATCTCGAGCTGGGCGCCGATGCCGGTCAAGACGTAGAAGCGGGACCCGGAGATCTTGGTGCCGCGCTCCATGTCGATGGCGCCGAGGTGCTCGCCGATCTCGAGGTGGTCCTTGGGCTCGAAGCCCTCGGCCACGAAGTCGCGCGGGGTGCCGTGTGTCTCGATGATGACGCCCTCGTCCTCGCCTCCCTCGGGGACGCCGTCGATCACGAGGTTGCCGACCTGCTTCATCAGCTCGTCGAAACGCGCCTCGGCGGCGGCGGCGTCGGCCTGGCTGGCCTTCACGTCGGTGGCCAGCTGCCTGGTGCGAGCCAGAAGCTCGGCCTTCTCGTCGCCCTTGGCCTGGGCGACGAGCTTGCCGAGCGACTTCTGCTCGGCGCGCAGCGTCTCGGCGGCGAGGATGGAGGAGCGGCGGGTCTCATCGGCGGCGACCAGGTCGTCGACGAGCTCGACCGAGGCGCCGCGGAGGGCCTGGGAGCGTCGGACGCGGTCGGGATCGACGCGGAGCCACTTGGGATCAATCATGATCCCTACTCTAGCGACGCCCGCCCCGTCGGCCGCGATGAGCACGACACACTGCTCATCGGCCGAAAAGGCCCATGTGACCGTTGACAGCGACGACGACAAGTGTGTCGTGCTCATCGCGGCTCCGGGGGGCTGGGGGCGCAGGGCGTAGGGTAGGCCGGTGCGAAGTGCATCGACGAGGGTTCCGGTGGAGATCTGGATCCTGGTCGCCGCGGCGTTCCTGATCGCGCTGGGCTACGGCCTGGTCGCGCCGATCCTGCCTCAGTTCGCGCAGTCCTTCGACGTCGGCGTCATGGCCGCGTCCGCCATCGTGTCGATCTTCGCGTTCGTCCGGCTGGTTTTCGCGCCGGCCGGTGGGTCGCTGATCTCCCGCTTCGGCGAGCGTCGCATCTACCTGCTCGGCCTCACTATCGTCGCGCTCAGCAGCGCACTGTGCGGGTTCGCCGACACCTACTGGATGCTCCTGCTGTTCCGCGGCATCGGCGGCATCGGGTCGGTGATGTTCACGGTCTCGTCGATGGGCCTCCTCGTGCGGCTGTCGCCGCCTGCGCAGCGCGGCAGGACGTCGTCGCTGTACGGCACCGCGTTCCTGCTCGGCAACATCCTCGGCCCGACGCTCGGTTCCGCCCTGTCGGGGCTCGGCATGCGGCTGCCCTTCTTCATCTACGCCGTTGCCATCGCGGCCGCGGTGCTCGTCGTACTGGTGATGCTGCGCGGCGGCCCCGGCGGGCGGCCCACCGCGGACGACCCGCAGGAGCGGATGCGGCTGTCCGAGGCCATCGGGCTGCCTGCGTACCGGGCGCTGCTGGTCACGGCGTTCGCCAACGGCTGGACGAACTTCGGCGTCCGCGTCGCCCTGCTCCCCCTGCTGGCGGCGGCGGCGCCGGAGATCGGCTCCGCCGCCGCGGGCATCGCCCTGACGCTCTTCGCGCTCGGCAACGCGGTGACGCAGCAGGCGACGGGGCGGCTGGTCGACCGGCGCGGTCGCCGTCCGTTCATCATGCTCGGGCTGATGTTCGCGGCGCTCGTCACGGCGCCGATCGGCTGGTTCGACACCCTGCCGTTCTTCCTCGTCCTGTCACTGGCCGGCGGCGCCTCCGCGGCCTTCATCGCGCCGGCGTCGCAGGCGCTCCTCGCCGACCTGATCGGGTCGAACCGCAACGGCGGGCAGGCGTTATCGACGTACTCGATGGCCACCGACCTCGGCTCGATCGCCGGGACGCTGCTGGCCGGCGCGATCGCCGATGCGGTCGGCTTCGGCTGGGCCTTCGGCGTCAGCGGGATCGTGGTGGCCGCCGCCGTCGTCCCCTGGCTGTTCGTCCGCCCGCGGCCCCAGCCGCTGCCAGACTAGGCAGATGACAAGGGGCTGGGCCTGGCGCATCCTGGCGGCGGCGACGCTCGGCGCCGCGCTGACCGTCATGTCGCTCCGGATCCCGACCTGGCTCGACGGCTGGTGGCCGTGGCCCCCGCTCCCCGAGGGGTCGCTCTGGGGCCGGGCCGCGGTCGTCTTCGCCTGGACGACGAACCCCGTCGTGCCGACGCTGGCCCTGCTGGCGGTGGCCCTGTGGGCCGGCCGACGGCGCCTCCTCCGGCTGGCTGCCCGGCTGGTGGCCTCGTCGCTGCTGTCGCTGTCGATCGTGACGACGCTGAAGGTCCTCGTCGGGCGCGAGCGACCCGTCACCGGGTGGCTCGGCGTCCTGACCTCGGACGCGTCGTTCCCCTCCGGCCATGCGGCCGCGGCGACGGTCCTGGCCTGCGGGCTTCTCGCCCTGGCCCGTGAGGCGCGCTGGCCGCCCCGCCGCGCCGGGTGGTGGGCGACCGGGTGGCTCCTGTTCGTGCTTCTCGTGGGCGCCGACCGTCTACTGCTGCAGGTCCACCACGTTAGCGACGTGCTGGCCGGCGTCCTCGTCGGAGTCTTCGCGCACGCGCTCGCCTCGGCCTTCGCGTACTCGCCGGCGCGTTCCCCGATCGCCGCATCCGGACTGCGGTTCGCCGTGGTGTGCAACCCGGCGCGGGTGCGCAACGCGGGGCTGCTGCGCCGCGTTGTGGAGGCTGAGGCCGGTGGCCGGGGTTGGCGCCTGGTCGGCTGGCACACCACGACGGTGGAGGAGCCGGGCTCGGAAGCGGCCACGGCGGCGCTGTCAGCCGGGGCGGACCTCGTGCTGGTGGTCGGCGGGGACGGGACGCAGCGGGCGGCCTGCTCCGCGCTCGCCCACTCCCCCGCGACGCTCGGCCTGATCCCGCACGGCTCCGGCGACCTGCTGGCCCGCGCCCTCCGCGTGCCTCGCGACCTGCCGACGGCCGTGCGCGCAGCTCTCGACGGGACGCCGATGCCCCTTGACCTGCTGCGCGTCGAGCTCGACGGTCGCCCGGAGGTCTCCGCCGTCATGGTAGGAATCGGCGCCGACGCAGCCGTGCTCCGCGACACCAGCGAGGCCTGGAAGCGGCGGGTCGGCCCGTACGCGTACCTCGCCGCCGGGGCGCGGCACATCGCGGCCCGGCCGGTGCCGACGCGCGTGGTGGTCGACGGGGAGGAGGTCCTCGACGGGCCCGCGTCGCTCGTGGAGATCGGCAACGTCGCCGACCTGCACCAGGGCATCGCGCTGCTGCCGGGCGCGACCCCCTTCGACGGGATCGCCGACGTCCTGGTCGCCTCCCCCTCCGGCGCAGGCGACGTCGTGCGGATGATCGCCGGGGTGCTGGCCGGGCGGACGACGGACAGGCAGCTGACAAGGGGGCGGGGCTGCACCGTCGAGGTCAGAACGGCCTCGCCGGTGACGTGCCAGATCGACGGCGAGCTGATGGGCGACGTGTCGTCGCTCAGGCTCGCCGTCGATCCGGGCGCGGTGCGGGTGGCGCTCAGCTGATCTTCGCGGTGGCCTTGGAGGTCCTCGACACCGTGGTGTAGCCCGACTTCTTATAGGTCACCTTCACCTTGATGGTGCGACCCTTGTCGGCCGAGACCAGCTTGTAGGTCGACTCGGTGGCCTTCGAGATTCTGGAGCTGCCGCGGTACCACTGGTAGGTCACCTTGCCGCCCGAGGGCTTCCAAGCGCCGGCCTTGGCAGTCAGCGTCCTGCCCACCTTGGTGGTGCCAGAGATCTTCGGCGTCGGGGTCGAGGTGAGCGTGCCGGCCTTGACCTTGGCCGTTGCCTTCGACGTCTCCGAGACCGTTGTGTAGCCGGACCTGGATCCGGTCACCTTGACCGTCAGCGTCTTGTTGAGCTGCGCTGCCGTGGGGGTGAAGGTCGACTTAGTCGCCCCCGAGATCGGCTTGCCCGACGCGTACCAGCGGTAGGTGAGGGTCGTGCCACTGGTCCAGTCGCCAGCCTTGGCGGTGAGCTTGACGCCGACCTTGGCCGTGCCGGAGATGGTCGGGATAGCGGTCTTCAGCGTGCCCGTCGCGACCGGCTTCGTTGCCGCGGAGGTCTTCGTCACCGAGGTGTAGCCGGCCTTGGTGCCGGTGACCTTGACGCTCAGCGTCTTGCCGAGATCGGAGGCGGTGGGCGTATAGGTCGACGTCCTGCCGACGACGGTGGTCCCGCGCAGCCACTCGTAGGTGAACGCGGTTCCGCTCGTCCAGGAGCCTGTCGCGACCGTCAGCTTCTGACCCACCTGCGGGGTGGTGTCCGAGATGACCGGGGTCGCCGACGTCAGCGAGGGTGTAGGCGTAGCCGTGGTCGGCGTCGTCTGGGGAGCCGAGGTCTCCGGCGTCTGCGGATCAGTCGGCTCAGACGTGTTCTCCGTCGTCTCCGGGTCGGTCGGCTGGGCCGTGGCCTCCGTGGTCTCCGGGTCCGTCGGCTGGGCCGTGGTCTCCGTCGTCTCCGGATCAGTCGGCTGGGCCGTGGTCTCCGTCGTCTCCGGATCAGTCGGCTCGGGTTCGGTCGGCTCAGTCGTCGTCGGCGTCTCGGTCGGGGTCGGCACGAAGGTGGTGGTGAGCGTCAGGTCGGTCAGCGCGGTGCCGTCCTCGGGGATCACTGCGGCGAGCTCCCCGACGGGGACGTCATCGATGAGGCAGCTCACGACGTAGGACCCGGTGGGCAGGTTGACTAGGGCGAAGGTGCCGTCGTCGGCGGAGTAGGTGTAGCGGTCAACACCGTCGAGCTGCACGTACGCCCTGGCGACCGGTGCGCCCAAGGCGTCGACGACGATCCCGGAGACACTCGAGCCGGTGCTGACGATGGTGTCAAAGTCGAGGTTGCTAAGGCCGCTCGGACCGACGACTACGGAATCGGCGTCTTCCTGGGTCGCCTGGCCCGCGTGGTAGGTCTGGATGCCGGCTCCCGGCGCCATCAGCCCGAACGTGTAGGTGCCCTCGGGAATGTGGGCGCTCCAGGTCGAGACGCCCGTGCCGATGGTGATGTGCCGCTCCTCCGCGAAGTCGTTGCCTACACCGTTGATCATCACGATGGCCCTGGTCTCGGGAAGTGCACCGTCGACCTGGATCGTCCCGGACACCTTCACCGTCCCGTCCGCGGCCGAGAACGTGACCCCGGCGAACACGAGAGCTATCGCCGCGACGAGCGCAATCAGCGCCCCGAATGTGCGCCTTCCAGCGCGATGGACTTCCCCCATGGCCGCCTCCCCCGAAGCAGTGTCAGTGGGCCGACGGAACTGGCGACCCTGACGAGACGAAGCGTAGGGGAAAGGGCCCCGACTAGCACCCATTATCCGAAAACGCGTGGTGACCGGCTCCCGGAGCTTCGTCGCCTAACCCACACCAAGACCCTTCGCTTCGCTCAGGGCACCTCGACAAGCTCGGCGACCCGGTTCGTTGAGCCTGTCGAAACGCCCTGAGCGAAGCGAAGGGTCCCACCCCAGCCCCGCCTCGCTGCGCTCGGCGCCCTTCGACAGGCTCAGGGAACCGGGATCGGCTCGGGCACCTCGACAAGCCTGTGCTGAGCTTGTCGAAGTACTCGGCGACCCGGGTCGTTGAGCCTGTCGAAACGCCCTGAGCGAAGCGAAGGGTCCCACCCCGGCCCACGCCTCGCTTCGCTCGGCGCCCTTCGACAGGCCTGTGCTGAGCTTGTCGAAGTGCTCAGGGAACCGGGATCGGCTCAGGCCCTTCGACGAGGTGAGCGAGGCGAGGCGCCTCTCAATCCCTGGTGACGGTCTCGCGATCGAGGCCCTGGACCCAGGCCGAGGCCTCGTCGAACTCCGCATCGCTGAACCCGATGCCGATCGACGGGCGGACCTTGTCAGCGCGCGGGTAGGAGCCCAGGAAGTGCACCGTCGGGCAGATCCGGTGCAGCCCCTCGAGGGCCTCGGCCATGCGGCGATCGTGCGCGTGGCCCTCTGCGTCGATGGAGAAGCAGTACGAGCCGAGCGTGGTCTTGGTCGGGCGCGACTCGATCCGGCTCAGGTTCACGCCACGGACGGCGAACTGCTGCAGGATCTCGAGCAGGGCCCCGGAGTGGTCCTCGCGCATGTAGGCGACCAACGTCGTCTTGTCCGCCCCGGTGCGACCCGGCAGCGGTCCCGGCCGCCCGACGAGCACGAACCGCGTGACGGCGCCGGGGTTGTCCTCGATCTGGTAGGCCAGCTCCGTCAGGCCGTAGAGCCGGCCGGCGACGCGGGCGCTGACGGCCGCGTCGTAGTGGGAGTCCGGCCGGGAGACCTCGGCCGCGGCGCCCGCCGTCGAGCCGGCCTCGGTGATGTTCGCGTTCGGCAGGTGGGTTGCGAGCCACTCGCGACACTGGGCCGCCGCGTGGCCGTGCGTCAGCACCTGCCGGATGTCCTCGAGCCTCAGCTCCTCGCGTGCATACAGCCCAAACTCGACGGGTATGACGATCTCACCGATGATCGCGAGCGGGGAACCGGCGATGAGCTCGTCGAGGGTCGCGGACACCCCACCCTCGACCGAGTTCTCGATCGGCACGACGGCGGCCCGGACCTCACCCGTCCGCACCGCGTCGAGTGCTGCGCGGACGCTGGGGAACGCGATGGCCTCATCGTCGCTGACCGTCCGCAGCGCCTGGTGGGTGAAGGTCCCCTTGGGTCCGAAGTATCCGAGCACGCCCCCAGTCTGGCCCATCGGGCGCGCCCTCGCCCACGCCACCGCCGATCCGTCCACGACGCTCCCCCGCACCACTACCCTGGCTGCCGTGATGCGGTGGATGAGGTCGGGAGTGGTGGCGGCCGTCGCCGTGCTGCTCGCCTGCGCGCTGCCCGCAGCCCCGGCGCTGGCCGACGACGACCTCATCCCGCTCGACCAGGGGCTCTGCCGCACCGCACAGCCGACGGCTGCGGCCGACCTGGTCAACGCCTGGCAGCTGCAACGCCTCAACATGGACTCCGTGTGGGAGCTCGCGACGGGCCGGGGCGTGCGCGTCGCCGTGATCGACACCGGCGTCGCGTCCGACGACTCGGGCTACTGGTCCCGCACCCGCATCACGACCTACGACCTGCTCTCCGGGGAGGGCACCGACGACGACGGCCGCTACGACTGCGACCACGGCACCGCCGTCGCCTCCCTGCTGGCCGCCGGCCGCGCGGAGGACGGGTCAGCGGTCAACGAGGCCACCAACTTCGCGGGCATCGCGCCGGACGCGACGGTGCTCGCGTACCGGGCGCTGCGCTGGTCCACGCCGCAGGACGACCTCCCCGACGACGAGCAGGACGACCTCTCCGCGACGGTGCGCGCCGTCCGGCAGGCCATCGCAGACGGAGCCGACGTGATCAACCTGTCGCAGGTCGTCGGCGCATCCGCCCCGGGCCTCGCCGACTACCGTGCGGCGATCGCCGACGCCATCGAGGCCGGCATCGTCGTGGTCGCCGCGGCCGGCAATGCGGACCAGGCCGCGGCCATCGGCGGCGAGGCATATCCGGCGTCGCTCCCCGGCGTGATCTCCGTGGGGGCCTCGGACGCGGCCGACGCCGGTGACCAGCTGACCTACCCGAGCGACACGGTCGCGGTCGGCGCCCCGGGGCGCGCGCTGCTCGCGCTCGCGCCGTCGTCCGGCGATGACCCCTCCGACCAGGCCTTCACCGGCGACGCGACCGGCACGTCGTTCGCGACCGCGCTCGTCTCCGGTGTCGTCGCGCTGATGATCCAGTACGAGCGAGACGTGCACGGCGCGACGCTCACGCCGGCCGAGGTCCGCGCCCGGCTGATCGCCACCGCGGATCCGCCGGCCTCCAGCATGCCGGACCCGTTGATCGGCCACGGGATCGTCAACCCGCTGCGCGCTCTCACGGGGGCCACGCCCGCATCCCTCACGCCGGCCGAGCCGGGCGCGTCGGCGGAGGCCGTGATCACACCGGAACAGCGCGAGGACCGCACCCTTCCCATGGCCGCTCTGCTGGTGGCGGGCGGGGCACTGGCGCTTGTCCTGCTCGGCGTCGTGGCTGCGGTCACGATCCCCCGCGCGACCCGCCACGGCTGATCAGGCGCGCGGGGGCACCTTCGCGGTCTGGACGAGCCCCGTGAACGCCCGGGTGACGAGCGTGCCACGACCTGCGGGCATCGGCGCGCCCTTGACGTCGCCGTACAGGTTGCCCTCCTCGCGGTTGCCGCTCATCACGAGCGCCGGGTTGACCGACTCCTTCATGCGCGAGATCAGCGGGTCGCCGAACACCGCCCGTCCCGCGCCGCCGAACGAGCGGGCGAGGATGATGTGCAGTCCGATGTCGCCGGCCTGGTTGATCAGGTCTGCGAACACGGCCATCGGGTTGCCCGACGGGGCGGCGACCAGGTCGTAGTCGTCGACCACCAGGAACACCTCTGCGCCCGTCCACCAGGACCGGTCCCGCAGCTGCTGCTGCGTGACGTCGGGCCCCGGGAGGCGCGCGCGCACGGCCTCGGCCGTCTGCTGCAGCATCGGCGTCGCGGCCGCCGCGGACGGGTAGTAGCCGATCAGGTGCTCCGACTCGACCTCGCCGAGCAGCGACCGCCGGTAGTCGACGATCATGACCTTGGCCTCGCTGGCCGTGAACCGGGTGGTGATGCCCCGCAGGAACAGCCGCAGCAGGTTCGACTTGCCCGACTCGGGGCCGCCGATCGCCACCAGGTGCGGGTCGGCCATCGGGTCGAACCAGACCGGAGCGATCTCCAGCTCGTCGACGGCGAACGGGATCCGCCGGTCGGGGCCGGGAGCGATGGCCGGCAGCGCCGACAGCTCCAGGTCTTCGGGCAGCAGCCGGACCTCCGCGGCGCGTGGGCCCTTCCATGCCCCGTTGACGGCGGCGATGAAGTTGCGCTGGCCGGCGGACACGTCGTCGACCCCCGTGACGGAGTCGACCCGCGGCAGGCCGATGAGCGCGTGGAGTCCCCCGCCCGTCAGCCCGCGGCCGGGTCGCGCGACGGGCACGCCCGCTTGCGCGTGTCGGTCGATCGTCGAGTCGAACGGGTCGCCGAGCTTGAGCTCGATCCGCGACTGGAGCGCGTCGAGCGTCGCTGCGCGGATCTCGGAGGGCCTGGCCGCGGAGACGAACACGTGGATGCCGTAGCCGAGGCCGCCGTTCGCCAGCGCCTGCACCTGCGGCTCCAGGGTCTCGAACTCCGTCTTGAGGGTCGCCCATCCGTCGATCACCAGGAAGACGTCGGTCGGGAACCGGTCGGCAGGGACCGAGCCGTCGCGGCGCGCCTGGCGGTAGGTGGTCATCGAGTCGATGCCCAGGTCGGCGAACTGGCGCTCGCGGGCGGCGCGCAGCGACGTCAGCTCCGCGACAGTGCGCCGCACCCGGTCGACGTCGAGCCGGCCGGTCACCGCGCCGATGTGCGCGAGGCGCCGCATCGAGGTGAGAGCCCCGCCGCCGAAGTCGAGCACGTAGAAGCCGACCTCCTGCGGCGTGTGGGTCAGCGCGAGGCCCGCGATGGAGGCGCGCAGGGCCATCGACTTGCCCGACTGCGGCCCGCCGACCACCGCCAGGTTGCCGCCTGAACCGGAGAAATCGATCCACCACGGGTCGCGACGCTGCTGCCGCGGCCGGTCGATGATGCCGACCGGGGCGCGGAGCCTTCCCTGCCGCGAGGCGTCGGCAACCTGCAGTCCCCGTCCCTCGACGTCGGCGAGCCCGCCGAGCAGCTGGTCCATCGTCGGGGGCAGGTCCAGCGGCGGGAGCCACACCCTCCGGGCAGGACGCCCGTGCCCCCTGAGCCGGCCTACCGCGATACCCAGCAGCGTCTCCGCCTCGTCGTCCTTGGGTTCGTTGAGTTTGTCGAAACGCCCTGAGCCATCCGGGTCGTTGAGCTTGTCGAAACGCCCTGAGCTTGTCGAAGGGTCACCCCCGGCCACGTCAGACGCCTCGCTCCGCTCGGCGCCCCTCGACAAGCTCGGGGAACCGGAAGACAAGCTCGGGGAACCGGGAGACAAGCTCAACGACCCGGGGAGGTCGCTGGGAGGGGCCACGGGCGCGACATAGTCCGTGCCGAACTCGAGGACGGGCGGAATCCAGCCCCTCGCCAGGGGTGCGTCGAGGTCGTCGGCCCGCGGATCATCGCCGCGGCCGAGGGCCGACGGGTCGTGCCAGGGGCCGGAGACGTAGGCGGCCTTGAACCTCGTCAGGCCGGTGGTGTCGAACTTGAGGTAGCCGTTGCCCGGCGGGGTGGGCAGCTCGTAGGCGTCCGGGACTCCGATGACGGCGCGCGACTCCGACGGCGAGAAGGTCCGCAGCGCGATGCGGTAGGACAGGAACGTGTCGAGGCCACGCAGCCGGTTCTCCTCGAGGCGCTGCGACGCGAGCAACTGGTGGACGGCGATCGACCGGCCGACGCGCCCGATCTGCACGAAGAGGTCGATGAACTCGGGCCGGGCCGTCAGAAGCTCCGAGAACTCGTCGACGATGATGACAAGGCTCGGCATCGGCTCGAGGTCGGCGCCGGCCCTGCGGGCGGCCTCATAGTCATCGCGGTTCTTGAAGTTGCCCGCGGAGCGGAGCACCTCCATGCGCCGGTCGAGCTCGCCGCCGATCGCGTCGGACATCCGCTCGACGAGGCTCAGCTCGTCGGCCAGGTTGGTGATGACGGCGGAGACGTGCGGCAGGTCCTCCAACCCGAGGAACGTGGCGCCGCCCTTGAAGTCGACGAGGATGAAGTTGAGCTGCTCGGTGGAGTGCGTCATGGCGAGCCCGAGCACCAGCGTGCGCAGCAGCTCCGACTTGCCGGAGCCGGTGGCGCCGATGCAGATGCCGTGTGGACCCATGCCGCCCTGGGCCGACTCCTTGAGGTCGAGCTCGACGGGGCTGCCGTCATCGGCTGTGCCAATCGGGATGCGGAGCTGTTGGCGCAGCGGTCGGGGGCGCCAGGCGACGCGGGGGTCGAGCGTCAGCGGGTCGCCGGCGCCGAGCAGCGTCGGGAAGTCGCGGACGGGCTCGAGTCCGGAGTCGCCGGCCGCGACGTCGCCGTCCTGCGCGTCGGGAAGCCGGTAGGCGGCCATGGCGCGGGCCAGCATCTCGCAGTACACGGCGGGCACGCGGTCGGGTCGCCCGAACGGGGTGCGGGCGTGCGCCGCCTCCTTGGTGCTGCGGTGCAGGACGATCCCGTCGGGCGTGACCTCGAGCACCGCGGCCCCCGGCTCAAGAGTCCGCGGCACGTCCCGCTCGCCCGTGACGTCCAAGGTCACGACGTGTGTGGCCGGCGTCAGGAACTGCCGCGACGCGACGCCGGGAACCTGATCCGTGACGATCACGCGCAGTGATGGCTGCTCCTCCGCCCCCTGCGCCGAGACCGCGAGCTGCGACAGCTCGGTGGCGCCCGTGGCGAACATGCGCAGCGGGCCGAGGGCGTCGGCATCGACGGGGTGGCGGAGATGGGGCAGCCACTTGACCCACTCCCACGCGGCCTGCCGGCCGGGGGCCGCGGCGACCATCAGCGCGACGTCGCCCGGTGCATGCCAGGTGACAAGCTGCGCGACCATCGCGAACGCGACGCGCCGGCAGGCCTCCTCGTCGCCCACCAGCGAGACGGTGTGGAAGCCGCGCAGGTCGACGGCGAGCGGGACCGACGGGATCACGCGGTGGGTCCGGACAAAGCGGCGCAGGGCGCCGGTGGTGAGCGGCTCGAGGTCCTCGATGGGTTGCGCCTCCGGAGGGGTGATCCGGCGGGCGGACTGCTGGCCACCCACCGACAGCCGCACGGAGCCGAAGTCCTCGTCAGCCGGCCTTCGCTCCCACATCCGCGGGCCGCCGACGACAGTCCAGAGCGAGTCGGGCGCGGGGTGCCGGAACGCGACGCTGGCCCGCTGCTCGTCGGCCGTCTTCATGAAGGCCCGCCGGGTCTGGGCCAGGTAACGGAAGTAGTCGCGGCGGTTGGCGTCAAGCTGCGCGGACTGGTCGTCGTTCTGCCTGCCGGTCTGGGACAGCATCATCCCGATCATCGAGACGGCGTACAGGCCCCCGATCACGCCGCGCAGCGTCCCGGACCCGCCGAGCCCGCCACCCATGAACATCAGGCCCATCGCCAGGCCACCCGCCACCATGGGCAGCATCCGCAGCGCATTCCCGAAGGGCTTCGACGGGGAGGGAGGTGGGATCTCGGGCGGCGACTCCAGGAGGAGATCGCCCCGCGGCATCGGCGGCGGCGTCACCCGACCGGGTCGATGAAACGTGATGAGCCCCATCCGCACCACCCTTTCTGCTGGATGCCAAACGTATAGGAACCGGTGGCCGCCGATGCACGATGCGGATCGTGTCCACCGCACGCGCCGCCCGGGACGTTAGGGTTACCGACGTGAGTAGCACCGACGATCTGGCTCGCGTCACCATCATCTCCAGCAGCCGCCGGGTGGACCTGGCCCTGCCGGGCAGTGTGACGCTCGGTGAGCAGCTGCCCAGCATCCTGCGGTTCACCGGCATGGAGGCGAACTCGCCCACCGACGCGGTGCACACGTGGGTCCTACAGCGCCTGGGAGTCGACCCCTTCGACCTCTTCGTGCCGGTCTCCGAACTGCATCTGCGCGACGGTGAGACGCTCTACCTGCGGCACAGGGAGGACGCGATGCCGGACGCCGCGTTCGACGACGTCGTCGACGCCGTGGCCAGCGCGACCACCACCCGCCCGTCGTGGGCGGCGCGCCACTCACAGCGCCTCGCTCTCGCCGTCACGATGTGCCTCCTCATCGGACTCCCGTTGCTGGTGCTGCTGGCCCAACCCGCCGTCGACCCCGACCTGGCCCGTGTCGACCCGTCGGTGCGGATCCCGTTCATCCTGGCGGTCGCGGCAGCCGGGTTCCTGGGCTTCGCCGCCTGCATCGGTGCCGTCGCGCTGGCACGAGCGGCGCGGGCGACCCAGACCGCGACGGCACTTGCGTGGTCGAGCTGCGCGCTGGCCGGAATCGCGGGCTGGTTCGTCGCCGAGCCTTTCGCCGACGTGGTCCCACTGGCGGTGCGCGTGATCCTTGCGGCGTCGTTGATCCTGGTGGCCGCCACGGCCTGCGCCCTGGGCGCGCGGGTCAGCGTCATGGCCCTGTGCGCGGTGGCCCTGACCGCGGTCCTCGTCGTCATCACGGCCGCGGCGATGCTGCTGTGGCCCGGGCATGACGTCGCCGTCGCGGCCATCACCATGACCGCCATGGCGTTCGTGACGACCGCGCTGCCCTCGCTCAGCTACCGGGTGGCCGGCATCGCGCTGCCCAACCTGCCCGTGACGACCGAGGCGATGCTGGCCGACGAGACGCCCGTGCAGCCGGACATCGTCGGCCGGGCGATCCTGGCCGACAAGCTGTTGGCGGCACTGCTCGCCGCGGCGTCCGCGACGGCCGTGCTGGCGAGCCTGCTCGTGCTGACGCAGTCGTCGCTCTGGTCGACTCTGCTGGTGGTCTGCATCGCCGTGGCCTTCCTGCTGCGCGCGAGGGCCTTCGTCGGTTTCAGTCAGCGGCTCTCACTGCTGCTCGGCGGCGGCGTGACGCTGGCGACGGCCCTCCTCGCGGTGGGCATTGCGGCTGCGGGGTCGCTGACGGGGATGGGCGTGGTGCTGCTGCTCTGCCTGGCGTTGACCTACGGGTTCGCGCACTACTCGGCCGCCACGTACAGCCGGATCCTGTCGCCGTCGTGGGGGCGCTGGGGCGATGTGCTGGAGTGGGTCGCGATCATCGGCATCGTGCCCTGCCTGCTCGGGGTGATGAACCTCTACACGTACTTCGGGACGCTGTTCTAGCCGCCGAACAGCAGCCGGTACTCCTCGGCGGACGGGACCACGGTCACGGTCGCCACGCGCCGAAACGTTGCCATCGCGACCTCGGAGGCGCCGATGTCGGCGGCGGTTCTCACCTGCCCGGACGTCAACGCGTAGGCGCGGCGCAACTGTTCCGCCGCGCGCGACTCCAGCGGTGCGATCAGGGCACCGTCGCTGGCCCGGAGCATCGCGACGGCGGCCGAGGCTCCGGGGTCGCCGACCGCGAGCACCGACTGCCACGCCCCCAGGCGCCGGGTGGCGGGGACGGCCTCCACCTCGTCGACGATGAGGCTCGGCCGGTAGGGACGCCCGCGTCCGGGCAGGGCATCGGCGTCGTGCAGCACGTCGACGGTGCCGCCCGCCGCGCGGACCGCGTCCGCCAGCGTCAGCCACCGCCGATGGTCGGCGGCGATGACGGACAGGTGCGCACCGAGGCACACCGCACGAAACGCGATGAGCCACGTCTGGAACTCAGGCAGCGCGACGAAGATACGGGTCGGTTGCGGCCTGAACAGGCTGAGCGTCATCGGCTGACCCGTGGGGCCGACGCCCAGCAGAAGTCCCGACGGGCCGGTCGACATGCGCCGCACCGTCCCCGGCGTCACCTGGTCCGTGAACGTGATCTCAGTCATCGCAGCTCATTTCGTCCGAGCGGCACGGTGGCGACGAGACCGGGCACCTGGACCCCGCCCGGCCGCCCCGTCCGCAGACCGGTGTGAAGCCCGGCCGCCAGCGCGTCGCCAGCGCGGGCCGCCTCGTCACGGTCGGGGGCGACGAGCCGGAGCGCGCCGCGTGGGCGATCACCCGGCGTGATGGTCAGAGAGGTGACGACGGCCATGGCCGGCAGCCCGGCCGACACGTCCAGCAGTTGCTGGTAGGCGGCGCTCGGGTCGACCGTCAGCCCCTCGACCGCGCGGGACTGGTGCACGAGCCCGTCCCCCACCCAGACGTCCCAGGCCTCGCGGCTGCGCGGCGAGGCACCCGCGTCGTCGGCGAGGGTGGTGAGCGCAAGGGCCTCGGCGATGCCGTCGGTATCCAGCGGGCGCGTCGCTACGCCACCACGCTTGAGGAGCGCCTGGGCGCGGTGCAGCCCGAACCGGAGGGTCGCGAACACGCCGACCTCCCCGGAGCCTCGACGCTCGACGGCTTCGAGACAGAGCCGGGGGTCGAGCCTCAGCGCGATCCAGGTTCTCCGGACTGCGGGCGGCGTCGCGTCCGCGACGATCCCCCGGTAGGCGTCCAGCGCCGGCGAACCCGCCGGCAGCATGGCGCCCGATGGCGCGGGGACGGTGAATGTGACGACCTGGATGCCGGCGAAAAGGACATCGTCCTGGCTGGTCAGGGCCGCGAGGCCAGCGAGATCGAGCAGCGCCCCGCCGTCGGCGAAGAGAGCATCATCCGCGGTCACCTCCAACACGCCGGTCCAGGCACCGCCGTCAGCGACCACGCCGATCTCGGTGTCGTGCGCATCACGGATCTGCGTGAGCGCGAGCCGCGGGAGCCACTGGGTCAGCGGCACCAGCTCCGGTGCCTGCCCCGGGGCCACGACGACCAGTCGCTTCCGACGTCGGAAGGCGCGCCGGATACGGAGCGAGGCCGGCAGCGTACGCCCGTTGACCGGCAGGCTCAACACCAGCGCGACCAGCAGCACCGCGCCCGCCGCGACGATCGACCACCATCGTCCCTGCCCGACGAGAACCACAAGGGCCACGGCCACGACCTGCCAGGCCACGACCATCAGCCTGAGCCGTGCGGCCCCGGCCCGCCGCGGGGTTCTCGAGCGTGCGGCATGGGTGCTGAGCAGCATCCGCCCTCCGTCCTGGGGTCGGCGCCCGGCCGGCGCCACATCGGGCCCACTCTAGGAGTTCCGCGGGGCAGGCGTCGACGGTTCCGGCTGAGGCGGCACGGGCGCCCGTCCGACGGCTAGAGTGTCGCCGAACCGCACCCGAGACCAGGATGGCCATGGCGACGCGCAAGGACCTGCTGAAGGCTCAGTCCTTCACGTCGCGCCGCATGATCGCGGCGTTCGTCGACCGCGACCCCGACAACCCGACCCCTCCGCTGCGTCGCGTGGGCGTTGCGACGTTCGTCTCGGTCCTCCTCGGCGTGGTGCTGCTCGCCGGCACGGCGCTGTTCGGGATGCTCCGCGGCAGCCTGACCACCGACGACTGGACCAGCGAGGACAACGTCATCCTGTCCGACACCACCTCAGGCATGCTCTTCGTCTACCGCGACAACCTGCTGTACCCGATGGCCGACGTCGCCTCCGCCCGGCTGCTGGCCGGCGGATCCGAGGCGACCGGAACGCCGCGGGTCATCGAGGTGACGACCGAGGCGCTGCGCGGCATCGCGCAGCAGCCCGAGGTCGGCATCGAAGGCGCCCCCCGTCAGCTTCCCGCTGTCGCCGATCTCGAGTCCTACCCGGTGCGGCTGTGCTCGACGGCGCCGTCGGGCCGGGGCCGCTACCTCACGCTCGAGTTCGGCTCGGACCAGGGCGGCACCCGCGACTTCGCGTTCGTCGCGAGAGCCTCCGACAAGACCGAGTACCTCGTGGCCGGTGGCCGCACGCATGAACTGTTCAGCCGACCCGGCGAGTCGTCAGGCCTTGCGCAGAACCTGCCGGTCGTCGAGCCGGGCGACTCCTGGATCACCGCACTGCCCACGGGCCAGCCGATCAACCCGATCGAGATCAACGGCTACGGCGAGCCCGCCCACAACAGCCCCCGCGGTCTCCGCGTCGGGCAGATGGCTGTCGTCGCCGGCACCGACAGCGCACCGTCGCGCTACTACGTGCAACTCGACACCGGTCTCGCCGCCATCGCCTACCTCGACATGAAGCTCGTCCAGCAGCAGCAGGGCGACGACTCCCCGCCCGTGGAGATCAGCGACGCAGAGCTGGCCCCCTTCAAGGACCCGGACGTCGAGTCGGTGTCCTCCGACGACATCCCGATGTTCGAGTTGGAGGGCCCGACCGGCTACAACTCGCTCGAGGACGCATCCGTCTGCGCCGTCTTCTCGGGCGACGACCCGTCACGCGCCTCCTTGAGCGTCGGCCAGACAACGCCGGACATTCCGGCCACCCAGGGACGCCCCAGCGAGGCCTACGTGGATGTCGTCTCCATCCCGACGCTGGGCGGCGCGCTCATGCGCAACTCGGAGTCCCTCGGCGACGACGGCGCAGCCACCCTCTTGCTGGACGGCCGCTCGTACGGCATCCCCACGATGGCCGCCCGCCGCGCGCTCGGGTACGGCGGTGTCACGCCGACGTCGGTGCCGTCCGGCCTGCTGAAACTGCTGCCGCCGGCCCTGCCCGCGGGGGTCTCGTTGGACGTGAGCTTCGTCACGGGCGTCGGCGAGTGACACGACTCTGACCGGCTAGGTACGGCTACTTGTTTCCCTGGAACAGGGGTGGCGGGTGACCCTGAACCGTTCTAATCTCGTGCCCGAGGCGGGGCCTAGGTGCACCCGACATTCATCAGACGACCGTCGAAGGGACAGCGAGAATGGCAGACAAGTCCGTAGACCGGGCAGCGATGCAGAAGGCATCGCAGCAGATCGAGGCAAAGCACCAGCAGATCCATCAGCTGCAGACCCGCCTTCAGGGCCAGATGACCGACCTGTCCTCCCGCTGGCATGGAAACGCCTCCACGACGTTCCAGCAGGGCTACCGCCAGTTCGACACGGAGTTCGAGAAGGTCAAGCAGGGCCTGGACAAGATCCACACCTCGCTCGTCGAGACTCTCCGCGAATACGGCCAGCGCGAGGACGAGAACCAGGCCACCGCAAACCAGATCGCCGGCCTCATCGGCTGACCGGCAGACGAAAGACACGGGAGAATCATGAGCGACTCAACCATCTACTCCGTCTCCGGACTCCAGGAGGGGATCGCGAACCTGTCCGCGGCCCACAAGGAGCTCACCTCGCTGCTCGAGGAACTCAAGGGGGAGCTTTCCGTCTCCCTCGGCGCGTGGGAGGACAACGCCCGCAACGCCTACCAGGAGGTCCAGCGTTCGTGGGACGCCTCGGCCGCCAGGCAGCAGGACATCGTGCAGCGCATGCCCGTGCTGCTCGGCAACATCGCCGACGGGTACAACAGCACCGAGGCGCGCAACGCAGGCATCTGGGCCTGACCTTCCCCAGACGGGTCTGCCCGGCCAGCTGGTCTCCCCCACCCGGTTCCCCCCATCCGGGTACGACCGCCCCGCTGGACAGGCCTGACAACTGAATAGCCGGGGCCATTGCCCCGGCTCCACTTCGGAGGGTCCGGCGATCGTCGGGCCCTCCGTCGCGTCCGGGGTCAGGTCGCCGGGTCGCCGGGGCCGACGCCCTCCTTGGAGGAGCCCGACAGTGTCGTCGCGACCGAGGCCGCCAGGACCGCCACCATCGCCGGGATCTGCACGATGCTGAGGTGCTGCCCGAGCAGGAGCCAGCCGAAGATGCCCGCCACCACGGGCTCGAGGCTGAGGAGCACGCCGAACACGCGGGCCGGGAGGCGCCGCAGCGCCGCGAGCTCGAGCGAGTACGGGATCACCGACGACAGCAGAGCGACGCCGACGAGCGACAGCAACAGGACCGGCTGATCGGCGAGCCTGCCGACGCTCGGCGCGGCCAGCGGAACCATGAGGGATCCGCCCACCAGCATCGCGATCGCCAGCGGCGCCTGCCCCTTGACCTCGGCGGCGACCGACTTGCCGGCGAGGATGTAGGCGGCCCAGAACCCGGCCGAGATGAACGCGAACAGCACCCCGACGGGGTCGAGCCCGCCGTCGGACGCGCTGGTCTCCGGGCTCTTCGAGAAGCCGAGGACGGCGACGGCCGCCGCCGCGACCAGCACCCAGGCGATGTCCCGCGCCCGCCGCGACAGCACGGCGGCAAGGACGAGCGGGCCGAGGAACTCGATCGTGACGGCGATGGCGAGCGGGATCCTGTCGATCGCCGCGTAGAAGGTTCCGTTCATGCCACCCAGGGCGATGCCGTAGAGCACGACGCGGCGCCACTGGCCCCTGGACCAGGCGCGGAGGGGCGGCCGGGTCAGCACCACGAGGATCGCCGAGGCCAGCAGCAGCCGGACGGCGGTCGTGAGCCAGGAGCCGACCTCGCCCATCACGGGCACCGCGATCGCGGCTCCGATCTGCAGCGACGTGCAGGAGCCGAGCACCATGGCGACTGCCCTGCCCTGCCCTGAGTTCCGGTTCACCCCGGCATTCTGTGGCCCGCGGGTCGGCGTGTCCATCGGGCGCCGGGGTTGCCCACGCCCGTTACTTCAGGAGCTTGGACATCCGGCGGTCGGCCAGCGGCTTGCCACCGGTCTGGCAGCCGGGGCAGTACTGGAGCGACGAGTCCGCGAAGGAGACCTCTGCGATGGTCGCGCCGCACTCGTCGCACGTCTCGCCCGCGCGGCCGTGCACGCGCATCGACGCGCGTTTGGCGTCCTTGAGGTCCGTCAGCGGCAGGCCTGCGGCCGCGTCGACGGCACCGCGGAGCACGGTGCGCATGGCCTCGTAGAGGGCCGCGCCGCCCGCCTCGTCGAGACTGTCTGCGGGCTTGAAGGGGCTGAGTTTCGCTGCATGCAGAATCTCGTCGGAGTAGGCGTTGCCGATCCCGGCGAGCCGCTTCTGGTCGCGAAGCACGCCCTTGAGCTGCGAGCGGCCCGCGTCGGCCAGGACGGCGCGGAACGAGTCGAGGGTGAAGTCGTCGGCGAGCGGGTCGGGGCCGAGGGCCGCGATGCCGGGGACCTCGGCCGGGTCCGTCACGACATAGACAGCCAGGTGCTTCTGGGTGCCGGCCTCGGTCAGGGAGAAGCCGGAGTCGTCGTCGAGGACGATGCGCAGGGCAAGGCCGGACTTCCCGGGCCGCGCGGGGACCTTCGGCGCGACGTCGTGCCAGGTGACCCAGCCTGCGCGTGCGAGATGGAAGATCAGGTGCACGCCCTGAGCCTCGACGTCGATGAACTTCCCATGCCGTGTCACGCGGTCGGTCTCGAGCCCGGCGAGCGCCTCCAGCCCGATCCGGAACGTCTTCAGGGCGGAGAAGGACACCAGGTGGCCGGACGCGATGACCCGTCCGCGGAGCTTGTCGTCGAGGGCGGACGCTACGGCCGCGACCTCCGGCATCTCGGGCACGGGGCCTCCCTTCGGTGGGGTGCGTCCACTCTAGGCGAGGCGCAGGACACCGCGGCCGGCCGCGACCGCGTCGTGCTCGGCGAGCAGCTCTGCGCCGGTGAGGGGCCCGAACCTGGTCCACGGCAGGGTCGGCAGCGTCAGGGCATGCTCGAGGCGTCGCAGGTACTCGGCGCGCGGCACCTCGTAGGCGCCGAGCGTGCCGAGGTGCTCGGTGAGCCACTGCACGTCGAGGAGTTCGACCCCGACGGCCGCGAGCTCGACGACCAACCGGATGAGGGCGACCTTGGAGGCGTCGCGGCCTCGCTCGTCGTCATGGAACATCGACTCCCCCGCGAAGAGACCCGCAACGTGTACCCCGTACAGGCCGCCGACCAGTACCCCGTCGGCGTCCCACACCTCGACCGAGTGGACCCAGCCGGTGCGGTGGAGGTGCGAGTAGGCGGTGCGGATGCGCGAGTCGATCCAGCCGTCGGGCCTGGTCGGGGATCCGCAGGCCGCCATCACGCGCGGGAAGGCGTGGTCGACGGTGGTGGAGTACCGCTTCGCCATCTTGCGCAGCGACCGGGTGACGCGGACCCCGTCGATGGGGATGAGCCCGCGCTGCATCGGCGACCACCAGCCCATCGCCTCGCTGTCGAGCGGCATGGGGAAGACACCGGCGCGGTAGGCCTCCAGGGCGAGCGCGGCGTAGAACTCGTCGGAGTAGCCGATGAGGTCGCGGGCTGGCCACTGGTCCGGGGAACCGAACAGCGCTGACAACACGTGCACAGTCTGGCACCCGCCACCGACCAGCGGGCGACGCGCTCACGGGACGGCGTGGCCTGGCCGCGGGACTGCCCGCACGTTCCCCTGAACCGACCCCGTCCGCCCCCTGAGAATCCTGGATTGCGGATTCCACGTGTGACACTGTTGAAGGCGGAAGGAGGCCCGATGAGTGAGCCGAACCAGGTCGTCGCCCTGACGGAGGGCATCACGGCGGGCGCTTTCCACGAGATCCTGGACCTCGCGATCGAGGGCCGCGGCAAGCTGCCCGGAGCGAAGCAGTCCGCCAAGCAGCTGCTCCTGGCGAAGAACGACGCGGAGGACGCCATCGCGCGGATGGTCGCCTCCCACGTGGCGATGGCCTCCGGGCAGGGGTTCGCGACGAACTGGGGCGGGTTCCTGGTCTCGATCGTGACCATCCCCGCCAATGTCACCGCCGCCGCGTTCATCCAGGCCCGGCTGGTCGCGGGCATCGCGCACCTGCGCGGCTACGAACTCAGCGACCCGCGCGTGCGCACCGCCATCCTGATGGTGATGCTCGGCCCGTCGGGCAACGCGAACCTCGTCGCGAACGGCGTGCTTCCGTCGTCACCGCTGGTCGTCGCGACGGCGCCGGTCTTCGACGCGCGGCTCGACCGGCAGGTCGCCAAGGCGCTGCTCGACCGTTCCATGAACCAGCTGACCGGCAAGCGCTTCGGCGTCTGGCTGGGCAAGCGGATCCCGATGGTCGGGGGCGGGGTCGGCGCCGTCGTCGACGGCTGGTCGACCGCGTCGATCGCCAAGCACGCGCAGGCCGAGTTCCCCAGTCGTCGGCCGAAGCTCACCGGCACCGTCGTCCAGGCCGGCTGACGGGCTGTATCCCCGTCGAACCTTCGTGGTGGGACCATAGACGCCACCCTTGTCGACGGGCGCCACCGTTGTCGACCGACGCCACCCTTCTCAACCGACGCCACTCTTGTCGACCGACGCCACCCTTGTCGACCGACGCCACCGTTGGACACGCATGCCACCGCTATGGCGGTGGCTCTATCGCAAGCGGTAGCGCCTGCGTGTAAGGGTGGCGTCGGGAGCCAACCCGGTTCCCTGAGCTCGTCGAAGGGCGCCGAGCGCAGCGAGGCGGAGCACCGGCACGAAGACCCACCTGGGCAACGGGTCACACGTAGTCGCGGGGCACGCGCTCGGTGATCAGGCACGTCACCTCGTACGTGATCGTGCCCATCAGCTCGGCGAGTTCCTCGACGCCAATGCGCTGGTCGCCGTCGGACCCCATCACCACCACCTCGTCGCCGACGCTCACCGTCGGGTGGTCGGGGCCGAGGTCGACCATGATCTGGTCCATGCAGACGCGCCCGACGACCGGATAGCTGCGGCCGTCGATCAGCACCCGGCCCCGGTTGGACAGCAGGCGCGAGTAGCCATCTCCGTAACCGATGGCAGCGGTGGCGAGCCAGGTGTCGCGGGGCGCGGTCCAGGTGCGGCCGTAGCCGACGGTCTCGCCCTCGCGGATGCGCTTGAGGAACGACACGCGCGTGATCCAGCTGCCGACGTCGCGCAGGGCCCGGGTGTGCTCCGTGAGCGGGTCCGGGTAGGAACCGTAGATCATGACGCCGGGGCGGACCATGGTTGTGCGGCCGAGGTCGTGGCCGAGCACGGCGCCAGAGTTGGCCGCGTGCACCAGCTCGACCGGTCCAACCACCGCCTCCAGGTCGTCGACGGCCTGCTCGAAGCGGGCGAACTGGGCGCGGGTGAACTCCTCGCCCGCGGGGACGTCGCTGATGGGCAGGTGGGTGAAGATCCCGCCGACGTGCAGGTCGGGGCAGTCGGCGAGGACGCGCGCGAGATTGCCGACGTTCTCCGGCTCGGTCCCGACGCGACGCATGCCCGTGTCGACGGCGACGTGCACGTCCACCCGTCGTCCCGCCTCGGCTGCGGCAGCCTGGGCAGCGCGGGCCTCGTCGACGGACCCGACCGACAGCGTTATGTCGGCCGCGATCGCTTCGGCCAGGTCTCCGGGCAGCGTCGGGGTGAACTTCAGAATGGGCAGTGTCACCCCTCCGTCGCGCAGGCGCGCTCCCTCCGACGTAATGGCGACGCCGAGCCAGTCGGCGCTGCCGCGCGCCTGGATCGCCCGGGCGACGGGCACCAGCCCGTGGCCGTACGCGTTGGCCTTGACCGCGGCGAGCACCTTGCGCCCGCCTGCCAGGTCGCGCGCGGCGGCGAGGTTGGCGTGCAGGGCTTCCAGATCGACTCGGAACCGCGTGGGCGTGGGCATGGCTCCAGTCTGGCCCCGTGGCGGCCCGATGTGAAACGCACTCCCCCCGTCGCCCAACATTCCGTGCACAACGATGCGTATACCGGGAGCGCTGAGCCTATGTTGCAGCGCTCCGGGTATAGGCATCGTTGGCACGCCACACCCCAGGGATAGGGAGGCCGTGGACGGGAGGCCCTGCGTCCGCAGGTGACGCCCCAGCCGACTGCGCGTGGACTCCGCCTCGCTCCGCTCGGCGCCCTTCGACGAGCTCAGGGAACCGGGCTGCCTCAGGGAACCGGGCTGCCTCAGGGACTGGGCACAACGATGCGTATACCGGGAGCGCTGAGCCTATGTTGCAGCGCTCCGGGTATAGGCATCGTTGTGCACGCACCCAGGAACCGGGCAGCTGTGGACGTCGGAGCGTGGCAGACTCGACCCCATGTCGAACCAACAGTGGAACAACGGCCAGGGCTCGAACGAGTGGGCCAAGCCTTCCTCCGCCGAGTCCGCGCAGGAATGGGCCAAGCCGTCGTCAGCACAGTCCGCGCAGGAGCCGCCGGCGGGCACCTCCTGGGGCCAGCCTCCGGCCTCCGGAACATCGGCACAGGAGTGGTCGCAGCCAGCCCAGGGCACCAGCCAGTCGGCACAGGAGTGGGCCGCCCAGGGATCCGGCCAGCCCGCGCAGGAGCCGCCGGCGGCCACCTCCTGGGGCCAGCCTCCGGCCTCCGGAACATCGGCACAGGAGTGGGGCTCGGCTCCCTCCCAGAGCTGGGGACAGCCCCAGCAGCCTGCCCAGGACTGGAGCCAGTCCCAGCAGCCATCCCAGGACTGGAGCCAGCCCCAGCAGCCCGCCCAGGACTGGAGCCAGCCCCAGCAGCCCGCCCAGGACTGGGGGCAGACGCAGGGCGGACAGCAGTGGGGCCAGCAGCCCCAGCAGACCTGGGACCAGAGCCAGCAGCCCACCGGCCAGGGATGGGACCAGGCCCAGCAGCCGCAGCAAGCCGGCCAGCAGTGGGGCCAGCAGGGTTGGGGACAGGGCCAGGGCCCGCAGGTCCAGCCCGCCACCCCCGTCGAGCCGAAGCCCAGCCCGTTCGACCTCAGCGTCCGTAAGCTCTCCCTGCCCGACGCCGCCGGACTCATCTTCATGCTGGGCGCGATCGCGCTGGTCGTCGAGTGGCTGTTCGGTTTCATCGCCGTCCTGGCCAGCGGCAACGACTTCATCGCACCCTCCGGCTGGGCCATCCTCCAGTCGCTGATCGGCGGGCTGGCCGGGGTTCTGTTCAAGCTGCTGGTGCTGCGCGTGCTCGTCGAGATCGGCGTGGCCGCCACGCGGATGCTCGCCCGAGACGGCAAGGTCAAGGACACGACCGATGAGGAGCCGCCCGCCGCCTGACCGGACGGTCCCACGCCCGGGCTGGTTGACGTCGACCCGACGGCAACCGTCCCAGGCCGGGGATCCGCTCTGGCGTCCCGCGCCTCGTGTCCGGCCTGACATCCCCCTCGGTCCCCCGCACCGCCGGCCGCCTGCGGGCGAGTCCGCGGGTGCCTCTGTCACTGGGAATTACGCATGTCCGAACTGGCCATCCTCCGCGCGGCCGGGTCCGACGAGTACCCGGAACTCGTCGCGATCTGGCGCGGAGCAGTCGACGCCACGCACGACTTCATCTCGGTGAGCGACCGCGAAGATATCGAGGCTAGGCTCGCCTCCGTCTACTTCCCTGCCGTCAATCTGTGGGTCTCCGAACGCGACGGTCCTCCCATCGGTTTCGCCGGGGTGATCGGCGCCAGGCTGGAGATGCTGTTCGTCGATGCAGCCCAGCGCGGTAGCCCTGTCGGTTCAGCCCTCCTGGACCACGCGGTCGGGGTGCTCGGCGTCACCGAGGTCGATGTCAACGAGCAGAATGCGTCGGCCGTCCGCTTCTACACCCGCCGGGATTTGCCGTCGTCGGCCGAGAGAGCGACGACGAGGGGCGCCCCTACCCGCTGCTTCACCTGCGCCTCACGCCGTCGGTCCAACCCACCGCCTCGCTCCGCTCGGCGCCCTTCGACAAGCTCAGGGAACCGGGTCGTTGAGCCTGTCGAAACGCCCTGAGCGAAGCGAAGGGGACCCCTTGACCACCGCCTCTTGACCACCGCCTCGCTCCGCTCGGCGCCCTTCGACAAGCTCAGGGAACCGGGTTGAGCTCAGGGAACCGGGTTGAGCTCAGGGAACCGGGTTGAGCTCAGGGAACCGGGTCGTTGAGCCTGTCGAAACGCCCTGAGCGAAGCGAAGGGGACCCCTTGACCACCGCCTCTCGACCACCGCCTCGCTCCGCTCGGCGCCCTTCGACAAGCTCAGGGAACCGGGTTGAGCTCAGGGAACCGGGTCGTTGAGCCTGTCGAAACGCCCTGAGCGAAGCGAAGGGCCCAACCTGATCACGCCTCGCTCCGCTCGGCGCCCTTCGACAAGCTCAGGGAACCGGGCTGAGCTCAGGGAACCGAGTTGAGCTCAGGAACCGGCCAGGCTCAGGGAGCCGACCGCAGCCTCCTAGAAGAGCAGCGCCAGGGCCGGCTCGGCGAGGATCTCCGCGATGTCATGCAGGAAGCTGGACCCCTGTTCGCCGTCGACGATGCGGTGGTCGAACGAGATGGCCAGCGTCGTCACCCAGCGGGGTTCGACGCGCTCGTCGGCGCCCGTCCCGACGACCCACGGCCGACGCTCGATCGAGCCCATGCAGAAGATCGCCGACTCGTTGCCGTTGATGATCGGCGTGCCCGCGTCGATGCCGAACACGCCGACGTTGGTGACGGTGAAAGTGCCGCCCGCGTAGTCGGCGGGCTGCAGCTTCCCCTCACGGGAGACCTGGACCAGCTGGTTGATCGCCTGGCACAGCTGCAGAAGGCTCAGCCGCTGCGCACCCTTGATGTTGGGCACCATCAGTCCGCGCGGGGTGGCCGCGGCGATGCCGAGGTTCACGTCCGCGTAGTAGACGATCTCCTGGTTCTCCTCGTCCCACGACGTGTTGAGGTCGGGGTTGCGGCCCAGCGCGAGGCACACGGCCTTCGCGTAGACGAGCAGCGGCGAGATGCGCAGGCCGGTGAACTCCCGACGCGACTTAAGCGTCTCGACGAACTCCATCGTCCCCGTGACGTCGACGGTGACCCACTCGGTCACGTGCACGTGCGTGTTGACGGAGCGGACCATGTTCTCGGCCGTCACCTTGCGCACACCCTTGATCGGGACGCGACGCTCGGCGCGGCCCTGGAACGGGTCGTAGGCGCCCAGCCCCTCCGTCGGCCCGAACCCTCCGCCGAAGCTGGAGCCCTGGTAGGGGTGACCCGCATGGGTGCCCGGCTCGCTGGCCGACGACTGGAAGAACGCGTTGTCGTTGAGGATCCGACCCTGCTTGGGCTGCTCATCCAGGTGGAGGAATGCGGCGGCTGCCTCGACGTCGCGGCGCGTGATGGTCCCGCCGATCCCGGTGCCGACGACCCCACGGAGGTCAACCCCCAGGTCCTTGGCGTACTGCCTGACCGGCGGCTTGGCGCGCACCGCATCGGCGTCGGAGGCGAGCACGAGCGTGGACTCCCTCGGCGCCTCGCCCGTCGACGGCAGCGGGTCACCCTCCGGCTCGGCCTCGACGGCGGCGGCGGGCTGGACCTCGTCCGTGCGACGACCGGGCTCGTGCTGCGAGTAGGCCGTCGACAGCGCGTCGGAAGCGGCGGCCTCGCGGGCCTCCGGGCGGCCGCGTCGACGACGCCGGCTCGGCTCCTCGCTGGCCCCGTAACCCACGAGGTTCGGAGCGGACCCCTCCTCGTCAGGCTCCGCGACGGCCGCCTCGCCCTGGCCGTCCTCGATCTCGACGATCGGCGTGCCGACCTCGACGGTGCTGCCCTCGGAGACGAGCAGGCCGGTGACGGTTCCGGCGTACGGGCTGGGCAGCTCGACGAGCGACTTGGCCGTCTCGATCTCCACCAGCACGTCGTTGATCTCGATCACGTCGCCCTCGGCGACCCGCCACGCGACGATCTCGGCCTCGAGCAGGCCTTCACCGGGATCGGGCAGAAGGAAATGCCTCTTCATGTTCGGTCCTCTCAGTAGGCCAGGGACGTGTCGACGGTGTCGAGGATGCGGTCGATGCTCGGCAGGTACTCCGACTCGACGCGCGCGGGCGGGTAGGGCATGTCGAAGCCTGCCACGCGCAGAACCGGCGACTCCATCACGTAGAACAGCTCCTCGGTCAGCTTGGCGGCGATCTCGGCGCCAAGCCCCAGCGTCAGCGGAGCCTCGTGGACGACGATCGCGCGACGGGTGCGCCGCACCGACGACATGACCGTCACCCAGTCGACGGGGCTGATCGTGCGCAGGTCGACGACCTCCAGGTCGGTGCCCTCCTCCGCGGCGACGGCGGCCGCGTCGAGGCAGGTCTTGACCATGGGCCCGTAGGCGAGCAGCGTCGCGTCCTTGCCGTGGCGCACTATCGATGCCTGGTGCATGGGCGCGGGGCGGTCGGTGAAGTTGACCTCGCCCTTCTGCTGGTAGCGGCGTTTGGGCTCGAGGAAGACGACAGGGTCGTCGGAGCCGATGGCCTGCTGGATCATCCAGTAGGCGTCGTTCGGGTTGGCGCAGCTGACGACCTTCAGCCCGGGCGTGTGCGCGAAGTACGCCTCGGGTGACTCGGAGTGGTGCTCGACGGCGCCGATGCCGCCGCCGAACGGGATCCGGATCACCATCGGCATCTTCTGCCGACCCCCGGTGCGCATGTGCATCTTGGCCACCTGCGACACGATCTGCGCGAAGCCGGGGAACACGAACCCGTCGAACTGGATCTCGACGACGGGGCGGTAGCCGCGCATGCACAGGCCGACGGCGGTGCCGATGATGCCCGACTCCGCCAGCGGCGAGTCGACGACGCGATTCTCGCCAAACTCGGCCTGCAGTCCCTCGGTGATGCGGAACACCCCGCCGAGCTTGCCGATGTCCTCGCCCGCGAGCAGCACCTTCGGGTCGGCCTGCAGCGCGCGGCGCAGCCCCCGGTTGAGGGCCTTCGCCATGGTCAGCTTCTCGTTCATGCGTCCTCCCCTGCGAGGTAGGCGGCGTACTCGCGGCGCTGCGACTCCAGCGCGACGGTGGGTTCGGCGTAGACCGTCTCGAACAGTTCGTCCATGGTGACGTCCTTCAGTTCCGCGATCGTGGCTCGCACGTCGGCGCCCAGCGACTTCGCCTCATCCTCGACGGCGGCCAGCCATGCGTCGTCGACCGCCCCGAGGTTGCGGAGGTAGGTGGTGAGTCGCAGGATCGGGTCGCGGCCGCGCCAGGCCTCCTCGTCGGAGGACTCGCGGTACTTGGTCGGGTCGTCCGAGGTCGTGTGGGCGCCCATCCGGTAGGTGTAGGCCTCGATGAACGTCGGCCCGTCGCCATGACGGGCGCGCTCCATGGCCCAGTCGGTGACGGCCTTGACGGCCAGTACATCGTTGCCGTCGACCTGGATGCCCGGGAAGCCGAAGCCCTGGGCGCGCTGGAACAGGGGGATGCGCGACTGCAGCGCGATCGGCTCCGAAATGGCCCACTGGTTGTTCTGGCAGAAGAACACGACGGGGGCGTTGTACGAGGCGGCGAACACGTACGCCTCGTTGACGTCGCCCTGACTCGCCGCGCCGTCGCCGTGGTAGACGATCGCCGCCGCGTTCTGGCCCGAGTCGTCGTTGCCGACAGCACCGTCGAGCTGGATCCCCATGGCGTAGCCGGTGGCGTGCAGCGCCTGGCAGCCGATGACGATCTGGTAGTTCTTGAACTTCTCCAACAGCTCCCAGTGGCCGCCGTCGGTGCCCCGGAACAGCCCGAGAAGGTTGGACAGCGGCACGCCGAGCACCATCGCGACGGCATGTTCCCGGTAGGAGGGGAAGCAGACGTCGGCGGCGCGCAGGGCGTGGGCCGAGCCGACCTGGGCCGCCTCCTGACCGATCAGCGGGGTCCACAGCCCCAACTCGCCATGCCTCTGCAGCGCCGTTGCCTCGGCGTCGAAGCGCCTTGCCAGGATCATGTCGCGAAGATAGCCGGCGAGGTCGTCGGCGCTTCCCGTGAACTCGAAGTCGTCGTTGGCGACGCGCTCGCCGTCGGGCGTGAGCAGCTGGACCATCTCGACACTCTGACCGCGCACGTGGCCCCCTTCCTAACCTACGAAACCGTAACTTACGCCAGCGTAGCCTCTACCCTCCGCGGTTCTGAGTCCTCGCGGTCCACACCTCGGCCCCGCCATTTGTGGGAAGCCGACAAACACCGCAAGCAGTCCGCCGGGCGTGACCCTCCCCATTGAAAGAGTGAGCGTGGCCCACGGGCCCTCACCGTTGTCGACAGCACAGGGAGACCCCATGAGTTCACATCCGAGACGCCTGACGGCGGGCTTCGCCGCGACGGCGCTGGTCGCCGGCGGCATCGCCCTCACCAGCGCGGCACCGGCCAGCGCCGCCGCCGGCCAGGTATGCACCGACCCCGCCAGCACCGTGAGCCTCTTCGGCTTCAACGACTTCCACGGGCGCATCGAAGGCGCCGCCGCACTCTTCACCCCCGTCGAGGAGGAGCGTGCGGCCAAGGGCGACGACAACGTCGTCCTGCTCAGCCAGGGCGACAACATCGGGGGCTCCACCTTCGTCTCCGGGATCCTGGACGACGAGCCGACCCTCGACATCCTGTCCGCCATCGGCGTCGACTCGGTCACGGCCGGAAACCACGAGTTCGACAAGGGATGGAGCGACCTCCGCGACCGCGTCATCCCCCATGACACCGACATCCCCTACCTGGCCGCGAACGTGTACGACGCGGGCACCGAGGACGTGGCCGCCGGCCTGCAGGAGTACACGATCGTCGAGGCCGGCGGGCTGAACATCGCCGTCGTCGGTGTGGTCACCGCGGCCCTGCCCACGCTCGTCTCCCCCGCCGGCATCGCGGACCTGACGATCGGGGACCCCGTCGAGGCGGTCAACCGCGTCGCCGACGAGCTGGCCGAGGACCCGAACGTCGACGTGATCGTCGCGAGCCTCCACGAGGGCGCGCTCGACGGCAGCTCGACCATCGAGGCCAACGCCTCGGCGTCCGAGGCGTTCCGGGAGATCGCGGAGGATGTCTCCCCCGACGTCGACCTCATCCTGGGCGGCCACACGCACCAGGACTACGCCTGGACCACCGCGAACGGGGCCCCGATCCTGCAGGCGTGGGAGTACGCCAAGGCGCTGTCGAAGATCGAGCTGGGAATCGGCGCCGACGGTGGGTACTGCGGCATCGCGGGCGACCCTAAGGTCGTCACGATCGACTCGGCGCACGTCGGCACCACCCCCGCCATCCAGGAGATCAACCAGATCGTGACCGACGCCAAGGCCATCGCCGACGAGCTGGGCGCCGAGGTCGTCGGCGAGGCCGACGCGGCCATCTCCACGCCGGCGAACGGCGGCACGGGCACACGCAACGTCGAGTCCCCGCTCAGTAACCTCGTCGCGCAGATGTTCTACGAGACCCTGAGCAACGGAGACGAGAACTTCATCGGCCTTCAGAACCCCGGCGGCACGCGGGCGAGCTTCGACGCCGGTGACATCACGTACAAGGAGGCGGCGGAGGTCCTGCCGTTCGCCAACACGCTGATGACGACCAAGGTCACCGGCGCGCAGTTCAAGAAGGTCCTCGAGCAGCAGTGGCAGCGCAAGGCCGACGGGTCCCTCGACCCGACGATCACGCGCCTGTACCTCGCGCTCGGCATCTCTGAGAACGTCACCTACACATTCGACGAGTCACGCGAGTGGGGCGACCGGATCACCTCCATCACGGTGGGCGGCGAGCCCATCGACCCGGCCGGCACGTACACCGTCGGATCGGGGTCGTTCCTGATCGCCGGCGGCGACAACTTCTGGGAGCTGGGCAACGGCACGGACACAGCGGACACGGGCCGCGTCGACCTGGAGACGTGGGTCGGCTGGATCCGGGAGTCGGGCGCGCTCAGCCCGGACTACACCAAGCGCGGCGTGTCCGTCACCGGCGCCACGGCCCTGACCGAGGGCACCGCGTCGAGCTTCACGCTGGGCCAGCCCATCTCGGGTGCGCTGGCACCCGACACCCTCGACATGCTGCTCGACGCCACGGGGGCCCGGGTCAGCCCGCGGCTGCCCAACACGGAGGTGACGGCGAAGCTCGGCGACGTCGTCGTCGGAACCGGGACCGTGACGGCCGGGGCGTCGACGGTGTCGGTGACCATCCCCAAGGGGACCGTGAAGGCGTCCGGAGCGCGGACCCTGACGTTCACCGTCGAGCCGTCGGGGACGACGGTGTCGGTGCCGGTCACCGTCACCGCGGTGCCGAAGGACAAGCCGACCAAGCCGCACAAACCCGGAAAGCCCCATAAGCCGGGCAAGCCCCACAAGCCGGGCAAGCCCCACAAGCCGGGCAAGCCGCACAAGCCCACCCCGTCGAAGCCGGGCAAGCCCGGCAAGCATGACGGGAAGGGGCCGTCGAAGGACAAGGGCAAACCGCACAGGCCCGGCGGCGGAAGGACGAGTGCCCGCGCCTGCTGACCGCTGACAGTTCACGGCGTATTCCCGTCCCGTTCACCCAAGGGGCGGGAATACGCCTTGTCTGCTTTCTAGGGTGATGAGCGCCATGCACACCACCGAAAGATTCCGGCCCAGCGCGGGAAGAACGCAGAATCCGATGAATCCTGTCGACGTGACCGTGATCATTCCGGCGCACAACGCCGAGGAGACCATCGGCGAGCTGCTGGACTCCGTCCTCAGCACCCCCGAACTCGCGATCCAGGTGATCGTCGTCGACGACTGCTCCTCCGACGCCACCGGCGAGATTGTCGGGGGCTACGCCGAGCGGGACCCGCGCGTGGCGCTGCTGCGGCACGAGACCAACCGTGGGGCCGGGATCGCCCGCAACACGGGGTTCGCCGAGGCCGAGGGTCGGTTCACGCTCTTCTTCGACGACGACGACGTCTTCCACCCCGAGGCCCTTGTCACCGCGGTGCGGGCGCTCGAGCGCGGTGGGCAGGACGTCGCGGTGCTGAAGTACCGCTACCGCAGGGCGCACGACGACCAGGACCAGGCGATGACCAACGGCGACGAGGCCCTGTGGTCCAGCCTCGTCGGCACCCGACACTCGCGGAGGCTGCGGTTGGATCAGGCGCCGGAGCTGCTGGGACTTACGAACTACCCGTGGAACCGGGTGCTGAGGACGTCGACGTACCGCCGGGCGGGCCTCAGGTACGGGTCGACGATGGTGAACAACGACATCCTCGGGCACTGGTACTCGCTGCTGTTCGCCGACCAGATCCTGCTGCTCAACGAGGTCCTCTGCACCCACAGCGTGCTGCCGGGCGGCACCAACCTCACCAACCGCAGCAGCCGCGACCGGCTGTCGCTTCTCGACGCCCTCGACGAGACCTACGACCTGCTGCGCGCCCACCCGTCGCGGCTGCGGCGCTACTCGCACCACTACTGGAGCACGACGATGAACATCATCAGCTGGGCCGGCGAGCGGGTCTCGCCCGATGTGCAGGAGGAGTTCGCGCTGCGGACCCGCCGGCATCTCCTGCGGATCAGCATCCCGGAATTCGGCAAGCTGACCCGCTGCAACCCGGCGCTCGCGACGCGCATGACCCGTCGAGCGATCGGATGACCGCCATGCCCCTGCTCTCGGTGATCGTCACCAGCTACAACATCCAGGACTACCTGCGCACCAGCCTCGACTCGATCCTCGCCCAGAGTCTGCGCGATATCGAGATCATCGTCGTCGACGACGGCTCATCGGACGCCAGCCCCGACATCATCCGCGAGTACGCGGCCCGCGACCCGCGGATAGTGCCCGTCATCCGCGGCGTCCGCAGCCCGGGCGGGGTCGCGACGGCGGCCAACGCGGGGCTCGACGTCGCGACCGGCACCTACGTCGGTTTCGCCGACGGCGATGACCTCTACGCGCCCGACATGTTCGAGAAGCTCGTCGGCGCGGCGGTGGAGAACAACTCCGACCTGGTGATGTGCAACTACCGGCTCTTCTCCGACGCTTCCGGAGGCGCGATGTGGCCGCTCGACGGTGTCGTGGCCGGTGCCGCCAGCCCGCCCGGGGCTGGCGCTTCCCCCGCGCTCGAGCTTGATCCACCGGCGGACGAGCACCGCTGGGCAGAGCTGTCGAAGGACAGCTACGAGCTGGACGACGACCTCCGGCACACGCTGCTGCGGTTCGTGGCCGTGCCGTGGCGCAAGCTCTACCGACGCCAGCTTCTCGAGGAGCACGCCATCCGGTTCCCCGTCGGTGACTACTTCTTCGAGGACAACCCCTTCCACTGGTTCGTGCTGCTGCAGGCCGACTCGATCTCGCTCGTACGCGAGGTGCTGTGCCTCCACCGCGTCGCCCGCGCCGGGCAGACGATGGCGACGGCCGACGAGCGGCTGCTGCGGATCTTCGAACACCACGCCACGATCCACGCGTTCCTCGAGGAGCAGGACCGCCGCGACGAGTTCGCGCCGTCGCTGCTGGGCTGGGCCATCTCGCAGCTGGAGTGGATCAGCCGGAAGGCGCCGCGGAAGCTTCACCGGGAGCTGTACGACGCGGTGGTCGCGGTGTTCGACCGGTACTCGGAGGCCGAGGTCCTCCAGGCGCTGGCCGAGGGCCGGAAGGGTCGCCGGACGCGGAACCTGTCGATCGCGCTGGCCCGGCACAACTTCGCCCGCTTCGCGGAGGTACTGCGCACCGAGGAGGACCGTCGCTACGCGCTGCCCATCCGGCTGGTGAACCACCTGCGCTACTCGGGCGTGCGGAAGACGGCCAGGATGAGCGTCCGCTACGCCCGCCAGCGTTTCCGGGTCAGCGCCCAGCTGTCGGCCGCGGTGAACCGGCTGACGCCCCGTCGTGAATCGGTGACGAACGAGCACCTGCTCTTCGCCCTGGCGTCGCTGGAGGACCGGCTGGAGCGGATCGAGTCGCAGCTCGACTCCCCCGACGTCGGCGACCGGTCCCCGGTTCCCTGAGCTTGTCGAAGGGCCCTGAGCGCAGCGAAGGGAACCCCCTAGCTCCACGACTCCTCTCGCTCCGCTCGAGGCACCTCGACAAGCTCGGCGACCCGGCTCCCTGAGCTTGTCGAAGGGCCTGGCCTCCCCGGCTCCCTGAGCTTGTCGAAGGGCCCTGAGCTCGTCGAAGGGCCTGGCCCCCCCGGCTCCCTGAGCTCGTCGAAGGGCCTGGCCTCCCCGGCTCCCTGAGCTTGTCGAAGGGCCCTGAGCTCGTCGAAGGGCCTGGCCTCCGCGGTTCCCTGAGCTTGTCGAAGGGCCCTGAGCTCGTCGAAGGGAATCCCCTAGCTCCACGACTCCTCTCGCTCCGCTCGAGGCACCTCGACAAGCTCGGCGACCCGGGTCCCTGAGCTTGTCGAAGGGCCTGGCCTCCGCGGTTCCCTGAGCTCGTCGAAGGGCCCTGAGCGCAGCGAAGGGAATCCCACTCGCTTCTCGAGGCGAGCGGAGCGAGAGGAGCCGCTTACAAGCAGCGAGGTTTACCGACGCTGCCGCTGACATCATTCGAGGTCGATCACGCTTCTGGTCGGCTGGCCGACCAGAATCGCGATCTGCTTCCGGCTACTCCCCGGCCCGTCTCACAGGAAGGTAGCCAGCAACGTTCAGGGTCAAGTCCCGGGAGGTGGTGTAACGGCTGATCCTTCGGGTGGGGTGCTCAGAAGGGTGGTTGGTCGGTTTCGATGGGGTCGGGCTGGTCGGTGGTGACGGGGGCCGGAGGCCATTCGTGGAGGTCCTCGGGCCAGGGGGCGGTAACGCCGTGTTCGTCCCACCAGCCGGTCTCGTGGCCGGCGGCGAGGGCGCGTTGGTAGTCGAGATGGGTGTGGCCGGGTCCGTAGATGTCGCGGAGTCGGGTCATGCTGCGGGCTCCAGTTCGGGCAGGGTGGCGGTGGCGTCCTGCGGGTCGGCGGGGGCGGTGGTGGTGGTGCGGGCTCGGGTGAGCACGTCGAGGGCGAGGTAGCGGCGGCCTTCGGCCCATTCGTCGTGTTGTTCGGCCAGGACGGCGCCGACGAGGCGGACGATGGCGTCGCGGTCGGGGAAGATGCCGACGACGTCGGTGCGGCGGCGGATCTCGCGGTTGAGTCGCTCGTTGGGGTTGTTGGACCAGATCTGCCGCCAGAGCTCCTTCGGGAAGCTGGTGAACGCGAGGACGTCGGCGCGGGCGGCGTCGAGGTGGGCGACGACGGCGGGGAGCTTGCCGGTGAGGGTGTCGAGCATCTTGTCGTACTGGGCGTGGACGGCCTTGGCGTCGGGCTGGTCGTACACGCTGTGCAGCAGGGCCTTGACGGCCCCCCCAGGCGCTCTTGGGGCACACGTCCATCAAGTTGGCGGCGTAGTGCGTTCTGCAGCGTTGCCAGGTGGCGCCGGGCAGGTTCGCTGCGATGGCGTCGACCAGGCCGGCGTGCGCGTCGGAGGTGACGAGCATCACCCCTTGTAGGCCGCGGGCGACCAGGTCAGCGAAGAACGTGTTCCACGCCTGCCGGGTCTCGCTGGTGGCGACCTTGATCCCGAGGACCTCGCGGTGGCCGTCGGCGTTGACCCCGGTGGCGACCAGCACGGCAGCGTTCACCACGCGGCCGTCCTCGCGGACCTTCATCGTCAACGCGTCGGCGGCCACGAACGTGAACGGCCCCGCATCCGCCGGTGGCCCGGTCCGGAAGGAGGTCACCTGGGTGTCGAGGTCGGCGGCCATCCAGGAGACCTGCGACTTCGACAGGCTCGTGATCCCCAACGTCTGGACCAGCTTGTCCATCCGGCGGGTCGACACCCCGAGCAGGTAACAGGTCGCGACCACGCTGATCAACGCCGACTCGGCCCGCTTGCGGCGCTCCAGCAACCACTCGGGGAAGTAACTGCCCGAACGCAGCTTCGGGATCGCGACGTCGACAGTGCCGACCCGGGTGTCCAACTCGCGATGCCGGTAGCCGTTGCATTGGGTCACCCAGTCCGCCGACTGCTGGCCCCACTCGGCACCACACACCGCGTCGGCCTCCGCCGACAACAAGGCGTTGATCACCGTCGCCAGCAGGTGACGCATCAGGTCCGGCGACGCGTCACCCAACGCTTGGCCCAACAGCCGCGCGGGATCGACAATGTGAGGAGCGGTCACCGTGATGGTTCCTTTCGAGAGTGCTGTGAGAGGTTCACTCGAAAGATCACGCGGTGGCCGCGCTCACGCCCCGGCGACATGCCGGGGGGACGATCACACGAACCGCGTTACACCACTATCAGGGACGCGACTTCGCCTGCCCTGACCTGACCTCGTTCTGCCGGCTAGACGAGCTCGGCCTGGAGGTTACCGGCCAACTACTGGAGCGTGGCCGAGCGGTCCTCGCCTGCCGGGTCGTGGACCCGGATCAGTGGTGCCGACGCTGCGGCTGCGAGGGCGCCGCGCGTGACACCGTGACGCGGGCGTTGGCGCATGAGCCGTTCGGCTGGCGGCCGACCACGCTACTGGTCACGACCCGCCGCTACCGCGCGGCGAGTGTGGTCATGTGTGGCGGCAAGACACCAGCCGCGCTGCGGAGCCGCGGGCGAAGCTGTCACGCCGCGGGCTGCGGTGGGCGTTGGAGGGCCTGGTGGTTCAGCATTTGACCGTGGCCGGGGTCGCCGAGGGGCTGGGGTGTCGTGGAACACCGCCAACACGGCGGTCCTGGCCGAAGGCAGGCGGGTCCTGATCGACGACCCGACCAGGTTCGAGGGGGTGACGGCCATCGGCGTGGATGAGCACGTGTGGCGCCACACCCGCCGCGGTGACAAGTACGTCACCGTCATCATCGACCTGACCGGCATCCGCGACCGCACCGGCCCTGCCAGGCTGCTCGACATGGTCGAGGGGCGCTCGAAGCAGTCGTTCAAGCAGTGGCTGGCCGAACGCGACCAGGCATGGCGCGACGGCGTTGAGGTCGTCGCGATGGACGGGTTCACCGGGTTCAAGACCGCCACCACCGAAGAGCTGCCCGACGCGACCGCCGTCATGGATCCCTTCCACGTGGTCCGCCTCGCCGGCGACGCCCTCGACCGATGCCGGCGACGCGTCCAACAAGCCATCCACGGACACCGGGGCCGCACCCACGACCCGCTCTACTCGGCGCGTCGCACCCTGCACACCGGCGCCGACCTCCTCACCGACAAGCAGAAAGACAGGCTCACCGCCCTGTTCGCCGACGATGACCACGTCGAGGTCGAAGCCACCTGGGGCATCTACCAACGCATGATCGCCGCCTACCGCGAACCCGACCGCACCCAAGGACGCGCCCTGATGACGGCGACGTCAAGGCGTGGAAGCAACATGGGGCTCGCCGGCCAGTAGTCGAGCGAATGCTTCGGTCGGTGTCAGGAAGCCGAGCCGGCGGCGGGGCCGGTTGTTGATCTCCTCGGCGATCGTGGTCAGGTAGGGCTGGTGGTCGGGTATCGCCGTGCCTTTGGGCAGGTACTCGCGGTAGAGCCGGTTGGTGTTCTCGTTGCTGGGCCGCTGCCAGGGCGAGTGGGGGTCGGCGAAGTAGACCGGCATGTTCGTGGCCAAGGTGACCTTCGCGTGGTGGGCCATCTCGCTGCCCTGGTCCCACGCCAGTGACGCCGTTATCATCTGGGGCAGCTCGTTGAAATACTCGATGACCGCGTCCGCTGTGCCCTCGGCGTGCTTGGAGGGCAGAGCCAGCAGCCCGGTGAAACCGCTCATCCGCTCCACCAGTGTCGCCGCGCAGGAGGCACCGTTCTTCCCGATGATCAGGTCCCCCTCCCAGTGGCCTGGCACCCGGCGCTCGGCGGCGTCCTCGCCCCGTTCTGAGAGCGGGACCATCCCGATGATCGGCCCGCCCCGGGACCGGCCCGTAGTGCGGGGCCTGCGCTTGGTGCGCTTGGACTGCAGGAAGATCCCCCGCCGGGCGAGTTCCCCGCGCGGGATCGCGTAGATGTACTGGTAGATCGCTTCACCAGAGACGGTGCGGCCCTGCGCATCGGGAGAGTTCGCCATACGGCCAACAGTCGGGTCGCTCGCCTCCAGGCGCAAGCGGCCCGCGATCTCGTTCGGCGTCCACGACGCGGCCAGGTCAGCATCCACCCGCGCCTGCAGCACCGGATCCCCCGCGACCTTCCGCTGTTGCGGACGGGCCCGGCGACGCTGCGCGGCCACGTCTGCGGTCACGGCCTGGTAGCCGCGGGTCTTCGTCGCGTTCCGACGCAGCTCCCTGGAGACCACCGACGGGCAACGCCCCAGGTGACGGGCAATCTTCCGCACACCCCAACCCGCCTTCGACGCCGTGGAGATCTCCGACCTGTCACTGAACGACAACCCCACCCGCGACATCCACACACTCCATCGATCAGCCCCCCGCCGATCAGGAGTGTTGCTTCAACGCTATGACACCACCGCAGTCCCGCTGGACCCAGCTGATCATCAATGGCATCAGCCGCCTCAGAGGCCTACCGGCACCCGCGACCTGAACCCCAGACCTCCACACGTCCCGCTCAACCTGGAAGCCCTCGGCCTGGAACCCCGCACCGCAGACGTCACGCGGGGCCTTGTCACACCCACCTGCAAGAATCAGAGCCGCATCGACGCCACCGGCGCCGACAAGCCCCGATCAGACCCGTCACGAAAGATCGAGGCTAGGCCCCGTGCATGCGGAGGATCGCAAAGGTGTCGATCAGTCGCGCTGGAAGACATCCCTGGAGTAGACGCGCTCGGAAACATCCTCAAGTTCGGCTGAATGCCGGTTGGCGATGATGACATCCGCTCGCCGCTTGAACTCAGCCAGCTCGTTGACCACTTCGACGCCGTTGAAGGCATCCTCCTCCACCGACGGTTCATAAAGAATGACAGGCACGCCTCGGGCCTGGAGCCGACTCACAATGCCTTGGATGGAGGACGACCGATAGTTGTCGGACCCCAACTTCATCGCCAGCCGGAAGATTCCCACAACGCTCGGCTTGCGCTCCAGAATCTGGTCGACGATGAACTCCTTCCTGGTCCGATTTGCATCGACCACAGCACTGATGAGGTTCTGGGGGACGCGCGAGTAGTTCGCCAGAAGCTGCTTGGTGTCCTTGGGCAGGCAGTAGCCTCCGTAACCGAACGAGGGGTTGTTGTAGTGACTGCCGATCCGCGGATCCAGACTGACCCCATCGATGATCTGGCGGGTGTCGAGCCCGAAGGTTGCAGCGAAGGTGTCGAGTTCGTTGAAGAAACTGACTCGAAGCGCCAGATAGGTGTTCGAGAACAACTTGATGGCCTCAGCCTCAGTGGGACCGGTCTGAAGAACCGGAGCGTCCCCGTCGACGGTCACCGACGCCAGCATCTCCCCGACCGACGCCCCAACATCGCCTCGGTCACCAACCACGATCCGCGAGGGGTGGATACAGTCGTAGAACGCACGTCCCTCCCGCAGGAACTCGGGGGAGAAGACGATACATGCGCCGGGGAAAGCCTCGGCCAGCGATCCAGTGAACCCCACTGGAACCGTCGACTTGATGATCACTACCAGGCCCGGTGCCGACTCCAGCGCCTCGGCGACAACGCTCTCCACCGACGAGGTGTCGAAGTAGTTCGTCTCCGGGTCATAGTCGGTGGGAGTGGCCACCAGCATGACGTCGGCACCCTCGACCGCTTCCTTGAGTGACTGGGTTGCCACGAGAGTGGTCGGCTTGGTTGCCAGGTAGGCTTCCAACTCAACGTCTACGATCGGTGACTGGTATGCGTTGACCATGTCGACCCGCCGAGGGTCGACGTCCACCGCCACAACGGAGTGGCGCTGCGACAGGGCTGCCGCGTTCGCCATTCCGACGTATCCGAGCCCAACGACCACAACCCTCATGCGAACACCTCACTGACCTTGTTGGTCCAGAGCGAAAGGGCCGAGGCGATTGCCATGTGCATGTCAAGGTACTGATACGTCCCGAGGCGCCCACCGAAGAAGACGGACGGCACGGAGTTTGCCAACTCACGGTACTTGAGAAGTCGCTCCCGGTCATGAGCGGTGTTCACCGGGTAATAGGGCTCGTCAACGCCTTCTGCGAAACGGGAGTATTCCCTGGTGATGAAGGTCTTCTCGCGCTGATAATCGCGTTCCGGATGGAAGTGGCGGAACTCGTGGATACGGGTGTAGGGCACGGCCATGTCCGCATAGTTCATGACACTCGTACCTTGGAAGTCACCCACATCCAGAACCTCGGACTCGAAGTCGAGGGTCCTCCAGCTCAGCCTTCCCTCCGCGTAGTCGAAGTAACGGTCAAGCGGCCCCGTGTAGACGATCGGCAAGGCCTCCTCAACCGCCTTGCGGTTGAGGGGCTGATCCTCATCGAAGAAATCGACGCCAAGCCGGACCTCGATGTTTTTGTGATCCGCCATGCGTTCGAGCCAGGCCCCGTACCCATCGGTCGGCAGCCCTTCGAACGTGTCGTTGAAATATCGATTGTCGTAGTTATAGCGGACCGGCAACCGGCTGATGATCTCCGCGGGAAGCTCCTCAGGCGAGGTCTGCCATTGCTTCGCGGTGTAGTCCCTGATGAATGCTTCATACAGAGGCCGACCAATGAGCGAGATCGCTCGCTCCTCCAGGTTCCGAGCGGTGCCAGACTCGAACTCTTTCGCTTGGGAGGCGATCAGCTTGCGCGCCTCACCTGGCCCCATTGACGAACGGAAGAACTGATTGATCGTACCTAGGTTGATGGGAAGCGGGAAGACTTCGCCGCGGAACGTGGAGAACACCCGATGTTCATAGTCTGTGAAACTTGTGAACTTGTTGACGTAGTCCCAGACGGAGGCGTTTGAGGTGTGGAAGAGATGGGATCCATATCGATGGATCTCGATGCCAGTCTCCGGATCGCTTGAAGAGTAGGCATTTCCCCCGATGTGGTCTCTGCGGTCGATAAGGACGACCTTGCGCCCAGAGACCGCCGCACGCTCCGCAAGGGTGAGCCCAAAGAGACCTGAGCCAACGACCAGCAAATCCATTACAGAAACCTAACTCTCAATGCTTACGGGAATGAACATGACCCATGTTCTGAACAACTCGGGCGAAGAGACTCAGCACAGGCTCACCACTACGTTCACCAATGCTCTTGGGTGATACGGCCGCCTGCCGCGAGAACTGGTCCTGCGAGTTATGCAGGACCTGATAGACCACGCCGGCGAGATGCTTGGCGACAAACGGATCGTCACCGCCCCACGACAGGAGGGTCTGGAGCATGGCGGGGACTGACCCGAGGTACCCCAGAGCCGAATCAGCATGGGCGCCACTTGTCATGATCGACCCAGCGCGCACCCGCCGACCATAGAGCTCGACCCGTGCGTGAGCCGCGCGCCCAGCCGCCACCATGAGGGCGAACGTAAAAGCATTATCCTCGTGAATGATTCCCTTCTGGAACCGCAACCCAAGTGACTCGATCAGACTTCGCCGAGCGAGATACAGACAACAGCTGACCCGGTAGTCATGATGGCTTCGCTGCTCTGCGAGCAGATTCGCCCCAGGCATGATGCGGCCATACGATCGAGACCGTTGGTAGTACTTCCCAAGGATCTGCCACGAGTCGCTTACCGTCTCCCCCTCAAGGAATGAGCGGGCGTCGTATCCCATGATGTCAAGGTCATTTTCCGACGCGTAGGCCAGCAGCGCGGGCAGATCAACAGGGCGAAGAACGTCGTCGCTGTCCAGAAAAAGGGCGTACTCGCCGGACGCCACTTCAAGACCGCGATTACGCGCCCCTGACAGGCCACTGTTCGCCTGATGCACCACAACGAGACGAGAATCGCTGCGCCGGTACTCTTCGAGGATCTCAGCGGACGAATCGGTGGATCCATCATTGACGCACACCACCTCGAGAGGAACTCCCGAAAACTGGAGGACACTCTCGAGGCATTCGCGGAGGTAGTCTTCCATGTTGTAGACAGGCACAATCACTGAGAGCATTGGCCCCGCCTCGGCATCGCCAGTCAGCCCCTTCGGTTCACCAACGTCCGGCCCCTCTCCGGTCGATGCCGGCGCCTCGCCTATCATCTCTCTGAGCGCCTGGGCCAAGCCGGGATCATGGAGTCGAGCGGGCTCCACACCTTCGAGCCCCAACCGGGCGCACCACTCGTCCCTGAGCGCCACCAGCAGAGCTGTCCTGGCCGCCGGATCGAGCGTCCGCAGGTTCCACATTGAGAGTTCTACCGCATACGACAGAAAATCGAGCTTGAAGACCCCATAAAGTTCTCGCGACTCCAGTTCCAGGCGCAGCCCTTCGAGCGCGAGCAGGTAGTTGTTCCAGGACCGCTCGCGCGTCCGAGAGAGGGATGAAACCACCTCACGCCGTTGGTGGATCAACGACTCGTCGAGAATGACGATCCTGTCTGCCACCGAGATGGCGGTCATGACGAAGCGCAGGTCGTTCGTGGTGCGCAGGTCTTGGAACTCGAGCCGGTTACGCCGTACGAAATCTGCCCTGAACAGCTTGTCCCAGGCCCATCCCTGGAAGAGGCTGAAAATATCCTTCTGAACATGCCGCGCACCGAACACTGGGGCGTCGGGCAGCAGGTGCCTGCGGATACCATGGGCAATCGGTCGATAAACTCCGGGCTGTCCGTCATTGAACGAGTCTGCCTGGAATACACAGACATCGGCCCCGGCACCCTCTGCCGTGCGTACCGCCTTCTCAACCATGGTCGGATCAAACACATCATCCGCGTCCAGGAAGAGCAAGTACTGACCCTGCGCAGCTCTGATGCCTACGTTCCGCGCTGTCCCAGCTCCCGCATTCGGCTGGTTGATGACCTTGACGCGGCAGTCAAGTGCGGCGAAGTGCCCGAGTATTGCTTCGCTCAGATCCGTGGAGCCGTCGTTGACGCAGATTACCTCAATGTTGCCATGCGTCTGGCCGAGCGCTGAGTCAAGGCAGTCCTTCAGGAACCTGGCCGCGTTGAACACCGGGATGATCAGCGACACCAGGGGCACTCCCAGCCCCTTTACGGGCTCCCCAGCTCCGGGGGCCGTTGTTGGGGGCAGCGCGGTGTCGTGCGACTTGAGCAGACACCCAGCGAGCTTCAGCCGGCTCGAGTCGTTCACCAGTTCCTGCAGCGCGCGCCAGTTGTTGCCGTTGAAGAACTCACGCCGAAGCTCGGCTCGCGCCTGCGCCGCGTTGTACTCCTTCTCGGTGTACTCAAAGAACTCTCCCCGGATCTCCGGAGCCAGACGTTCGAGATTCCACCGGAAGGCCTCGAAGCGGGCCCCTTGGAAGATGGGGATGATCGTTTCGCGATGCTCCAGGGTATTGATGAACTCCCAGATGCTGGAGTACTCGTCAGCGACCGCCCAGACCTTTCCCGGATCCTTCACGGAGGACGCCGCGTTGTCCGTCCGGTAGTAGAGGTAGGCGTCATCCACCAACACCGCTTCGGACGCCGCGGCCCAGACCTTGAAATTGAAACCCGCATCCTGGTAGGAGGCTCCGGGGGTCTCCAGGAACTGGATCCCATTCTCCTGCAGGAAACTGGCCTTGTACATCCCGGCCCAGATGGCCGGCCGCGCCCGGAAAATCCAGGGCTCGGAAGCGGGCCGTAGAACCTTCCCTGCCTTGTCAGCCGGGAAGAGGGCGACCTTGTTGATTTTGACCGTCGGGGCTGTCGTGACCGCGTTGAAGTTACCCTTAACGACGTCGACCCGCCCGTCGAGAGAAGCTGCATAGAGCCCCTCGAACATGAGCGGCGAAGCATAGTCATCGGGTTCCAGAATCCCGATGTACTCACCCGTGGCATGCCGGAGGCCCACGTTCATCGAGGCCCCGTACCCACTGTTGCTCTTATGGATGACCTTGAACCTAGGGTCCTGAGCCGCATAGCGATCCAGCACTTCAGGAGAGGTATCGGTTGAGCCATCATTGATACAGATGAACTCGATGTCCTCAAGAGTCTGAGCGGCCAAGCTGTCCAGGGCCTGCTCCAGGAAGGGCACCGCATTGAACGTTGGCACCAGCACCGATACCTTCGGGCGACGCATCATGACCTCCTGGTTCTCAGATTTTCAGCAAACTCAATCAGACCATCATGAATCTCGCCGAACGCCGGATTAGTGGACGGCAGGACCGCTCGTAACGAGAACGTCCTCCGGAGGTCTGCCTCCAGGGATTCATGCTGTTGACGCAGCTCCGTGAGGTGCGCCAAAGCTTCATCCCGTTGACTCGCGAGGGTGGCGTTTTCGGCGCGTGCGACACCAAGGGCAGCCTCAGCCTCGGCGAGTTTCCCTCGAAGGCGCTCGACCTCGGCCACTCTCCCGCGGTTGGCTGCAGTAAGCCGCTCCTCCCGAGCCGCTGTCGTATCGGTGGTCTCGCGCAGGTCTGCGTCCAGGTCTGCCCCACGAGCGCCTGCGATAAGCAGCGCGTCCTGGCGGTACAACTGCCCAGAGTGGAGCGCCCGTCCCAGTTGATACCCGTCCGCGCCGTTCCATCGGACCAACTGCTGACTTGGAATATCGAGGAGATAGAGTGGGTACTTACGAGCCAACTCGAGAACATCCTGCACCGGCATGTGCAGGATTTCGATCATCACGACGGCATAGTCCGCGCTGGCGATCAACCCTGCCCCACCGGACAGGACCTGCATCTCGTAGCCTTCGACATCAACCTTTAGACACAAGGACCGAGGATAAGGAGCACAGAACGAGTCCAGCGACACCTGGCTCACGGTCACCCGGTTCAGCTCCCCACCGGTATCTGTGCCAGGGGGAGCTAGATGCGTAACACCACTCCACTCAGCGTCAACATCGAGGTGAACCAGCTCCGCGTCCTGACTCCCGACTGCTACGTCAGCCAGCTCGACCGGCCAGGGAAGATTTGAAAGGGTCGCGCTCAGGTAGGGCAGAATGAGCGGGTTAGGCTCAAAGGCGACCACTCGCGACGCCGAGACACTCTCGATTCCAGCAAGCATCTCCCCATAGTTCGATCCGATATCAAGCACCAGATCCCACTCGGGTACGAGGCCCAGGGCCAACTCCCACAGTCTTAGCGAGTTGGGATAGGGCACCCCGTTGCTTCGTGCCAGTTCCCGCCCCCGGGCATCCTGATCAGAGAAGTAGATGGTTCGCCCATAACGGCACTCGACCTCAGCCATCTCAGGCGTGTTCGGGTGCTGCGGCGGCTCGTAAGGAGCGTTCACTGCCGACCCACAAGTCCATTCGCGACGCGCTCGCTGAACTGTGCGGCGGACTCTCGGGCTGCTTCAATCTCCTGCGTGAGTTGAGCAACCACGGTCTGCAGTTCGCCGATGCTGGCCTCGTTGGCCTTGGCAACTCGAAGGGCCTCATCCGTCGATCCCTTGACTGTCCCGAGGACCTGCGTCACAACGCTCTGCGAGAACTGCAAGGCATCCAGCCCGCGCTCCTGCGCGCTGGCATGAGATGACACCCCACGTTCCAGGGAGCCGGCGGTCTTTGCCTGGCGGGCCAAGGCCTTGCCGAGCCGGGAGTCACCCTTGACGACCTGACGCCACGTCCGGGAGGCGAAAAGCACCTGAAGGATGGCCATCATGCCCAGCAGAGCAAGGGCGAAGAGCCCGGCCAGCCTATCGCTGCCGACGAGCCAGAAGATGATTGAGAGGGCACTCAGCAGGGCTGACCCGCTCGCTAGAACCCATTCTTGCTTGGACAGCTGCGGCACAGAAGCTCCTTATGGCAAGGCCGCCTGGTGGCAGCCCTGAACGGCGTGGCCTACGAAGCCACCACTAGTCTGCCCACCCTATCACGACGGCAACGAGTGCCTGCCGTGACAGAAGCGTGTTCCCGCGTGGATCAGGATCGAAGTTTGGCCGCCAGGCGGCGGAACTTCGTGGCAAGCCTGGCAGGGACACTACGGCGGGCCGGGATTACTGGAGCAGCGGCTTGGCCGGCTGCCTCTGCTGTGCGCAATCGTCGCTCGAGCTTCTTTCTGGCTCGATCCTGGCCCCAGGTGCGTCGGAATAGCACGAACAGGGACTGTGCATCGGCGGCCGGGTCGAGTTCCCCGATGCTATCGATCATTTCCTCAGATAGGGATACAGCATTATTTCGCGCCGCCCTGAACATAGAATGCGCTATTGCCCCGAGCTCATGATTCACGGTCGCATCGCCGAAGTCCCGGTATCGCAGGAGCCGAAGCATTGCCACCCAGACGTAGAAATAACTCCGCGCAGATGCGAATCTGCTACTTGCGGTCATGATGGATTCCGGCCGCACCCGGCGCCCATAGAACGGGACAGATGAGTGCCCGACCCTCGTGGCACTCAGGAGCGCCTCCAGAGTGAAAAGATTATCCTCATGGATCAACCCCCGGACAAACTGGAGCCCCCCATCACCCAGCAGGTCCCGTCGTATGAGATACAGACAGGCGCTGGCCCGGTAGTCAGAATTCTGGTTCATGGAGGCGGCCATACCTGCCCCGGTGGTTACGGACCGGTAGACCGACGATCGCTGATAGTAGGTCGCGTAGCGGCGCCATGCTGAGTCCTCGACACCCTCCTCACGGATTGATTCTCCGTCGAACAGGAGCAAGTCCAGGCTCTCGGCTTCTGCCCGACCCAGCAGTTCAGCCAGTTGGTCATCGAGCCAGAGATCGTCGCTGTCCAGGAAGCAGACGTACCGTCCCGTCGCCAAGGCCAGCCCGGCATTCCGGGCGGCCGACAGGCCCGCGTTGGTCTGGTGGACGACGGTGACCCGCTCATCCCCGGAGGCGACATGGTCCAGCAACTCTCCGGATCCGTCATTAGAACCATCATCGACGCAGATGACCTGCATCCGGACGCCGGACTGGCCCAGTGCACTGGTCACTGCTTCGCGTACGAAGGCCAACGAGTTGTAGACGGGAATGATCACGGACACATCGAACTGGGCTGGCAGATGCAGGCTCGGTCTGGGCGGCAAATCCTCGGCCCCACTCGACCCCGCGTGAGCTCCGCCTCCGAGGGAGGCCAGGCGCAGGGTCTCTCGCGCCTCACGCTGACTTGTCCTGGCTTCTCCGGCGACCCTGCGGTTCTCGTGGAAGAGAAACTCTGCGGCCGACTCGGTAGTGAACCGGCCATATGCCGCCGCAAGGTCGGCGCGAAGGAAGTAGTCCCCGCTCAGCCCGGCCATGGAGAATCGCCTCATCAACATGGACGGCAGCCCGGCGTAGAGCTGCATAAAGGAAGAGGGAGTCCGCTGACGCCTCAAGGATGAGGACGACATTGATACAACAAGGTTGTCAAAGGCCCGCTGATACACGGGCAGCAGCCCCTCGTCCAGTAGGCGTTCTCGAATGGCGTCGAGGGCCTCTGCGAACTCGAGAGGGTCTTCGTCGACCGTCGCCTGCAACCCGGAGGACTGTTCTATGCGGTAGGAGACGAGCACCTCGTCGACATAGGAAATGCGGCACGCCAAGGCGAGGGCTATATAGGTGAAATAGGCGTCATTAGTTCGCCGGAGGGATTGGAAGCGGAGGCCGGCCGTCACCAGGAAGTCACGGCGAAAGAGCTTGTTCCAGGCGGATGCGTTGAATGCGAAGAAGAGGCGGTCGCCAGCGTCTTCTGGGGCAAACGGCAGGGAGCGCGGCAGGTCGTCCACCCGCAGCATCCAATCGGCTCGTTCCGTCTCACCCGTCAGCGAGTTGAGCGTTTGAAACCGACATGCGACCACATCGGCGCGGTCGACCTCAGCGCGCTCGACGAGCGTTTCGAGCATCTTCGGAAGAAAGAGGTCATCACTGTCCAGGAACGAAACATAGAGACCTCTCGCCACAGCGAGGCCAGCGTTGCGGGCGTCACCAGCCGAACCGGTGCAAGGGCCGGGGATGATCCGGACGCGGCTGTCGTCCCGGGCAAAGTTCTCCATGATGGACGGGGATGCGTCCGTGGAACCATCGTCGACAAGAACGATTTCGATCGAGTCGAGGCTCTGGGCCCCGATTGCCTGCAGCGTCGAAGACAGGTGCTCTGCAGAGTTGTGGACTGGGACGACCACCGAGACTACGGGCTGCATGGTGCTGTCTTGGTCACTCGGTTGCAAGGTACTAGCTCCAGCTCTGAGACCGACCCGGGTCGGTCAGTTCGAATGTTGAGGGCACGGGATAGTAGGCATCGAGGAACCGTTGAACCTCATCGGGGTCGATCGGCACCTGATCTGGCACCGGCGCATCGTTGAGGCAGAAGACCTCACGGTCCCGGAGCATCAATCGCTCCAGGCGTGGTGCATGACTTCTATCCTTCAGGTTCACATAGGTGTACTTGAGGTTGCCGGGGACCGCACGCCCAGTGAGCTGTGCGAAGTAGTGATGAAGCTGGTCCGCGACGATGTCGCTGTGATGCCTGAAAGCGTGTCCCCAGGTTTGCACATACGCCTCGCGGAACCGTTCCTCAAGCTCATGGTTCACGGACCGGAGCTGCGGGTGCGGTGTATGTTTGATGGCCCGCGATATCGTCAGGCCGAATGCTTCTTGAAGCAGGGTCCGCATGTTGCGCGTCAGATTGAAATGAGGTTCATCATTGGATGTCGCCGGACCGAACTTCCGACGGTTATTTGCCGGCGAGACGAGGGCGACGCCGGAGCCCAGGAAGAACCTCTGGGGCCGTAACCAACAGCCGAGAAACACATCGTCGTTGATATAGATGTAATGCTCGGCCAGGCCCTCAATGTGGTGAATATTTGAGATGATGGCATTGGAATTGAATGACGGCAGGTACGCCTCCGACCGGAAGATCTCCCTGTGGTCGACCACCCTGATTCTTGGATTCTCGGTGTCGAGCCATGAGGGCACCTGTCGGTCCGTCACGAGATAGATGCGTCGCACCCACGGCGCAAAGTAGTCGAGCGACCGTAGAGAGTATTTGAGTTCGTCCCTGCTGGTGAAGCGAGACTCCATAGTCGCCTCTGGATGGTAGGGGACGCCCTCGCTCTCCGCCATAGCCGCAGCCCGGCGAGACAACCAGTCAGGGTCATCACCATCGACCCAGGTGTAGACCACATCGATGGGAAAGTCGACATCGTCGAGCATCCGCCTACCAAGAGCTGCCGGGGTGCTGCAGGGAACTCCGTGCCACTGGGCGGGTTGGAGCCGGAAGTCGTCGGGAGCGAGTTGGCGAGAGGCTCGATTCTCGCGTGGGCCCAGCATGTAGTCAACGCCGGCCTCGTTCTCTCTCCTCCAGATTTCCAGGCCGCACCCGTACTCCTCCCCCACAATCCAGCCAGATCCCCCGAGGTCCCGCGGGGTGTAGATGGTGAGGGACGCCTCGGGGGCGATCAGGAGTGGCTTCAGGCTCTCTCGATCGATTGCCTCGAGGGGGTAGCGGCGGCCTTGCGCCCACAGCCAGTATCCCTTGCCGGCAAGCGAAAGCACAGCTCGGCTCACGTCTTCATGGTCCGAGACATTGACCCCGAGCACGGCAGCGGGATCCGTCTCCGACGAAACGAGCCATGATTCGACGCCGTTAGCAGCCAGCGCTTCCTGCAGCGAAGCCATCGTCGCAACGGCGATCTCGTATGGGAGCGACGTTGCCACGGGAACCACCACGCGTCGGTAGGCGCGGTGCGACCGGCGACGATCGAGCAGTCCTCGAGCTCCCGCGAACACGCTTCGTACGAAACGTCGTGAGTCTGCGGAGAGCGACCCGTAGAGCAGCCGTACCGGCCGGCCCAGAACCTCAACCATCGATCCCATCTTGCTCCTTGCCATAACGTCCTTGACCATGTCAGAGCACCGGCGGCCTTCCGTGCCGGGTCATCTTCCAGTAGGTAGCCCACCGGAGCTTCCTACGGCGACGTCCACTCCAAGGGCTCGTAGTCCAGCCGTCCATCCAACCGTCCCACCATGCCCGGTCCGCGTTCTCCGGCAGATCGCGCACGAGGTGGTGCAGGGTCCAGGTGAAGACGTAGGCCCAGGAGAAGGGCCACCTGAGGCAGCGGCGGGCGAGCCACACCCGGTTGCGCGCATTCATGTAGTGCAGTTCCTTGTGCCGCGCCTGATCCACTACGGGGTGGGCGACCTCAAGGTCGCCGCGGTACTCCACCCGACGCCCGGTGTCCCACACGCGCCAGGCCAGCTCGATGCCTTCGTGCGCGTAGAAGAACTCGTCGGGCCAACCGCCGCTGGCGTCGAAGGTGTCACGCCGCAACAGAACCGCGGTCTCGAGCACGGAGAACACTTCGCTGCTGCGCGCCGGGTCGCCCTTACGGATCCGAGGGATCCACCGGCGGGGCTCGTCGCCGGGACGGTCGGGATCGATGATCCTCGGCTGCAGCATCCCGAGGGTGTCGTCGGCCCTCATCAGCGCAACCGCCTCCTCGAGGAAGTTGTCACGGGGAAGCCACGATTCGTCGTCGAGGAAGAACACGTACTCGCCGGTGACAAGTTCGGCCCCCCGGTTGCGGCCGGCCGGAATGCCGAGATTCTCGCCCAGCAGGTGCACTCGCACGGCGTCAGGCGCCTCGACCGGCCCGGCTCCGTTGACCACCACGACCGTGTCGAGTTCGACCCCACGCTGGCGACCGAGGGACTCCAGCGCCCGCATCAACTTGCGGGGGCGCTGCCCCATGGTCAGCACGACGGCCCCCACGCGGGCGGCGTTCACCGCGCCACCAGCCTTGCCGATTTCCAGATCGCGATGAAGTGACCCATCGTCACCGGCCAGATCAGCACCGTCACGCACACCACGTACCAGGGCCAGACCGGGGCGGCGGCCAGTGCGACGAGGGCCGCGACAAGGCTCACCAACGTGAGTTCGATGGAGTGGAACATGCGGTGCAGGGGCACGACACCCGCGACGCGCCGCAGCCGTGCCGTCATCGACGCGCTGGTGATGGCGCGCACGGAGGGGGTGTCCGGCAGCCGCGGAAGACCCGCATTGGTGCGGGCGAGGGTCACCATCATGTTGAGCGACTTGTTGAGCCAGATGCCCGCCATCAGGAGTGCGCCCGCGAACATGAATCGCCAGTCGGTCGGGGCGGCGGCAAGCGCAACGGACACCCCGAGGAAGAGCCCGATCGACCCCTCGGCCACGTAGTGGCCGATCTGGTCGAGGAAGATCCCCCTGGGGCTCATGGTGCGGCGCCAGCGGGCGACCTCACCGTCGCAGCAGTCGAGCAGCATCTGCAGTTGGGCGAGCAGGGCCGCGACGACCACACCCCAGGGGGCAGGCAGCAGCAGCGCGGGGCCGGCCAGCCCGCCTGCGACGATCATCAGCCAGGTGACACCGTTGGCAGTCAACGGGGTGCGGACGAGCAGCCAGGTGAGGTAGATCGACAACCGACGCATGTACAGCGTCCCGGTCCAGTGCTCGGCGGATCGCGCCATCACCCAGTCGGGCTGGACGGCGTCCCTCAGCTCCGTGAGAGAGGGGGCGGCGGGGCGGTCCGTGGGCGTCATCGGCTCGCCTCGTACGCCCTCACGACCTCATCGGTGGGGCCGTCCATCTCGAGCACACCCCTGTTGATCCAGATGGTCCTGGCGCACGTGTCGCGGATGGAGGTCATGGAATGCGAGACGAGGAAGATGGTGCCCGCCTCGGTGGCCAACTCACGGATCCTGGCCTCGGAGCGTTTACGGAAGGCCTTGTCGCCCACGGCGAGCGCCTCGTCGATGATGAGGATGTCGTGGCTGCGGGCGGCAGCGATGGAGAACTTCAGCCGCGCCTGCATGCCTGAGGAGTAGGTGCGCATCGGGAGGTCGAGCGAGTCACCCAGGTCGGCGAACTCGGCGATCTGCGGTTTGAGTTCCTCCATCTCCTCCCGACTGAAGCCCATTGCGAGCCCCCCGAGGATGATGTTGCGCGACCCGGAGAGGTTGGGCAGCAGCGCGGCCCCCACCCCCAACAGGTTGGGCCGTGACCGCGCGTAGACCGCGCCGGACGCGGGCGGCGTCAGGCCGGTGAGGGCGCGCATCAGCGTCGACTTGCCCGAGCCGTTGGAGCCGACCACGCCGATCGTCTCGTTCTCGTAGGCGGTGAGGGAGACCCCCTTCAGCGCGTGCACCTCCCGCACGCCGCGGGTCAGGTTCAGCAGGCCGCTGCGGGCACTGCCTGCCGCCTTGCCGGAGGCGAACACCCGGTACTTCACGTGCAGGTCGTCGACGATCACCACCGGGGTGCGCCCCCCACGCCCCTCGTCAGTCACGGCCATAGCGCTCCTCGGCCCGCCAGAAGAACACGGCGCCGAACATGAAGGTCGCGATCGAGCTCGCGGCCAGCAGCCCCCAGTAGTAGCCGGGGTAACCGGCCGCCCCGATGAGGTGGTGGCGGGCGATCTTCAGCACCTGATAGAGCGGGTAGAAGTCGAAGATCCGCAGCAGCACCGGATGGTTCGCAAGGATCTTGTCCACGGCGAACAGCACCCCGGACATGTAGAACAGGAGGCGGCTGATGAAGGGCAGCAGCTGCGTCAGGTCGGAGACGTGCACGGTGAGCCGGGCCGTGACCAGGCCGACCCCGGCGCTGACCAGCGCCAGGCATGCGGTCAGCGGCAGCATGTACAGCCATTCCAGGCGGGGGAAGTGCCCGAACAGCATCAGGATCGGCACCAGGACCACGAGCATGATCAGGAACTGCAGGAACCGTTCGATGATCGCGGCCAGCGGGAGCGTCATGCGGGGGAAGGCGAGCGACTGCACCAGGTTCCGGTTGCCCGTGAGCGACTTTGACCCGTCGTTGAAGCAGCCCTGGAAGAACTCGAACAGGAACACGCCGATCACGACGAAGGCGGGGAAGTCCGGTGGCCGGTTACCTGCCTGCAGGAGCCCGAAGATGATGCCGTAGATCCCCGCGTTGAGCAGCGGGCGGAGCACGACCCAGGCGAGCCCGAGACGGTTGCTCTCCAGGCCCGCCCGCATCCGGTAACGGGCCATCGTGACGATGAAGTCGCGGCGTTGCCACACCTCCAGCAGGTACCTGAGGAACGGAGGTCGCGCACCAACCCGCGGCAGATCTGCTGCCGGGGCCGAAGCGGTGAACGTCACGTCTGAGATGCCTTTCGCCAAGGAACTCCAGCACCCTGCCGGGGCACATCCATTCTCGGCAGGAGGTGGCGCCGAGCAGCCAGCAGCAGCTGACGACGTCGGTAGTCTATCGAGGATCCCGACGGCTTCCCAAGCGGACTCAGGAAGCCGCCTCCTCGGCGCTGGGGAACCAGCGGTCAAGTTCGGTGACCGTGCCCAGTTCGTCGAAGGTTCCCGTGACCGCATCCGCCGCACGGCGCACCTCCTCGGCGGCGTCACCGACCGCGACCCCGCGACTCGCCCACTGGAGCATCTCGATGTCGTTGCGGCCGTCGCCGATGGCGAGCACGTCCGCCCGGTCGATCCCGAGCGCCCCGCACACGATCTGCAGGCCGTGGGCCTTGTCGACGCCCTGCGGTGCGATGTCGAGCCAGGCAGACCACCCGATGAAGTAGGCCACCTCGTGCAGTCCAAGCTTGGCGACGACCTCGGAGAACTTCTCCTCCGTGCTCTCCGGGTCGCGGACGATGACGCGGGAAACGGGCCGTGAGGCCAACTCGTCGATGGTCTCGATCGTGACGTCGCCCTGCAGCTCGCCCGGCGGGAACTCGCGGCTCACCCGCCAATGCAGGCCATCCTGGACGGCGATCCGCGCGGTGGGGGTCACTTCGGCGACCTGCCTCACCACGGAGGCGGGGTCGAAGCGGGTCTCGTGCCGGACCTCGAAGGGCGGGTTGGTGACCACCATCGCCCCGTTCGACGACACGGCCCAGCCCGCGGGCAGGCCCAGTTCCTCGAAGATGGTCCGGGTGGCGAGCCAGGAGCGGCCGGTGGTCAGCACGACGGGCACACCCGCATCGACCACGCGGCGCACGGCCGCGTGGACCTCCGGAGGCATCACCCCGAAGCCGTCGACCAGGGTGCCGTCTATGTCGAGCGCCACCATCTTCGGGTGAAGTCCATCTGCTCGTCGACCTTTCGTTTCACTGGGCGGAAGCACCGGGTCAGCCAACCGGCCACCTCAGGCGACCGGTGCCAGGACCTCCCGGCCACCGAGGTAGGGGCGGAGGGCCTCCGGGACACGGATGGACCCGTCGGCCTACTGATGGTTCTCCAGCAGCATGATGATGATGCGGGTCATGGCACACAGGGTGCCGTTCAGGGTCGCGACGGGACGCACGCCGTCCTCGAAGCGGCCACGGATGTTGAGCCTGCGCGCCTGGAACTCGGTGCAGTTCGACGTCGAGGTGACCTCGCGGTAGCGATTCTGCGTCGGCAGCCACGCGTAGCAGTCGTACTTGCGTGCCGCGCTGAGCCCGAGGTCACCGGAGGCCACGTCGAGCACCTCGAACGGCAACTCGAGCGCCTGGAGGAAGGCCTTCTCGTAGCCAAGGAGCAACTCGTGCCAGCGCTCGGCGTCGGCCGGGTCGCAGTAGACGAACATCTCGACCTTGTCGAACCAGTGCACGCGGAAGATGCCGCGGGTGTCCTTGCCGTAGGAGCCGGCCTCGCGGCGGAAGCACGGGGAGTAGGCGGCGTAGGTGCGCGGCAGGCTTCCACCGTCGAGGATCTCGTCGGAATGGTAGGCGGCGAGCGCCACCTCGGAGGTGCCCACCAGGTACAGATCGTCCTCCGCAAGGTGGTAGACGTCCTGCGCCGCCTGGCCGAGGAACCCGGTGCCCTCCATCGCCGACGGCTTGACGAGGGCCGGCGGGATCATGGCCGTGAAGCCCCACTCGGTGGCCTTGCTCATCGCGAAGTTGAGCAGCGCGATCTCGAGCTGGGCGCCGATGCCGGTGAGCACGTAGAAGCGGGAACCCGAGATCTTCGTGCCGCGCTCCATGTCGATGGCACGCAGGCCCTCACCGAGCTCGAGGTGATCCTTGGGTTCGAATCCCTCGGCCGCGAAGTCACGCGGGGTGCCGAAGCGCTCGATCACGACACCCTCGTCCTCACCGCCCTCCGGGACGCCGTCGATGACGAGGTTGCCGAGCTGCTTCATCAGCTCGTCGAAGCGGGCCCCGCCTCCGCGGTGGCCGACTGCGAGGCCTTGACGTCGGCGGCGAGCTGCTTGGTCCTCGCGAGCAGGGCCTGCTTCTCGTCGCCCTTGGCCTGGGCGACCTGCTTGCCGAGCGCCTTCTGCTCGGCGCGCTGGGTCTCGGAGGCCAGGATCGCGGCCCTGCGCGACTCATCAGCGGCGATCAGGTCATCGACGAGTTCGACCGAGGCGCCGCGGGCGGCCTGGGAGCGTCGGACGCGGTCGGGATCTGCGCGCAGCCACTTCGGATCAATCATGGGCCCAACATTACCCATCGGAGACCGTTCGGCCGCTCTGGAAATGACAGTCTGATTTGGCCCCACTGTGACGGTCCGTTCTGGCTCCGGGTGGTGACACGCGGGCCGATTGTGACGGTCTGATCTGGCCCCACCCTTGAGGCTGGTCGTTGAGTGTTCGTCGACGATGAAGGGGTGGGCCGGAGTGTCTGGTGGGAGTCGTGTCAGGGTGTTCGAAGCGATCCGTAGGGACCGTCGGGATGATCCCGATGTGTCGATTCGTGAGTTGGCGTCGCGTCATGGGGTGCACCGGCGCACGGTGCGGCAGGCGTTGGTGTCGGCGGAGCCGCCGCCGCGGAAGGTGGCGCAGCGGGAGGCGCCGGTGCTGGGGCCGGTGAAGCCGTTGATCGACGCGATGCTGCGCGAGGATCTGGACGCGCCCCGCAAGCAACGCCACACGGCCCGACGGATCAGGGAACGTCTGGTTGAGGAGCATCAGGTGGTGGTGGCCTATCCGACGGTGCGTGACTATGTCCGCGACGCGCGGCCGCGGATCGCCGTCGAGGCGGGTCGGCAGTTGGTCGAGGTGTTCGTGCCGCAGACTCACGCTCCTGGCGCCGAAGCCGAGGTCGACTTCGCCGACTTGTGGATCGTGTTGGCGGGGGTGAAGACCAAGGTGTTCTTGTTCACGCTGCGGTTGTCGTACTCGGGTCGGGCGGTCCATCGCGCGTATTCGACCGCCTCACAGGAGGCGTTCCTCGACGGGCACCGCTACGCCTTCGAACAACTCGGCGGCATCCCGAGGGTCCATATCCGTTACGACAAATTGAAGGCGGCCGTGTCGCGGGTGTTGATGGGCAGGACCCGGGTCGAGTCGGACCGGTGGGTGACGTTCCGGTCCCACTACGGCTTCGACGTGTTCTACTGCCGTCCCGGGGTGGAAGGGGCACATGAGAAGGGCGGCGTTGAGGGCGAAGGCGGCCGTTTCCGCCGCACCCACACCGTCCCGATGCCGAAGGTCGACAGCATCGCCGAGCTGAACGCCTACTTCGCCCGCTGCGACGCCAAGGATGACCATCGGCGCGTCGGTCAGCGGGTCAGTACCGTCGGCGACGATTTCGCCGCCGAGGCCGCCCTGCTGCGGGACTTACCATCGGAGGCGTTCGAGACTGGGATCAGTTTGCGTCCGCGGGTCGATCGGCACGCGCGGGTCACCGTCCGCCAATGCCAGTACTCGGTGCCCGCCCGCCTGGTCGGCCGGCAGTTGAGGGTGTTGCTGCGCGCCACCCGGGTGCTGGTCTTTGACGGGCCCCGGCTGGTCGCCGAACACGAACGCTCCACCGTCCGCGGCTCGGTCAGCCTGGTCCTGGACCACTACCTGGAGGTGTTGGCCTACAAACCCGGCGCGCTGCCCGGGGCCACCGCCCTGGTCCAGGCCCGCAAGAACGGCGTGTTCACCGCAACCCATGACCACTACTGGACGGCAGCGAAGAACGCCTACGGCGACAAGTCGGGCACACAGGCGTTGGTCGAGGCCCTTCTGCTGCACCGCCAGTACCCCCACGCGCAGGTAATCGCCGGGTTGCAGGCCGCGCTCAGCGTTGGCGCCCTGGCCCCCGAGGCCGTCGCCGTCGAAGTGCGTCGCGCCGGCGAAACCACACCCCAGCTGGGGATCGTCGAGGTCGACGGCCAGATCGCCTACCCCACCGACACCAGAGGCGTCCCCAACGTCGCCATCTACGACGAACTACTCACCCAAGGAGCCCGATGACGACCCTCACCCCCCCAAGCCGTCGAGGTCGCGATCGACACCGCCTGCCGGACCCTACGACTACCGACCATCCGCACCCAAGCAGCCCCCGCTGCGGCCCTGGCCGCTCGGGAGCAGCACACCTACCAGGGCTTCCTGGCCGAGTTGCTGCTCGCCGAGTGTGACGACCGTGACGAACGCCGCCGAGCCCGCCGCGTCCACGACGCCGGCTTCCCCCGACCCAAGCGACTCGACGACCTCGACTACAGCGCCAACACCAGCCTGAACCCGGCCGTCATCAACACCCTCGCCGCTGGCGACTGGATCGCCAAAGGCCGACCCCTGTGTCTGATCGGCGACTCCGGGACCGGGAAAACCCACCTCCTCATCGGGATCGGCACCGCCGCCGCCGAGGCCGGCTACCGGGTCCGTTACGTCCTGGCCTCCCGCTTGGTGAACGAGCTCGCCGAAGCCGACAACGACCGCGCCCTCACCAAAGTCATCGCCCGCTACGGCCGCGTCGATCTGCTCTGCCTCGACGAACTCGGCTATCTCCAACTCGACCGCCGAGGCGCCGAACTCCTCTTCCAAATCCTCACCGAACGCGAAGAGAAGACCGCCATCGCCATCGCCTCCAACGAACCCTTCAGCGGCTGGACCAAGACATTCACCGACCCCCGCCTCTGCGCCGCCATCGTCGACCGCCTCACCTACGACGGCACCATCATCGAAACAGGCACAACCAGCTACCGCCTCGCCCACACCCGCGCCAGTGGGGCCAACTCAAGCCGTCCCAGTGGAGCCAAGTCGAGTTGACATTCTCAGAGCCTCAACTGGAAGACACCTGCCGAGGTGTTCGAGGAGCAGCTACGCTCACTCTCACAGCCCGGTGTTGCATCGACCGGTTGAACCCAGCCAATTCCGGTCACGGAAGTTCCTGGCAGCGCTACGCCAGCACGGGCTCGCTGGTTCGATGGGCCAGGTCGCCTCGGCCGGGGACAACGCCGCCATGGAATCGTTCTTCGCACTGCTCCAGAAGAACGTGCTGGACCGGCGGCGCTGGGCCACCCGACAGGACCTGCGAATCCAGATCGTGACCTGGATCGAACGCACCTACCACCGCCGACGACGACAGGCCCGACTCGGCCGCTTGACCCCCATCGAATACGAGACAATCATGACCACACCGGCCCTCCAGGCCGCCTAACCCAACCTGTCACCAAGACGTGCAGCAGTCCCACCACGACGGTGGCGTCCGTGTCCAGCGGTGGCGCCTGCGGGTTGCGGTGGCGACGGTCCGGAACGACGGCGCGCCCCCGCCCGCCGCCGTCGACGCGCCACCCGTAAGCACACACACCACCCTTAGGCGCACACGCCACCCTTAGGCGCACACGCCACCCTTAGGCGCACACGCCACCCTTAGCAGCAAAAACCACCACCACGACGGTGGCGTCCGTGTCCAGCGGTGGCGTCTGCGGGTTACGGTCAGAGCACTCGCGCGTAGAAGGGACGCAGCGTCCTGCCCGACGACAGCGACTCCAGCATCTGGTCCGACGCGGCCAGCGCCTCGCCGATCGTCACGTCCATGTCGAGGTACCGGTAGGTCCCCAGTCGACCGACGAACGTCACGCCCGACGCGGCCTCGGCCCGGGCGACGTAGTCACGCAGGAGCCCCTTGTCGTTGGCGAGTCGGATCGGGTAGTAGGGCGTGTCGTCGGGGCCGCAAAGGCGGCTGAACTCGCGGAACGCAACCGTCTTGTCGTGCTCCTCCCACGGCGCGAAATGCTTGTGCTCCGCGATGCGGGTGAAGGGCGTCTCGAAGTCGCCGTAGTTCATCACCGAGCAGCCTTGGAGGTCGCCGTCGGCGCGGATCTCCTCGAAGTCGAGCGTCCGGTATCCCAGCCGCCCCTGGTCGTAGCCGAACCAGGCATCCAGCGGCCCGGTCCACACGACGTGGTCGAAGTCGACACGGTCGTCGTCGGTCAGCGGTGTGCTCAGCCGCACCTCGATGCCGGGGTGGTCGAGGATCGCCTCGACGATGGTCGTGTAGCCGTGACGCGGCATCGCCTGGTGCGGGTGGTTGAAGTAGGAGTCCTCGTAGGAGAACCGCACCGGCAGCCGCTTGAGGATCGACGCCGGCAGCTCGGTCGGGTCGAGTCCCCACTGCTTGCGCGTGTAGCCGTAGAAGAAGGCCTCGTAGATCCGGCGGCCGACGAACTTGAGCGCCTGCTCCTCGAAGTTGGCGGGCTCCCCGATCGTGGGGTCGGACTGCATCTCGATGAACTCGCGCGCCTCGTCGGGGCCCATCGCGGTCTCGAAGAGCTGGTTGATCGTCAGCAGGTTGACCGGCAGGAGGTAGACGCGACCGCCGACGGTGGTACGCACGCGGTGGTTGAAGGGCACCATCTCGCCGAAGCCGTTGATGTAGTTCCAGACCCGCTCGTCGCCGGTGTGGAAGATATGTGGCCCGTAGCGGTGGATCATGATGCCCGTGTCCGGATCGCGCTCGGTGTGGCAGTTGCCCGCGACGTGATCGCGCTGCTCGAAGACCACCACGCGGTGGCCCTCCTCCGCGAACCGACGGGCGATGACGGCCCCCGAGAACCCGGCCCCCGCGATGCCGATCTGCATATCGTCTCCCTCTGCTCCGCTAGCTGCCTACGCACTCCATATAAGCGGCCATGGACTCTCCCCGGGAGGGCATTGGGCGCGAGTTATCCGCATGTTCAACCACGCCATGTACCCCGTCATCTGCTGTTCATACGACGCTCACCCTCCCGACCCCCACCGTTGGTCGACCGGGGCATCTTGGTCCGTAGGCTGCCTGATGTGAAGCCCCCAAGGCGCCCGCGTTGGAGCGTGGTCATCCCCGCCCACAACTGCGCGCATTACCTGACGTGGACCCTGCAGAGCGTGATGGGTCAGCTCGGCTGTCGCTCGGACGCCGAGATCATCGTCGTCGATGATGGCTCCACCGACCGACCGCACGAGGTGGTCGACCGCTTCGGCGGGGGCAGAGTCACGATCGTGCGCAGCGATACCCCGCGCGGTGCGGTGCCGAACTTCAACCACTGCCTCGCGCAGGCGTCCGGCGAGCTGATCCACCTCCTCCACGGCGACGACCTTGTCCTTCCAGGCTTCTACGATGCCATGGACCGGGCCTTCGAGACGCCCGGGCTGGCGGCCGCCTTCTGCCGGACGCAGCACGTCGATTCCCACAGCAACCCCATGGCCGTGACCCGGCGCTATGTCCACGGCGGAGGCGTGTGGGGAGGAGCACTGATGGCGCTCGCCGCGTCCAACCGGATCTCGACGCCGTCGATGGTCGTCCACGCCGACACCTATGCCGCCGTCGGGACATTCGACGAGACGCTGCCACACGCCGCCGACTGGCACATGTGGGCACGCGTCGCGGCGCACGGCCCCGTCTACTTCGTCGACCAGGTGCTGGCGCAGTACCGCGTGCACGAGGCGAGCGACTCCAGTTCACGCATCCGCACGGGTGCGAACATGGCGGAGCGGTACTCGGCGTTGGAGCACGTGCTGAAGCTGGTGCCGCGGAACGTCCGGCCGAGGCTACGACGGTCGGCAGCGGCGCTCGGGTGCTACTACGCGCTCAGGATGACCAGGCGCCAGCTGCGCGCGGGCAATCTCGGCACGGCGGCGGTCCAGGCCGGATGGGCGGCACGATCGCTGCGACGGGCGGTGCTGGCCGCATGAGGGTCGCCGTAGCAGGACTGGGTTACGTGGGACTCGCGAACGCGACGCTGCTCGCGCAGCGACATGAGGTGGTTGCTCTCGACATCAACGCCGACCGCGTCGTGGCAGTCAACGAGCGGCGCTGCCCGATCGAAGACGTGGACATCGAGCGGTTCTTCGCCGAGGTGCCGCTCGATCTCAGGGCCACGACCGAACCGACGGAGGCCCTCGTCGGCGCCCGGTTCGTGGTCATCGCGACGCCGACGAACTACGACCAGGAGCTCAACGAGTTCGACACGTCGTCGATCGAGGCAGTCCTCGACCAGGTCGAAGAGCTGTCGCCGGACTCGACCGTGGTCATCAAGTCGACGGTGCCCGTCGGGTACACGCGCCGGATCCGCGGCGCCTACCCCGGGCTGCGGATCCTGTTCTCGCCGGAGTTTCTCCGCGAGGGCCGGGCCCTGCACGACAACCTGCATCCGTCGCGGATCGTGGTCGGTGACCCGGGCCCGGAGGCGGAGGAGTTCGCCCGCACCCTGCAGGAGGCGGCGCATGAGCCGGCGCCGGTGCTCATCACGCACACCACCGAGGCCGAGGCGATCAAGCTGTTCGCCAACACCTTCCTGGCACTGCGGGTCGCGTACTTCAACGAGCTCGACAGTTTCGCGCTGCAGCACGACCTGGACGCCCGGATGCTGCTGGAGGGGGTCTGCTTCGATGCCAGGATCGGCAGCTTCTACAACAATCCCAGCTTCGGCTACGGCGGATACTGCCTGCCGAAGGACAGCCAGCAGCTGCTCGCCAACTACCGCGACGTGCCGCAGAACCTGATACGCGCCGTCGTCGACTCCAACCAGACACGGCAGGACGTCATCGCCGCCGACGTGTTGGCGCGGGGTGCTGAGGTGGTCGGTGTGCACCGGCTGACGATGAAGGCGGGGTCGGACAACATCCGGGAGTCGTCGGTGCAGGGCGTGATCCGTCGGCTCCGCGACGCTGGGGCCACCGTCGTGATCTACGAGCCCATGATCGAGGGCGCGACGTTCGCGGGCTGCGAGCTCGTCGAGAGCCTCGACGAGCTCAAGCGTCGCGCGGACCTGATCATCGCGAACCGGTGGTCCGACGAGCTGGACGACGTCGCGGATCGGGTCTACTCCCGCGACGTGTTCCGCGCCAACTGACTCCGTCGGGGCACCCTCCCCACGAACCGTGTGCCGCCCTTCCCGCGGATCGTCGGCCGTCCTTCCCACGCGACCCCGTCCGTCGCGCTCCCTCGGACCGTCCGGCGCGGTCCCGAAAATCGACCAGTGAACGGTTCTCCCCGGTCCGGACACGAGAAGCGCACACTCCCTCGTGGGTCGGGTCAGCCTGCCAGCGTCGCGACCAGAACCGCCTTGATGGTGTGCATGCGGTTCTCGGCCTGATCGAAGACGATGCTCGCCTCCGATTCGAAGACGTCGTCGGTGACCTCGACGCCCTCGATGCCGAACTGCTCCTTGAGGTCGCGGCCGACGGACGTGCCGAGGTCGTGGAACGCAGGCAGGCAGTGCATGAACTTCACGTCGGGGTTGCCGGTGAGGGCGAGGAGTTCGGCGTTGACCTGGTAGGGCCGCAGCAGCGCGATCCTCTCGGCCCAGACCTCCTTGGGCTCACCGAGGGAGACCCAGACGTCGGTGTAGATGAAGTCGCAGCCCTTGACCCCGACGGCGACATCGTCGGTGACGGTGATGCGGGCGCCGGTGGTCTCCGCGATGGTGCGGGCCCGCTCGACGATCTCGGGGGCGTTGTGCTGCGAGACCGGCGCGACCATGCGCACGTCCATGCCCATCATGGCGCCGGAGATCAGCAGCGAGTTGCCGACGTTGTTGCGGGCGTCGCCCATGAACGCGAAGGCGATCTCGTTCAGCGGCTTGTCGGAGTGCTCGATCATGGTGAGCTGGTCGGCGAGCATCTGCGTGGGGTGCCAGTCGTCGGTGAGCCCGTTGAAGACGGGCACGCCGGCGTGGGCGGCGAGGGTCTCGACGACGTCCTGGCCGGACCCGCGGTACTCGATGCCGTCGTACCAGCGGCCGAGCACACGGGCGGTGTCGGCGGCCGACTCCTTGTGTCCGATCTGCGAGCCGGACGGGTCGAGGTAGGTGGTGGTGCCGCCCTGGTCGGCCATGGCGACCTCGAACGCGCAGCGGGTGCGCGTCGACGTCTTCTCGAACAGCAGCGCGACCTGCTTCCCCTCGAGCCGCTTCGTCTCTCGACGCTCGCGTCGCTCGGCCTTCAGCTCGGCTGCGAGGTCGAGCAGACCCCGCCATTCGTCGGTGGTGAAGTCGAGTTCCTTGAGGAAGCTGCGGCCGAGCAGGCTCATGGCGGCGCCTTTCGTGAGGTGAGTCTTCACCCTAGTACCGCGCACGTCGGCGCGGTCGGCAGGTTCATGCGTCGCAGGAGTTCGCCGGCCGCCATACGGTCCAGCCCCGCCCACTTCCTCATCCCGCGCACAACTGTGGCCTGGTCCCCAGCACCCGGAAACAGCGCGCGTGCTGGGGACCAGGCCACTCTTGTGCGCGAACCAGGCTGGCTCGGGCGGAGGGCGCCCAAAAGGAGGGCGGCCACGCAGGCAGGCAGCTCGATCAGGCCGCCCCGGAACCGGTCACGCAGGCGTGGCCGGGTGCCACTCTGCCGTGACGGCTTCCAGGATCCCCGGCATGGCCGCCTCAATGTCCGACAGCGTCGACTCGAAGCCCGCCGGGCCGCCGTACCAGGGGTCGTCGAGGGGTTCACCCTTCTTCTCCGGGTTGTAGTCGTTGAGCAGCTCGACGGGGACGCCGGGGGCCAAGCCGCGCAGCCGGGCGACCTGGAACGGCTCGACGGCGATCACCAGGTCGGCGTCGCGGAGGTCAGCCGAGGTGACCTGCCGCGCCTCGTGGGCGTCGGTGCGGTAGCCGGCGTCATCCAACACGCGCACGGCCCGCAGGTCGATGGGGTTGCCACGTTCCTCGTCGGAGATACCGAAGCTGGACACCTCGACGTCGAGGCCCTGCTCGTCGATGAGCTTCTCGGCGACGCGCTCCGCCATCGGGGAGCGGCAGATGTTGCCCCAGCAGACGAAAACCAGCTTTGTCATGCGGACACACTAGCGACCGGCACGGCTGCCGGGTGGAGTCGGTGGACCCAGGTAGGATGCCAGCAGTCGGTGGAAAGTGACAGGGTTACAGGCATGCACATCTTGGTGGTGGACGACGATCAGGCCGTTCGAGATTCGCTCGCTCGCTCGCTGACCTACTCCGGCGACGACGTACAGACCGCAGCCGACGGCGTGGAGGCCCTCGCCAAGCTCGTGAGCTACCAGCCGGACGCCATCATCATGGACGTGATGATGCCGAGGCTCGACGGTCTCGAGACCACCCGGATGCTCCGCCAGGGCGGCAACGACATCCCCATTCTCATCCTGACAGCGCGCGACGCGGTCGGCGACCGGGTCGACGGCCTAGACGCCGGCGCCGACGACTACATGGTCAAGCCCTTCGCGCTCGACGAGCTCCTCGCGCGCCTGCGGGCCCTCACCCGGCGCTCGAAGCCGGCCCCCGAGGCCGAGTCGCGGGTGCTGACCTTCCAGGACGTGACCCTCGACACCCAGCACCGCGAGGTGACCCGCGGCGGGCAGCACATCTCCCTGACGCGCACCGAGTTCGCACTGCTCCAGGTGTTCATGGAGAACCCCCGTCGCGTGATGGAGCGCAACACCCTGCTGAACGAGGTGTGGGGGTTCGAGTTCCCGACGACGGCGAACTCGCTCGAGGTCTACATCGGCTACCTGCGCCGCAAGACGGAGGCCGGCGGCAAGTCCCGCCTCATCCACACGGTGCGGGGCATCGGTTACGTCCTGCGTGAATCGCCCCCGTGATCGGCAGCTGGTGGATCCGGATCAGTCGGGCGATCAACCGCCTAGCCAGTGGGCAGTCACTGCAGTGGCGCCTGGCGTTCCTGACCGGTCTCTCCGTCGCGCTGTCGGTGATCCTCGTCGGCGGCGCGACGTACACCGTCGCGCGGTGGTCGCTGCTTGACCAGCTCGACAACGAGCTGACCGCCGTCGCACAGGACCTGGCGACCACCGTCGCCACGAACATCGAGACGATGGGTGGCCTCACGTCGGGCACGCTCGAGACATCGAACGGCCTGATGTCACTGGTGCGTGCCGACGGCGTGGTGTCCCAGATGCCCGGGCAGAGCGTCGACCTGCTTGCCGGACCCGAAGAGATCAGCATCGCGCGGCTGCGCGCCGGATCGTCGGCCCGCGATGTGTACGAGGGCGGCGTCGTCTACCGCGCCGTCGCCGTCCCGTTGACGACCTCCGAGGGCCACTACGCGGTGATGTTCGCGCGCCCCACGACCGCGCTCGAGTCGACGCTGGCCTCGCTCTGGCTGGTGCTGCTGACCGCCGGGCTCCTTGGCGTCGTGACGACCACCACCGCCGCGCTGTGGACCGCGCGCGCCGTCCTGGCACCCGTGCGCCGACTGTCACTGGCCGTGAAGGCCGTCACGCAGACAGACCAGCTGAACCCGATCCGTATCTACGGCCGTGACGACCTCGGCGAACTGACGCAGTCGTTCAACACCATGCTGAAGTCGCTGCAGCAGTCGAGGGAGCAGCAACGCCAGCTGATCGCCGACGCCGGCCACGAGCTCCGCACCCCGCTGACGTCGATGCGCACGAACGTCGAACTGCTGGTGGCCGACGACAAGTCCGGCATGCTGCCCGAGGGTGCGCGCTCCGAGGTCCTCGGCGACGTCGCGGCCCAGCTGGGCGAGTTCTCTGCGCTGGTGGGCGACCTCGTCGCCCTGACCCGCGACGACCACCTCCAGCGCCCCCACGAGTTCCTCGACCTGGCCGAGGTCACCGACTCCGCCATCGCCCGCGCCCGCCGCCGCGGACCCAACATCAACTTCGCCGTCTCGATGGAGTCCACCCCGGTGATGGGCGACCCGTCGACGCTCGAGCGGGCCATCACGAACCTGCTCGACAACGCGGTGAAGTTCTCGCCGTCCGACGGGACCATCAAGGTGGACCTGCGCGACGGAACCCTCACGATCGTCGACGCGGGCCCGGGCATCGACGAGGACGACCTGCCCAACATCTTCGACCGGTTCTACCGCTCCGACAAGGCCCGCAACACCCCCGGCACGGGCCTTGGCCTGTCCATCGTCGCGCACACGGCCAAGGCGCATGGGGGCTCGGTGAAGGCCGGTAACGAGCCAGGCGGCGGCGCCAGGTTCACGTTCAGGATCCCCGTCGCAGAGATCCCGGAGGAGTTCCGGGACTGACGCTCCTAAGACAGGAAGGCTTCCAGACTAGCGACTGCGCAGTAGCACTTTGGAACTCCTATCCACCGCGCAGCCGATCCAGCACTGGGGAGCAGCCTCCGTATCAGATCTACGCCGTCGCATGCTGCGTACACCACGTAGCCATGTAGTATTCCAGCCACGCTAGTTCCAACGGTGGACGGAGGATGGAATGAACGACCATGTCGGCCGCGACAAGAATAATCCGTTGGATCAGGCCAAGCCTCCAGACTCAGATGCCTCCGCGCACGAGTCTGCAGGTGCCGCCCCGGGCCCACGACGGGTGCGGAACTGGCTCCGTAGCCCATATCAACCGTCTACGTGGCAAATAATAGCATTAGCATGCATCGGTGGATTCTTCTCTAACCTCGTCTTTCCTTCTGGCTTTACGGTCGCAAACTGGATACATGAAGATGCCGCCTCGGCCGAACAGGCCGAACAACTAAAGGAAGTAGCCAAAGAGATTAGAGAAGGGTTCCGAGGACTAAACCCAAGTCCCACAACCAGGACCGAGACAGCCTCTCAGGATGCATGCCGAGACGACGGCGAAATGTATGACGGAGGAAGCTGGGGCCCTTCGCGACCATTGTTTCGAACTATAGACGCGCCCCCGACATACGCACATTTCAACTCAGTCATCACAAACCCTGCCACCGGCGACGAGCGCAACTTCTACGTCGTCAGAGATGCAGCGATAACGCAGGATGGCGGATGGCAAGACAGTGTGACCGTAGAGCGTGGACATACTTACGTGATGCGGATCTACATCGTGAACAATTCAACAGACGACAGCGCTCTAGCCACTGGCACCCGACTCACGGTCAGCCTTCCAACATGCACGGGAACATCAATCGGCAGTTCTGCTTACATCTCCGCGTTCGACAGTTTCCCCGGGGAACTCTGGAACGATGTCGCATTCACGAGCGACGAGCCTTTCAATCTCGCCTACCGCCCCGCTACCGCAGAGATCTATAACAACGCTCAAGGAAGTCCCTTCGCTTTGACAACAACGGATTTCCTAGAGGCCGAGGGACAACTGATTGGATTCGACGACTTTGATGGCGTCGTGCGACCCGGTTACGCGTACGCCAACTACTTCTACTTCGAAGTTGTGCCCCAGTTTGCTCCTGAATAGACTCTCCGCGCTCCACATCTGGACAGGCGGACAGAACGACCTGGGGCTGCCCAACCTGTGTGTCGTGGAGCATGCGCATGATCGACAGCGGGCGAAGTTGATCAACGCTCCAGTTCCACGGCGCCACGCGGTAGTGGTGGCGGAAACGACGATGGCGGTGCCCGGAGCGGTCGCGTGCGGTGACCTCGTTCATGGAGCAGGACTCACAGCTCGCGCGCCTAGAACACTGCCCATCAGCCGGGCCACGTAGTGGACAACCGGGCAGATGCGGCGGGAGAACGCCTAGGTCCACGGCTTGCCCATCCAGCTAGTCTGCGTCTAAAGACCCCGTGGCGAGCCGTCAAACGTGTCCTTGGAGCAGCGGGCGACGATGAGACCCGCTTCGCGGGTGTGACCACATTTTGCGTTGACGAACGCATCTGGCATCACGTCTCCACCAAGCCTATCGACCAGGGCGGCCGCGGCCCGAAGAACTAACCGCCATGGTTGATCTCACCCGCGACAAGCACTGACATGTCCGGGCGTCGCTCCTCGAGCCTGGCCCCGGGTCGCTCTGGGGAGGCTTACTGGCTCATCGCAATTGAGGGTGTAGGTGTGGTCTGAATCCTCCGGCTTCGAGCAGACTTCGCGCGATGTAGTGCGTCAGGTTCCGGAAGCCCAGGGCGGAGCCGCGGAGGTGTTCGAGGCGCCCGTTGATGGCCTCGGTGGGGCCGTTGCTGGTGCCGGGGCGGTCGAAGAACGCGAGGATGTCTGCGGCGCGCAGCTTCAGGGTCCGACCGAGCCTGCGCAGTTCGATGACCCCGGAAGGCACACCGTGGGTGAGGGAGTCGATGAGCTGTTGCATGACGAACTTGCCGAGCTTCCGGTCGGGTTCCCGGTAGGCGGTGACCATGCGCTGGTAGATGCCCCAGGTCGCCTCAACGTCGGCGTGCTGCTCATCGGCGAACAGTGTTTCCAGACGGGCCTGCTGCTTCTGCGTGAGCAGGCTCGCTCCGGTGTGGAGGGTGCGGCGGGCCTTGTAGAGAGGATCCTCCTTCCTCCCGCGTCGCCCGAGAGCGTCACGTTGGACACGGCGTCGGCACTCATCGAGCGCATCACCGGCCAAGCGGACGACGTGGAAGGGATCCATCACCGCGGTGGCGTCGGGCAGTTCTTCGGTGGTGGCGGTCTTGAATCCGGTGAATCCGTCCATCGCGACCACCTCCACTGCAGAGCGCCATTGCTCCGGTCGGCTGGCGAGCCAGGTCTTGAACACGTGCTTGGAGCGACCTTCGACCATGTCCAACAGGCGGGCCGCGCCGGTGTCGTCCCTGACCGGGGTGAGGTCGATGATCACGGTGACGTACTTGTCGCCGTGCCGGGTGTGACGCCAGATGTGCTCGTCGACGCCGAGCACTGCGACGCCGTCGAAGCGGTGCGGGTCGTTGATCAGCACCCTGCGTTCTTTGGCCAAGACCGCGTCGTTGGCGGTGTTCCACGACACCGCCAAGCCGTCGGCGATCCGGGGCCACGGTCAGGTGGGCCAGCACCAGGCCTTCCAATGCCCACCGCAGCCCACGCCGGGACACCTTGGCTCGCGGCTCGGCGGCCTTAGTCATGTCCTGGCGCCACACATGCCCGCATTCGGCGCAGCGGTAGCGACGCACCGTGACCAGCAGGACGGTCGGCCGCCAGCCGAACGGCTCGTGCGCCAGCCGACGCACCACAGTGCCGCGCGGGGTCCCCTCGCAGCCGCACCGCCGGCACCACTGATCCGGCTCGACGACCCGGCAGGCCAGCACCGCACGATCCGGGTCGATCTGTTGGCCCACGGCCTCGAGACCGAGCTCGTCAAGACGGGTGAACGTGGTCAGGTCAGGGCGCGTGAAGGTAGCGTGGGACACGTCGAGGTCTTCCGGATGGGCAGTGTGAGAACTTCCATCATCGGGAGGCCTCGACCCTCAACCACGCACCGACGCGCCGCCCCTGATCACCCCGCCGATACACCCTCAACTGTGATGAGCCGGCTTACTCATCATGGCTACGCGACCGCCGCGACACGCTCTCGAAGGCGTCGAGATCGCCACGCTGGACCCGTTGAACGGCTACCAGAACGCAAACGACCAGGTGGCGGACGACCGGCCACACCCCCTTATGCGCCCTCGAGCAGAGCATTGAACAGCCTGATCGGAGTGCGGTCAAGGACGTAGGTGTCGGACACAGTAACGTGTGACAGCCCGCGTCCGCGCAGTTCCGTCACCGCTCGCCTGACTTGGGGATTCCAATGCGCGTCCTCGTGTCGCCAGAGCGGGTGGCCAATGACGACAGCCGCCCCACGGCCCTCTGGCGAGACAAGTACCGGCAGGCCGTTCACCCTGTGCTGCTTAACTCGCAGGTGTGGACCGTAGCCATCAGCGAAGCTCTTCATCAACGCCGTGGTGCGATCAGACCAGCGGGATAGATCGAGGCTGCGCCCAAGGACAAGATCCACGACGTCAAGCCCGAGTCGCCAGTCCAGCGCCCAGTGGTTGAAGCGGTTCTCGTAGTTGCGGAGGCATCCAGGGCACGACGATGTACAGGCGGTTTCATGCGGATCGTCCCGCAGTCGCGCTCCTGTCGCATCCCGAATCGACGTCAGAAGCCTCTCGAACGTCGACGACGCTCCGAGCTCAAGCGCGTAGCCCGCGCCGTTGTCGAGGGCGTCGGCGAGGAACACCCGTGCCGAGACGGTGGTGCCGTGGCGCGTCGGTTGTAGCCCGACCTCGAGCTCGGACTGCTCAATATCGAGGTACTCTTTGGCGGCGTTACGGAGTAGTTCTGCGAAAGAAAGCAGAGCACCCTTACCCGCCGGACAACCCCAGGGCAGCGTCGCGACCGCGCCGTCGGGGAGGGCTAGTGCGTCGAGCCCGATAAGGAGCACGTCGGTACGGCGAACCTCGCCGATCGCGGCCGGATCCAGGGCTTGCCCGCCAGTCCGCATGAATTCTGGTAGCGGGCGCCGATACAAGTCACGATTCTGCGCTACAACAGAGCCATCAGGCTGACGGTTCAGCTCAAAGAGCTTTCGGTTGTTGTCGTTCACGGCTACGACCTCAGCTTGCTCAAGCAGGCGGAGCGAGACCCCGTGAAGCCTTGTCTCTTCCCCGAGTTCGGTGTTCGTAGAGAGTTCGGAGTAGCCGGCGTACATCGGAGTAATGTGCGAATCGTCGTAGTCCGGCTGACTGTAGATCGTCCGATAGCCCTCGGGCTGGTACAGCGAGAACGATCTCATTGCTTCACCGCACACTGAGCACTTGAGAGACTCATCCGTCGGGCGAGTGTCGAGGCTGCCGCATTGGCCGCAGCGGTGAACTGGAAGCGGAGTGCCGAGGGGATCTTTCGATCGCGTGCTGGCCCCGATGATGTTGTAGGCCGCGAAACCGACGGCGAGGTGTTCGGCACCGTCCTTGACCACGACCGCTCCCGGAGCGAACGCGGTGATAGACATTCGCAGGTCGCGGTCGGCGACGGTGTGCCGCTCGGCATCGCCAGCCCGTCGAAGCGGCTTTGAGTAGAGCGGCCGGACCCGGGTCGGGAAACCGAACATCGGAAGCACACCAGCGTTCGCAAGCAGTTCGCTGAGTTCGACGTGCTGGAAGTACGGGTTCCCGACAGCTTCGTCGATGTCTGCCGCCAGGTCATTCCGAGCCCAGTTCATGAGGTCGTCGACGTCGAGTGCGGTGTACGCGCTGAACCGCTCGCAGACCTCGGGAACGTCATTCGATACCTGGAGCCATGCCTCGACGTCCGCGCGCCGCGATGCCCAGTCATTAGTCAAACCGAACGTGCCATGGATGCTGTCACCAGTGCGCCGAGGCGGATTCTGACTGGCGAGGAATGCCCGCCGCAGAAGCTCTGCCGCGACTACGCGTCGAACAATCCTCGGCCGAGACAAGTCAATGAACGGCGGAGGCGGATCAGCCGCGGTCATCTTCTCGGGCGCCTGGAAGTAGTAGTCATCGTGCGCACGATCGCGTGAGACGGTGACCGCGAATGAGAACGGCTGACCCGAGCGCCCTGCCCGCCCGACGCGTTGTTGATAGTTGAAGCGCTGGGGTGGCATGTTCGCCATCGCGACAGCTCGGAGGGAGCCGATGTCGACACCGACCTCCATCGTAGTTGTCACCGAAAGCAGGTCAAGCGGATCAGCGAGTCCACTCTCGGCGGGCGCCGGCAGCACCGCGCCCTTGAACAGACGCTGCCGCGTCCGCTGGTCAGCGAGCCGCGTCTGGCCCGTGAGTTCAGCGACGCGCATACGGCGAAGTGGCTGCGAGGCGAGCCATCCGTAGTAGTCGAGTTCCTCACACCACTCCTCCTCACGCAGCACACCGCTCGGGCATTCCTCATTGGTGCAGACACCGGCCGACGGGTGCAGATGAGTTGTGCCGCAGTTGTCACACACCCAGACCTTGTCTCCAGGGGTCCTCAGTTCGAGGGCATCCTGCCCGGTCTGAGTTCTGACTGCCCAGGTCTCGTCGACGATGCCGCTCACTCGGAGGAACTCGCCGACGTTGGACAACAGCTTCTGTCCGTCGACCTGCTGCTTCGCTGCGACCCTCTTGAGGTAGGTGCCAACGACCTTCGGAACTGAGTTCGATCGGGCCGCGTACCCGCCCTCGAATCTCTTCGCGATTCCGAGGAGGCGGATGACGCTAGCGACCACGTCCCCCGCGATGTCCGTCGAGAATCCCCAGTCGGCGGGCGCAAGCGGCCGTGCCCTCACGACTCCAAGGCGGGTCGATTCGAGATCGCGCGATGCACGGTCGAAGACGGCATCTGCGACCGCGGTTGCAGTGACACGGTAGCGGTCCTGGCGGATGGGTCGTGCGACCGCGTCTCTCAGCGGCTCCCAGGCGTTGCGAACCGGCGGCTCGTAGGCGCGATACCACGGGACGCCAGCCTCGCTTTCAGCCACCGATGGTCCCGGCCCAGCCGGGTTCACGCCGACCTCAAGCATTACCCGTTCGGCATCGTGGATGAGCGTCGCCCACGGCAGGGACTCGGTCTCCTGTTCTGCGGCAGAGATCGTCGCCAAGTCCGATGCGTCAGCCGCGCCGAGCCTCTCCAGCCGTAGCTTGTCGAACAGCTCTCGACGGCTAGAGCGGAGCAGTTCGGCGCGCTCAAGTCCGTCACCATCGAGTTCGTTCCGCAGGAGCGCGCGCAGAATCGGAACAGGATTCTCGCGCCCGTGGAGGAGTTGCCGGACGACTTGTCGCACTTGGTCACGGAAGTTGTTGAGCGCGATCCCAGCGGCGAGGCGCGCGGAGTCGTCCCTGCTATCGGTGAAGACGATCGTCCTCGACTCCGCCGCCTCCGACCCAAGGCTGCGGAACAACTGGGACACCGCCATCTGGTTGAGTTGCGCCCGGCCAGACGTGTGGGCACGGATCGGTGATCGGACGTTGCCGGCGAAGAAGACCGCCGCATCTCGGTTGTCCTGACTCCCGCCGCATCTCGGACAGGCTTCCGGCAGCGCGGGGAGTGCCAGCCCCCTGTCATCGCCCGCGTTGTGGCTGAGGATGACCGCTGGAATGCCGTCGGGCGAGTTGCCGAGAATAAGCGACCCGAGTTTCGGGTTCCAGGTCGCGGCTCCAAAGTTGGTCTCGATGGTGGCCTGGTTCTCGTCCATGTCAGCAGGGAGTTTGTGACGGCTGGGGGCGTCAGGAACCGGCGAACCGAGCCAAAGCCATCGGTATTCGTCGTCGTTCCTTCGATACACGAAGTCACCCGAGTTCTCACCCGGTGTGACCGGGGTCGTTGAGAGCACGACCGCCCCGCGATCGGGTCGGTCCACGACATAGCCCCCGAGACTGACATCGCCACACTCGAAGCAGTAGAGAAGCTCAAGCACCCGCGCACCACAGTCTGCACAGGTCGACCGCGGCGTGTCGTACATCCGGCCTACTCGACGAGGCTCTGACTCGGTGCCACCAGGGCACGCCGGGTCGGTGCAAGCCCAGAGCCCGCGCATTCCTCGCATCATGACGTGGCCGCGGAACTGGATCGCGGGCTTCGCAGCGTCTGCGAGACCATTGAGCATCGCCTCGAGCGCCGACGATGCGGACGGTTCGCCACCAAACAGGCGAGTCGCGACAGTGTCTATACGCGTAGCCTTCGGTCGTCCGTCGGCAGGGTCAGCGCACGCAGCAGCAATCGTCTCTCCCCACTGATCTCTTGCCGCAACTGCCGACAACTCCTCTGGGGCGAGGCTCAGCACCTCCAAGGCTCTCGGCTTCTTCCCTGGCGCCAAAGGCCGCGGCTGCCCCGGCTCGATCAAGAAGGACTCCCTGTCGACGCCAAAGAAGCGCTCCAGATACTCCAGACCCGAGTCATCTCCGGGAAGGGAGGCGCTCGTCGCGATGATTCTGAACTGGTCGGATGAGGGCTCAAGTCCGATCCGCGATGCCAGGTTTCGAACGACCATCCCGACTTCGGCTCCGGTGCTACCTCGGTACAGGTGCAACTCGTCTACGACGAGGGTGAAAACGTGATCGGACGACTCCTGGAGCCACCGCCGGGTTGACTCGAATATCGGCTCCTCCACGTCGCGCATCAACATCACGTTGAGCATCGAATAGTTCGTGACGAGCACGTCGGGTGGGGTGGCAATCATGTCCCACCGGGTGATGAGTTCGCCAGCGTGGGGGTCCTGAAACTGGGCTTTGAGGTCCGGGTCGTTGAGGTCAGCGAGCCGAGCATTCAGACGCGATAGCTCCCGCATGTCGCGCGCAGCGTCAGCGGTGGCCGGCGCCGAGACCTTTCCTGTCGGAACTCCGCCCGACCCCGGAGTCGCTCCGGTGTAGCGGCCAAACCAGAGGTCAATGGGCGACTCCAGGTCCCGAAGGCCGCGCACGGCCCGGCGGAGCCGCGCTACCTGATCCTCGACCAGCGCGTTGGTGGGGTAGAGGATGACGGATCGCATCGCTGCAGCGGTCGTTTCAACTGCTCGTGTCGGCCGCCAGTTGTCATTCTGCCGCGCCAAGTCCCACCATTCGTGGATCGGGGATAGCGTAGTCACTGAGCGCTTCTCGGCCACGATACGGGTCAAGAGCGGGATCAGGAAGGACTCCGTCTTGCCGGACCCGGTGCCCGAAGTCACAACCGGGTTGTGCGCGATCGCTGATGTGAAGTGCGTGGCAAGCGCAGTCACCTGGTGTTTGCGGAGCTTGACCCCAGCGAGCGCGTCCGGCGTCACGCCGAAGACAGCGTTAATGACGTCGCCGAGATCGCGTACGTCGACTCCGGCCCGGCTGGCCGCCTCAGCGACTGACGCGACCCCGTCGTAGGGCAGGACGGGCTCAAGCATGAGCGGGGCGAACAGGTTGCCCTGCCCTTCGAGGAGCAGGCTGCGTCGCTCTTCGACGAGGGCCTGGTCCCGCAGCGCGTAGGCGGTGTCGATGTACCGCAGAAATGCGTCGCGGAGGTCATCGGCGATCTTCACGGGGGTGGGAAAAGACATGCTGCTCACCGGCTCACTCTGTCGTAGATGACGTCGGCGACGGCGCGCGGCACTGACGGGTACTGGAGCATCCGGTGACTCACGATCTCTCGTGGTGCTCGTCCGGAACAAAGCGCGAAGGCACGTCCATACAAAGCCGGCAAGTCAGCGCCCAGCGGTGTGACGACTGATCCACTGCGCGAGTTGTAGCCAATGAGGGGGTCGCCGGCCCACAGGTTCGCGATGTGCTTCACGAGTTGCGCGTTGCCAAGCCCAAGGGTGCCGTTCGCGATGTCATCGGCGGTGCGAATCACATAGGTCGAGCCAAAGTCCCTTAGCCGGTAGGAGCCAACCCGCGCCAACGAGGTAGCCGCATGCCACGAGGCCGATGCCGTGTCCCAGTACTCTGCGGTCCGATAGCTCGGCACGACTACCCGCTCGAGCGCCATCGCCACCTCGCTGAGTGGCGGCAGCGCCTCGACGATGTCCTTCACCGGTGAGGTCTCCAGGACAGTGATCCCGGCCTCGGCCAAAGCGTCGACAGGCAAATGCCCAGCGACCTCCACGCGGGCGAGTTCGGCATCAACGCTGGTGCGTACAATGGCGCCGGTGCCGAGTAGCTCCTTGAGCTGATCTACCAGCCCGCTGGAACGAGCCCCGACGAGCACCCACTGGCCGTCACTCATCGGAACAAGGGTGGAAGTGTTCACCGCCCATTCGGTCACCTGCAGATAGTTGTTCCTAGCGACGTCCACGTGGCCGACCACCTCGAGACGTCGGAGGAACGAGTCGGCGAACAGGCCCGAGCCCTCGATCTGCGCGGCGACTCGCTCGAACACCGCGAACGAGCCGGTCCCGACATGGTTCAGTGCATCGAACGCCACCTCGAAGTCTGGCTCGCCCGACTCCATTACCGGCGGGATCGCTGGGACAGAGATCGCCTTCGCATCGCCATCCTTCTTCTTCGCAGCCCGCGCAGTCCCGGCAAAGCGGCGCACGAGCCCGCAGGTCGTGCACTCACCCTCGATACTCCGCGTCCGCGCTTGGCCGGGGAGCACGGGCGGGAGCTGGAATCGGTGCATCCCTGTGATGAGACACGAGTCGCTCGCCATCGGGACGCCCACCCGAGTCTTCGCGACCGATGCGATAGATGTGCTTCGCGCTCGGGGCACAAACTCCGGCATCGGCGCTGCGCCACCGTCACGACGCGGCTCGAGACCTGCTGTCCTCGCTCCGTTGACATGGCTCGGCCACTCAGCGGGGCCAGCGGTCAACGGCCAGCGCCGCGAAGAGTCGGGCGAGTAGACCAGACGGATATCGACGTCCTCGACGCGGAACTGCGGAGTGTTGGCCGAGCGCAGTCGGAGAAGCGCGGTTGACGACGGCTTGTTTGCGTTGTCGACAAACATCGCGACGACGTACTCGCCGTCAGTCAGGCCACGATCCGCGAGAGGGAGCACCGCGAGTTCGCCGCACTGAACAGATTCGGCGATGAGCTCGGCAGAGTCGATGCGTGTGCCACGGAACACACGAACGCCGACCGAGGATGCTCCAGCAGCAAGTGCGACCGCTTCAGGCGGCTCCATCGCTGACCACTTGCGAAGCAAGCCAGGAAGCACGAATCCCCCGCGCAGCGTGAGACTTGTCCGTGCGCGGGGAGCGAGCGGAAGCAGATCGAAGTGGAGTTGCCCGGTCGGTGCAGAAACGATCTGGACGTGCCGGTAAACGACCCACCCCTGCGGCGCGCCTGGGAGTTCGGCGAGTTCATGCCATCCCGGTCGGGCGTGAGTTGCAAGGTGAGCCTCCACCCGCTGCCGCGCATCTGACCGGGCCAGGACGAGGCTGTCCTCGCCGAGCGAAACACGCTCGACCTCAACGAATGCCCCCTGGAGATCATCCCATCGGAGCGGCGTGACTCGCTTCGGACGACGACCAAAGAGGCGACCTTGGTCGTCCCCGAACTCGCCTGCCAGCTGCTCTCCAACGAGCGACGCTGCACTGACCCCCTCAGCGCCAGAGAGCCGGGTAGACCCACCGGGCCCGGCAACAGTCGGAACAATCGACTCCCCATCCGCGAGTTGGAAACGGGCGATGCCCGGCCCTTCTGAGCGGTACGGGAGCATGATGTTGAACTCGATAGACTTGCGAGGGAACGTCCGCAAGAACGCCAGCAGGCGTGTCGAGACGACGGGCCGCGCAGAGGAGACCGATTCGATCCCTGACCCATCCCATGCTTCGAGTTCGAGACAGGCAGCACCAACGATGCGCTCTTGGGCGGCAGGAACTCGCCAAAGGTGGGCAAGATGAGAGCTGAGGGGGAGGCTCGGAGTGGCGGCCGCATAAGGTTCCATCGCGAGACTCATGTCGTCCGGCGAGATGCGTAGGCCCGGGGTCATGCCCTCGATGGCGAAGAACTCGTGGAGGCCAGCGCGATCGTGCTGACGAACGACCGCCTGTGACATCGGCAGCCCGATAAAGGCATGGCTGCCGACCGCGTACGCCGTCGGGATGCCCCTCTCTCCTTCCCACGCTTCGAGCCAGGAGTTCAGCGACCCCCACAGCAGATCGGCGACCCGGCGATAGTCATTCTCGACCCGCGCGTACTCGGTCGTCGGGACATGCAACAACCGATGCAGCCGGGAGTAGTAGTTGTGCGCGGCAAGGTCACCGTCCGCCTGCATCTGCTCTGCTGCGATTGACAACACCACGAGAAGCGGGAGCGCGGGTGGAGTTTCAAGGGGCGAGCGCCGATGGCGCTTCGCAGCCTCAGCCTGCCAGTGGAATGGGGCCACACCGCACTCGTCCAATTGAAGTGACGACCTGGCGACAGCCGACAGCCCAGCGAGCGTTCGATCTTCGATTTCAGCGGACGCGAGTACGTTCCGTATCACCTCGGTGTCGGCCAGCGCATAAACCGGTCGCCCAGCCTGAGCAGAGTCGAACATGACGTCCGCGATCGCTTCGCTCACGCGCTCGTACTCTAAACTCACCGCCAATATCCCCTCACATGTCATACCGACCGCCCAGCAACAAGGACGGGTTCCGTGCGGAGTGGGTTCGTCCTAGAAGCGCCTTCCTCCCGAGCGTCTGTCCGCTTGCTCGCTGCGGAGGCATGCTTGGTTCCCAGGGGTTCCGGGTCGGCAATACGTGAGGAGTCGGGATTGCCCAGCCCCTCGAGTAAGCGTTCGGCAATCGCCTTGACAACACGGGCATTGACGGCGTTGCCGAGCGCCTTGTAAGCCTCGATGTCGGATGTCGGTAAGGAAATGCCACCGAGGCTTTGGAGTTCAGCGCACTCAGCAGGTGTCATGTAACGGCGTTCGCCAGTCAGGTTGGCGCCGAGGATGGGAACCTGTGTCTGGGTGAAGGCGATGAGGCTGGGGGATGTCGTAGGCCGCTTGATCCTGAGCCCAGAAGCACGAACCTGCAGGACGAAGTTGTCGATGTTCCGCGCCTCGCCCTGTGCGTTCCACTCCATCTTCTGGAAGCTGGAGTGCATCTCCCAGGGCTTCCATTGATCCAGCCAGGGGTCGATCCAGGGGCGGTTGTCCTGGTAGAACTCACGGTTCTGTCTGATGAAGGCACGCTTCCATCGGGGGAACTGGTAATCGCTATCGCGGCTGGCGTGACTCGGGATCCGCTCCTTCTGTCCGTCGACCGCGCATTCAAGGCTCTGGCCGAAACTGCCTTTGACACCCATCTGACGTAAACCCCACACCGGTCGACGATCCCACACTCCTGGCGGAGTCTCGTCCTCGTACGGATAGGTGGCGCCGAACTCCATGGACCAGATCGGGAACGAGGGCATTTTCAGCGAGGCCGGCGAACGACGGAGAAAATCGCCCCACATATCGATCGCATGAAGCGTTCGCTCGGGAATCGAGCGAGTGAGGGATGTGTCTCGGCGAAGCACCGAGGTAATGTCCGTCGGGCCACTATGCTTGGTCGGCCACTCGAACCTGCTCAGTCCGTCGAGCGAGCCCACAAAATAAGCGCGATCCCGGACTTGCGGGATGCCGAACTCATGAGGCGAGAAGTGTTCGACTTTGACCGAGTATTCGAGCGAATGGAGCATCTCGATGATCTTGCGCTTAGTGCGGCCGCCATCATGCTTCAGAATATTAGGCACATTTTCGAGGATGAAGCGGCGGGGACGCTTGACGCGAAGGATCTGGTAAACCTTGAAGAATAGGCTGCCCTGTTGGGTGTCGGCGAAGCCCATCTGATCGCCAGCCTTAGAGAACGGTTGGCAGGGAAAACCCGCAGTTAGCACGTCGTGGTCGGGCACCTCGCGCTCGATGTCTCCATCAGTGTCAAGATCGTTGATGTCACTCCAAGGTTGGATACCGAAGTTGGTCTTGTACAGGGCGTTGAGTGTCGGCTCCCACTCGGCTGCAAACACTCCTTCGCCTCGGAGGCTCTCGAGGGCGACATGGAAGCCTCCAAGTCCGGCGAAAAGGTCGACGAACTCGAAGGTTGGTGCTGCGGTTGCCACATCGCCTCCTCATCGGGTCGCTCCTGCCGGTCCTCGGCCGGAGCGAGCGGTCTCACTCCGCCGTGTCAACGAGTCTCCCAGCACCCACTGACATTTCTGAAGTCGACATGCGGTGGCCGTGCGAAGTCAATGAGAGCGGCCGTGACGCGAAGCCTCCAATCAGGACGCGTCAAGCTTCGGCCCCTGTCAGGCTGTTGCTCCTTACGGCGCGCACAACGTCGTCACGGATTCAGACGGGAAGGACTTGTGGACAGCGCAGGCCGCCCGCCCAGGCAGGCCCGACTAGATGTCGCCCGCCACACAGCAGTCTCCCTCCCCAACTTGAGACGCGAGCTTCCCAGGTGCCCTGCCCGGTGAGATTGGGGTCTTGGTGCTCAAGCAGGGTCGCGTTCTGGGGCTGTTGGTCGGACTCCGTCTTCAGTTCATTTCTCGTGGCGAGCTTGTGCACGATCTGCTGAGCCAGTTCTGAAGCCATGAAGACTCGGGACGTCAGGCTCTACGGACAGGGACCGAGCCACTTCAGCGGATCCTGGAGCCCCACAGGGAGAGATGTCCGCACCTCTACCGAGCCAGGGGCGGTGCTGGGCGACCTCGACCCCGAGGCGGACGGCCGCCGCACAAGTGGTAGAATCGTCAACGTTGCAAGCGCGTAGAGGCGTCTCATCTCCCCGGAGAGAGGCGCCTTTGTCGTGAACGGCACCTGCCGCTCATGGCTCGGTAAGCGCACGCGCCGCAGCACCTGGAGGTACTCATGACCAACGAGCCCATCACGTTTGATCCTGCGTTCAAGGACATCGCCCGTGAGGTGTCACGGCTTGTCAGCCGTATCAGGGTCGCCCTCGGAACCGATGGACGCTCTGCGGCCCACACCACGGGCCACTGACCACCTGACCTGACTCGGTCAGCCAGAGGGCCTCGGATGCGCACACCGCGCATCCGAGGCCCTCTTCTTTGCACCGAGCCCGCTCAGGCCAGGTGGACGACCTGCTCGCGCCGGGGCTCTCCCACACCCTGGGGAGCCGAGGGTCGAATGAGGAACCACCCGACCACCGCGGCCGCTGCGAAGATGCCGGCACCGATCCCGAACGCGACGCGGTATCCCTGCACCAGCGCCTCCGGACCGCTGGCCTCCGAGGCTCCCATCGCGACCACATAGGCCGCGGTCACGACGGCCAGGCCGATGGATCCGCCGACCTGGTTGGTGGCCGTCACCGTCGCGGACGCGACGCCGGCGTCATGGTCGGCCACGCGGTACAGCGCAAGGTTGTTCAGCGGAACGACGGTGAACCCCATGCCGATGCCCATGAGCACCAGGCCGGGGAACACCTGCAGCCAGTAGCCGCCGTCGGCGGTCACGAGGGACAGCAGCAGGAGCCCGACTGCGCTGATCAGCGGTCCGACGATCATCTGCCGGCGGGGACCGATCCGGTCGATCATCCGCACGGCGAACGGCACCATGGCCATCAGCGAGGCCGTGTAGGGCAGCGTCGCGACGCCGGCGACGAAGGGCTGCAGCCCCAGGACCAGCTGCAGGTGGAAGGCGAGGTAGACCATCGTCGCCACGCCGACGGCGCCGATCAGGAACTGCACGAGGAACGCCCCGGCGCGGATGCGGTCCGACACGATCCGCAGCGGCAGCAGCGGCTGGCGGGAGCGCCGCTCAATGGCGACGAAGGCGACGAGCAGGAGGATGCCGGCGACCACGCAGCCGATCGTGGCGGGCGCGGTGATCGAATGCTCCGCCAGCGTCAGACCGTAGACGAGCAGGCCGAGGCCGAGCGTCGCGGTGAGAGCGCCGGCGACGTCGTAGGTGGGGCGACCCTCGACGCGGCGCTCGGAGAGCAGCCACAGGCCGAGCACGACGCCGACCGCCACCAGCGGCACGTTGATGAGCAGGCACCAGCGCCACGACAGGAGCTCGGTCAGCACTCCGCCGGCCAGCAGCCCGACGGCGGACCCGATGCCGCCGATGGACCCGAAGATCGCGAACGCCTTGTTGCGCTCCTTCCCGTCGGGGAAGCTGATCGTGACGAACGCCAGCGCGGCGGGGGCCATCAGCGCGGCGGCCGCACCCTGGCCGGCCCGCGCGACGAGGAGTTCCGCGCCGCTGTGCGTGAGCCCGCCCCACAGGGAGGCGGCCCCGAACACCACGAGGCCGAGCAGGTAGGTGCGCTTCAGCCCCCAGTAGTCGGCGATGCGGCCGCCCAGCAGCAGCAGGGCTCCGAACGCGAGCGCGTAGGCGGTGACGACCCACTGGCGGCTGGAGTCGCTGAGCAGCAGCTCCGCCTGGGCCCTTGGCAGGGCGATGTTGATGATGGTGCCGTCGAGGATGATGAGCAGCTGGGTGAGGGAGACGGCGGCGAGCGTCCACCAGCGGTGGGCGGCTGGGTCGGTTCTGCGTGGCATGGGTGTGGCCTTCACTGTTGTCTGATGATGTCCCGGGGGTTTCCAGCCCTCGATCGGCGCCATGCCGGACCAGCGCCGGGTCGAACCCGGCCAGACGGATGGTGATGCGCGACGGCGCATGCGCCCGCGCGCGGGGACGGAGGGGCCGGCTTCGGCCGACCCCTCCGTCGCGATGGATCAGCCGACCAGCTGCGGCTCGCGGTTGGCGAGCCCGGTCAGGATCTTCTGCTCGAGGCGCAGGTGACGCTCGAGCTGCTCGTGAGCGTCGTCAAGGTGGAACGCGTGACCCTCGTACTCCGACAGCAGGACGCCCTCGAAGCCGGACTCGACGATCGCGGCGAGCAGCCGGTCGACGGGGATCTGCGGGTCCTGGAGGTCCTCGGTCACGTGGTAGAACTTCGAGTGGAAGTACTGCGTGCGGTGCAGGAGGGTCTTGAAGCCTTCCACGTCGGCCGGCCCGAAGGACAGGAACCCGAACATCTCGGAGATGGCCCACTTCTCGGCCTCGCCGCCGCCCATCCCGGCGATCTTCGCCTGCATGCCGGCCTCGTCGAGGCCGTCGTGGCGGTGCGCGATGACGTAGTCGAGCAGCTTCGGGTCCGCGCCGTTGGCGATGTGCCGGTCGAGCGCGGGCTGCGCAGGGCGCTCGATGAAGCAGCCGAAGTCCGGCACCAACCCGAGATAGGGGCTGTCGATCTCGTCCATGGTCTTCAGCATGGCCTGGACGCTGTCGTCGCTCGGCTTGTGGGGCGCGTGGACCTCGATGCCGATCCGCACGCCGTAGCGCTCGGCCATGGCGGCGGCCGCGGGCATCAGGTGCAGCGGGATGTCGCCCGCCCTCAGGAACGTGGCGCCGAGGTCGCGGGCGGTCATCAGATCGGCCGTGATGTCGAGCATCAGGTCGGCGTCGGTGGCGTCGTGGCCGGTGATCTTGCCCTTGTCGAGGTAGCCGCCGTAGCTGTTGATCTCGACGCCGAAGCGCTCCGACAGCCCGCGGACAGCGGCGATCTCGGCGGCGGTGGGGCGCGGGTACTGCGAGAAGACCATCGAGCCGATCAGCTCGTACTTGCGCACGCCGAGGGCGTTGAGCTCGGCGAACATGTCGGCGAGGCCGTAGTTGGGGTCGTCGACGAGGCGCTGCTCGAAGCCGTACAGCGAGACGGCCTGCTCGATGGTGCCGATCGTCGCGCTGGAGACGCCGGCGCGGGCCGGGACGGTCCCGGTGGAGGCCTCGATGGCCGACGGTCGCGCCAGGGCCGGGCCGTCGGTCAGCGTCAGGGTGCGGGTGACCGAGCTGTCGACCATGCCGTAGGCGCCGGGGCCGAACTGCATGTACACGTTACGCACGTGCAGCACGAGCTCCACCTCGTGGTCCCCCGCGGCGAGGCCGCCGTTGAACACCTTGAGGCGCAGGTCCCGCTTGAGGTCCCAGAACTCGGTGAAGGCCAGGGCGAGCTGATCCGGCATGAACAGCTTCTCGTTGAACTCGAACAGCATCAGCTCTGGCGAGATCGGAGCGCCGTCGACGATGACGTCGAGCTTCTCGATCGACGACAGGGGCATGCCGCGGTAGTAGTTGAGTCCGATGTCGAGCGTGAAGCCGACGGTCTGGTCGCCGAGGACGAGCCTGCGCAGGCAGTCGGGGCGTAGGACCTTCTCCTCGTGGGGCAGCTTCATGAACAGCGTTGGCATGGTGTTCTCCTGGTTTCGTGTGGTGGGTGGTGCGTGGTTCAGCTGGCCAGGCTGTGGTCGAGGATCGCCTCGAGCGCCCCTGGCGAGAGGGCGCCGTCGATGGCGAGTTGCGCGGCGCCGCGGACGCCGCCGAGGGACCCCGCCTGCGCGACGGTGATCTGGAGCCCGCGGCTGGCCAGCGGCAGCGTGCGGGCGAAGACCGACTCGCGGACGCCGGCGAGCACGGGCTCCCCTGCCGCGACGATCTCGCCGCCGAGGACGACGACGGCCGGGTTGAACAGGGCCGTGCAGGTGGCGAGCACGTCGCCGATCGCGCGGCCGGCGGTGCGCAGGGCACGCACGGCGCGCAGGTCGCCGCGTCGCACGGACTCGACGACGTCGCGCGGGGTCTGCACGTCGAGACCCTCGGCCTGCAGCGCCTGGGTGATGGCAAGGCCGCCGGCCACGGTCTCGAGGCAGCCCCTGTTGCCGCAGCGGCAGGGGCGGCCGTCCGCGGCGGGAGAGTAGGCGTGACCGAGGTCGCCGGCCGCGCCATCGGCCCCGTGGAGGAGACGGCCGCCCGAGATGATGCCCGCGCCGATACCGGTGCCGAGCTTCACGAAGAGCAGGTCGTCCACGCCCGGGTGGGCGGCCGCCCGCTCGCCGAGAGCCATCACGTTGGCGTCGTTGTCGACGAAGACGGGGCAGCCGATTCTCGCGGAGATCCGGCCCCTCGCGTCGTACCCGTCCCAGCCGGGCATGATGGGCGGGCTGGCGGGCAACCCGCTGGCGTGGTCGACTGGGCCGGGAAGACCGACGCCCGCCGTCCTGACGGACCCCGGCGCGATGCCGGCCCCGGACACCAGCTCGCCGAGTCGGCTGACGACGAGCTCCATGACGACGGCCGGCCCCTCCGCGATGCTCACGTCGTCGCTCGCATCGGCGAGGACGCGACCGGAGAAGTCCGTCACGGCGTAGGTGGCGTGGTTAGCGCCGAGGTCGACGGCGAGGGCGTGGTTGCCCTCGACGTCGAACTCGAACGCGGCAGAGGGGCGTCCCCGGGTGGCAGCCGAGTGCTCGGCCTCGCGGATGAGCCCTGCGTCGAGCAGCAGGTCCAGCCGCTGGCTGACCGTGGTGCGCGCCTGGCCCGTGAGGTCCGCAAGCTGGCTGCGGGTGCGCGGCCGCAGGTCACGCAGGATGCTCAACACATGTCCGGCGCTGCCGGGGGCATGCTGGGTCTCCATCGTCGCTCCTCTCCCTCTGCCTCCCTCCCTCAGGCCTCGTCGGTCGTCTGCTGAGCCGCCTGGCGCGCCCGGAGACGGGCGGTGATCTCCGCGTACTTCTGCTCGGTGATCGGGTAGAGGGCGACAGGGATGATGGCGAGCAGGCTCGCGGCCGCCGGGAAGAGGTTGACCGTGACGTTGATGCCGAGCGCGGCGACCTCGGTCTGCTGCTGGTTGGCGACGTAGCCGAACGCGCCGAGCAGCATTGCGCCCATAGCCCCGCCGACCGCGGAGGCGATCTTGGTGCCCATGGAGGTGGCCGCGTAGGCGGTGCCGTCGCTGCGGACGCCGGTCTTGTCCTGGGCGTAGTCGATGGCGTCGGGCACCATGGACATCAGGACCGGGACGGCGAAGTTGCCGAGGCCGTACAGGGCGGTGAGCAGGATGACGAGCGTCAGGTTCGACGGGTCGACGAAGAACAGCAGGATGGTCGGGATCGCCGTGATGGTGAGCGACAGGATGACCGTCTTCTTCTTGCCGAGCGTCTTCGACAGGCGGGCGAAGCACGCGATGCCGATCGCGCCCATGATCGAGGGCAGCATCATCAGCGGGGCGATGAGGTCGTAGCGGCCCATCAGGTAGATGTAGTAGTAGATGACCACTGCGAGGCGGCCGAACAGGTTGGTCAGGCTGAGGAACAGCGCAACGGTCACGAGCATCAGCGGCTTGTTGCCGAGGACGACCTTCAGGGTCTCCTTCAGCGGAACGCGCGTCTCGGAGATCTGGGGCTGGATGATCTCCTTCGACTTGGCGAAGACCAGCCAGAACATCGGCACGGCGATGCAGGCGAGGATCGCGGCGGTGATCGTGAAGCCCGTGGTGGTGGTGGTCTCGCCGTCGCCGACGCCGGAGAAGTGAAGGACCAGGGGCATCGTCAGGGCGCTGAGTGCGACGGCGCCGAGGTTGGTGCCGATCATGCGGAACGACATCAGAGACACGCGCTCGTCGCCGTCGCGGGTCATGACGGAGGCCAGGGCGCCGTAGGGCAGGTTGACGGCCGAGTACATGAAGCCCATGAAGAGGTAGGTGGCGCCGGCCCAGAGGAACTTGGTGACGTCTCCGCCGGGGACGGTCATGAAGGTCAGGACGACGCTCACGGCCAGGATCGGGGAGGCGTAGAGGAGCCAGGGCCGGAAGCGCCCGTGCTTGGTGGGGTGGCGCTCGGCGTAGGCGCCCAGCAGCGGGTCGAAGAGTGCGTCGGCGACGCGCGCGACCAGCATGAGGATGCCGACGGACCCCGCGGCGAGGCCGACGTTGTCGGTGTAGAAGAGGACGAGGTAGGACGAGGCGAGGCTCCACATCAGCTGGCTGGCGAAGTCGCCGAGGCCATAGGTCAGCTTGGTCCCGAAGGACAGCTTGCCTTCGGTCGAGGGAGCCACAGCACCATTGTGCTGCTCGGTGGTCGTATGGGTCATGTCGAATGTCTTCTCTCAATGGAACACAACACTGTGTTGCCGGCCAGCGGCCGACAGGGACGGGAGCCTGTCCCGGCCCTGGCGCCGCCCCGCGAGGATGCGGGGCGGCACCGGTTGAGTGGCCCTGCCGGGCCGACGGATGACCGTCTGAGCTGGGCTCAGGCGGGCTGGTAGTTCTGGGCGGCGATCGCGGCCGCCTCGCCGTCGAGGTCCTCATCCAGGCCAGCGGGCTGGTTGAAGTAGACGGGTCGCCCGGTCCTGGCGGAGGTGTAGATCGCGTCGAGGATCTCGGAGACGACGCAGGCCTGCTCGGCGGTCACGAGCGGCTCGGTGCCGTTGGTGATCGCGTCCAGCCACTGGCCGGCCTCCAGGCCGCCCATGTAGCTGAAGCCGGACTGGGACTCGCCGCCGAGGCCGAAGTAGGCCGCGCCCTGCTCGGGCTGCGTGTTGACGAGCATGCCGCCCTGCACCGAGTTGAGCGTGACGAGCTGGTCCGAGCCCTTCTGCACAACGTCGATCCCGCCGTCGGTGCCGAACAGCTCGACACAGGACTCACGCGACTCGGGCACGTTCAGCGCCCAGGAGGCGCGAACCTGCAGCGAGGCGCCGTTGGTGAAGCGGACGAAGCCGAAGGCGGAGTCCTCGACGGTGTAGGTCTCGGGGTTCCACGGGCCGGCCGCGTTGCCCTCGGGCTTGTCACCCAGCTTGTAGTTCACGACGCCGGTGACGGACTCGACCTCGTAGTTGCCCATGTACCAGAGCGCCAGGTCGATCGCGTGTCCGCCGAGGTCGATCAGCGGGCCGCCGCCCTGCTTCTCCTTGTCGGTGAAGACGCCCCAGATCGGGACGCCGCGACGACGGACGGCGTGCGCCGCGCCGGCGTAGATCTCGCCGAGGCGACCCTCGTCGACGAGCTTGCGGATGTACTGCGACTCGTTGCGGAAGCGGTACTGGTAGCCGACGGACAGGGTCTTGCCCGACTTCTCGGCGGCCGCGACCATGCGTCGCGCCTCCTCGCCGGTGATGGCCATCGGCTTCTCGCACAGGACGTGCTTGCCGGCCTCGAGCGCGGCGACGGTGATCTCGCAGTGGGTGTTGTTCCAGGTGCACACGTGGACGATGTCGATCGACTCGTCGGCGAGCAGCTGGTGGTAGTCGGTGGTGACGTAGGAGTCGGCCGAGCCGTACTTGGCCTGCGCGTCCTTCGCGCGGTCCTCGTCGATGTCGCAGAAGCCGACGATTTCGGCCTTGTCGGGGTGCTGCGCGAGCCCGACGAGGTGCTTCTGGGTTCCGATGAAGCCCAGGCCCACGATGCCGATGCGGTGTTTCGTCATTGAAGTCCTCCAGGGGTGATGTTATGACCACGTCTGTCGTAACAAGACAGACCTTATGCACGTTCCGTGCATAAGTCAACCCCTAGAATGGAACCCGGTTGCGGAAGGTCTGGCAGCAACCATCCGAAGGAGGCTGAAGAGCGTGGTCGCGCCGTCACATCAGGACCCCTGGGCCCAGGTATCAGAGGTTGTCCGCCTCATTCACAGCGGCGAGGCACGCACCCGCCCGGAGCTGGCCGAGAACACGCGGCTCGGTCGCAACATCATCACGCAGCGCATCCAGTCCGCCCTCGACCTCGGGCTCATCCGGCCGTCGGGTGAGCAGCGGAGCCGCGGCGGTCGCGGCGCCGAGGTGTACGAGTTCTCCGGCGACCAGGGGCGCATCCTGGCCGCCACGATCGGCACCGCCGAGCTGCGCGTCGCGCTGACCGACCTCGACCTGCAGATCATCGAGTCCCGGAGGATCGAGTGGGATCTGATGGTCAGCCCGCAGGCAACCTGCGAGCGTGTGGCCACCGAGATGGAGGACCTGCTGCGCGCCCACCCGGAACACGCGGCCTGGGGCGTCGGCATCGGGGTCCCGACCCCGGTCCAGCCCGTGACCGGCCGGACGATCGGCCCCCTCATCGCCGGACCTCACGCCCTGGAGTGGGCGACGAAGCTCGACATCCGCACGTGGTTCACCCAGCGGATGAACTCGCCGGTGTGGACTGAGTCCATCTCCAACCTGGCTACGCTCGGAGCCGCCGCCGAGCCCGACTCCCCGAGCGACCTCCTCTACGTCAGGATGGGGCGAGGGGTCAGCGCGGGCATCATCTCCGGAGGCCGCCTGCACCGGGGAGCGGATGCGCTGGCCGGCGAGATCACGCACCTGACCGTCGACCCCTCATCGACCCAGATCTGCCTCTGCGGCCGGATCGGATGCCTCGACACCTTCGCCTCCCAGTGGGCGGTCGAGGCCGCGGCGGGCCGCCTCCTGATGAGCGGCGACGGCGGGGCCCTCGAGTCGAGGGCGGTCACCGTCGCGGACGTGGTGGCGGCGGCCGAGGCCGGCGACCCCGGCTGCGTCGACCTCATCCTGAGGGCGGCCGACGCGACGGGCCGCGCGCTCGCATCGGCCGTCACCTGGTTCAACCCCCGGCGGGTGGTTGTCGGCGGCAACGCGCTGGCTATGAGCCACCTGTTCACGGGGGCGCTGACCCGGACGCTGAACGCGCAGGCACCGGCCGGCGCACTCCAGAACCTGGATCTCACACAGGGATCCGCTGAGCGCACAGAGGAACTGCGCGGCGCAGCCGCGCTCGTCACCGAGACGCTGCTCTCACCCTCCTACCTCATGGAGTGGGGCCCGGGCGGCTTCCCGATCGACGTGACGAAGATCCTCGATCGCTATCCGCTACTTGTGTAGGGACTTCCTTGCAAACCTCCTGTACTTATGCATATAGTGTGCATAAGTACAGGAGGGCGAGCGCTCTCCGCGGGCAGAGTGGCCACACCGGTGTGCCAGCTGTCGTACCAGAGGATCCTGGAGAGATTCACCATGTCGCGATTGGTCACTCTGTTCACCGGCCAGTGGGCCGACCTGCCCTTCGAGGAGGTGTGTCGGCGGGCCTCCGAGTGGGGGTTCGACGGCCTTGAGGTCGCCTGCTCCGGCGATCACCTGGACGTGTGGGCGGCCGCCGAGGACGACGCCTACCTAGCGTCGAAGCAGGAGACGCTCGCCCGCTACGGGCTCGAGGTCTACGCGATCAGCAACCACCTCACCGGCCAGGCCGTCTGCGACGACCCGATCGACGCCCGCCATCAGGGCATCCTGTCCGCCCGCACATGGGGAGACGGCGACCCCGAGGGCGTCCGGCAGCGGGCGGCCGAGGAGCTGAAGGTCACCGCGGTCGCCGCGCGCAGGTTGGGCGCGAAGGTCGTCACCGGCTTCACCGGATCGAAGATCTGGAAGTACGTCGCGATGTTCCCGCCGGCCAGCGAGGACATGATCGCCGACGGCTACGCCGACTTCGCCCGACGCTTCAACCCCATCATGGACGCCTTTGAGGACAACGGCGTGCGGTTCGCGCTCGAGGTCCACCCCTCCGAGATCGCCTACGACTACTGGACCACGAAGGCGACGCTCGAGGCGATCGGACACCGCGAGGTGTTCGGCCTGAACTTCGACCCCAGCCACATGAACTGGCAGCAGCTCGACGCCGCCGGTTTCCTCGTCGACTTCGCCGACCGCATCTACCACGTGCACTGCAAGGACTCGAAGCGCCGCTTCAACGGTCGCAACGCCCCGCTCGGCTCGCACCTGCCCTGGGGAGACCCGCGACGCGGCTGGGACTTCGTCTCCGCCGGCCGCGGCGACTGTGACTGGGAGGCCCTGTTCCGCACCATCAACGCGATCGGCTACGACGGCCCCGTCTCCGTCGAATGGGAGGACGCCGGGATGGAGCGCTTCGTCGGCGCCCCCCAGGCGTTGCAGTTCGTGCGCGATAACTGGCTCGTCCCCCCGACCGCGGCGTTCGACTCCGCCTTCTCCAACCGCTGAGGAGCACCACCATGGACACGAACACGGCAGAACTCACCGTCGGCGTCGACATCGGCGGCACCAAGATCGCGGCCGGAGTCGTCGACGCACACGGCCAGATCCTGGCTCACGCCTACCGCGCCACCGACCCCCACGATCCCCGGCAGATCGAAGGCGCGGTCGCCGAGACCGTCGAGGAACTGCGCTCGCAGTACCCGCAGGTCGACGCGGTCGGCGTCGCGGCGGCCGGCTTCGTTGGCTCCGACCGCACCACGATGCTGTTCGCCCCCAACATCGCCTGGCGCAACCACCCGCTCGGATCGATCCTGACCGACCGCATCGGGCTGCCCGTCGTCATCGAGAACGACGCCAACGCGGCCGCCTGGGCCGAGTACCGGTTCGGGCAGGGACGAGGGGCCGACAGCATGGTCATGCTCACGCTCGGCACGGGGCTGGGCGGCGCCATCATCAGCAATGGCCAGCTGATCCGCGGATCCTTCGGGGCGGCCGCGGAGCTCGGCCACATGACGATCGTCCCCGACGGGCACTTCTGCGGCTGCGGTCAGGAGGGCTGCTGGGAGGCGTACGCGTCGGGCACCGCGCTGGCGAAGCTGGCACGCTCGGTCGCCGTCGCCGACCCCGACGGCGCGCAGGCCATGCTCGCCGCAGCGGGGGGCGACCAGATCGTCGGCGCCCACGTGACCGCCGCGGCGCGCCAGGGCGACCCGCTCGCCCTCAGCCTGCTCACGCGTTTCGGGCACTACCTCGGCGTCGGCATCGCGACGCTCACGGCGGTGGTCGATCCCGCGGTGGTCGTCGTGGGCGGGGGCATCGCCGCCGTGGCAGGGGACCTGATCCTCCCGTCGGCCCGCACGTCGTTCCTCAACAACCTGTCGGGTCGCGGATTCCGCGGGGAGCCGCGGATCGTGACCGCCGACCTCGGCAACGACGCCGGCATCATCGGCGCGGCGGACTCCGCGCGCGTCCCGGCCCGCACCACGGAGCGCGTCCTCGAGGGGGCCGCGCGATGAGCGGCATCAGGACCTCCGTCAGCCTGTACAGCCTGCAGGACTCCTACGCGCGCGGCCGCGTCGACCTGGCCTCGGCGCTCGCCTTCGTCGCCGACACCGGCGCGACGGGCGTCGAGCTGATCAGCGACCAGATGATCGTCGGCACGCCGTTCCCCACGGACGAGACGGTCGCCGCCTGGCGCACGGCGCTGGACGCCTCCGGACTGGCCCCGGTCTGCAACGACATCTTCATCAACTCCACGCTGTACGCCAACCGCGTCCTGCGGCCCCGCGAGCAGCTCGAGCTGCTGAAGCGCGACCTCGACGTCAGCGCCCGGCTCGGCTTCGACCTCGTGCGCCTCGTCTCCGACACATCCGCCGAGGTCACGCTCGCGGCGCTGCCGTACGCGGAGGGGCTCGGCGTCACGATGGCCCTGGAGGTGCACGCGGGGATGAGCTTCGACAGCCCCGGCACCGCCGGGTGGATCGCCATGATGCGCGCGGCCCAGTCGGAGCGGCTCGGGCTGGTCGTCGATACGGGCATCTTCTGCCACCGGCACCCGCGCGTCAGCACGCAGTACTTCCTGGGGCTCGGGCTGACTCCCGCCGTCGCCACGAGGATCGACGAGCTGTTCGCCGAGCACGGCGACACCATGCGGCTGTTCAGCCAGGGCGGGCAGATGGTGTTCCCCGACGACCTGACCGCGCTCTTCAGCGGCCCCGTCGACGGCGAGTATGCCTTCTTCTCCACCGGCTACGAGAACACCCCACTCACAGTGCTCGACGAGTACGCGCCCTATATCCGGCACGTGCACGGCAAGTTCTTCGAGATGACGGGTGGCGAGGAGTACTCGATCGACTACCGGGCCGTCGTGCAGGCCCTCCACGGAATCGGCTACACCGGCTACATCTCCAGCGAGTACGAGGGGAACCGGTTCGTCCCCGTCGACGGTGCCGTCGACGACCAGGGCCAGGTCAGGGCCCATCAACGCCTGCTCAGCCAGCTCGTCGCGGAAGTGGAGTGACATGTTCGACAACTACGTATTCACCGAGGGCTCCGCGCGCAACGTGATGACGGAGACGGGAGAGTCGGCGTTCCAGGCCGAGACGCTGATCACGTACTACCGCGGGATCCCGCTGTCGATGGTCCACGACCTCCAGCTCGTCGTCGACGGCGCCGAGGTTCCGCGCGGCGAGCTCGCCATCTCCCCCGGCGGCGACGAGTGGTTCATGCTCGACGAGGCCACCACCGTCACCAGCTACCGCTGGGAGTACGGGACCCCGCTCACCGTCCGGTGGCTCGGCACCCACCTCTCCTCCGGCGACCACGAGGTGACCATGCGGTTGCGCATCCGCGTCGCCTACATCCCCATTCCGTTCGGTGGCGAACGCACCCGGACCATCACCGTCTGAGCAAGGAGGCTTGGCATGTTGAACCCCGACCACACCTACGACGTCATCGTCATCGGCTCCGGCCCCGCGGGCAGCACCGCCGTCAAGGAGCTGACCGAGCGCGGCCTCGACGTCCTCCTTCTCGAGGCCGGGCGCGAGCTGCGCGAGGAGGACTTCGAGCCCCTGAAGAAGAAGCCGGCCGCCATGGGCATGGACCTCGTCCCGCGGGCGAAGGCCATGGCCCGCGGCCAGTTCCGCCAGGCGTGCCGGCCCTATTTCAGCGAGTCGTCGAACCGTTTCCTCGTCAACGACGTGGAGGACCCGTACACGACCCCGCTCGCCCACCCGTACCTGTGGGTGCGGAGCAAGCTGCTCGGCGGCCGCATGAACAGCTACGGCAAGGTGCTGCAGCGCATGTCGGACGTCGACTTCAAGGCCGCCTCCCAGGACGGCTACGGCGAGGACTGGCCGATCAGCTACGACGACCTCGAGCCCTGGTACGACCGCGTCGAGGAGTTCCTCGGCGTCTACGGCGACCGGGACGGCCTCACGCACCCGCCCGACGGCCGCTACGCCGGGCCCGGCTTCCTCACCGGTCTCGAGAAGGACTTCAAGTCCACGGTCGAGGCCCGCTGGCCTGAGCGCAAGGTCATCTCGTGGCGCGTCCAGGCGCCGTTCCTCGACCGGGTGCCGCCGGGCATCGCGGCGGCCCTGGCGACGGGGCGGCTGACCATCCGCACCGATGCCGAGGTGACCCGCATCATCACGAGCGAGGCGACGGGGCTGGCCACGGGGGCCGTCTTCCGCGACCGCAATTCGAAGCGCGAGCACCGCGTGAGCGCCGACGCGGTGATGGTGTGCGCGTCGACGATCGAGTCGATCCGACTGCTGCTCAACTCCGGCTCGGCGCGCCACCCCGGCGGGCTGGGCAACTCGTCGGGCGTGCTGGGCCACTACTTCATGGACCAGACGATCAGCGTCGGCTTCTTCGACTCCCCGCAGCACGCGGGCACGTGGGACGCGCCGGACAACATGCCGGCCGATCCCTTCTACGGCACGCCCGGCGGTGTGCTGATCCCCCGGTACGAGAACCTCGACGGCCGTTCGGAGGCCGGGTTCCGGCGGGGCATCTCGTTCCAGGGCCTCGGCGGCCGGTTCCCGGTGCCCGCCGGGTCGCCCGCACCGTTCGGGCTGGGCGGCTCCGGCGAGATGCTCGCCCGCTACGACAACGTCGTCTCACTCAGCGGTCGCCTCAAGGACCGCTGGGGCATGCCCGTCCCGCACATCGATGTCACGATGGGCGACAACGACCGCGTCCTGCTGAAGCGCACGATGACGGCGCTGAAGGAGATGGCCGACGAGTGCGGCTACCGGGTCAACTTCATCGGTTCGGCCGCGGGGCTCGAGACCGAGAGGATCTGGCCGGACTTCAATCCGCTGCAGCGGCTCATCTTCCGGCAGGGCATCAAGATGTCCATCGTGCTGGGCGCCGCGATCCACGAGTGCGGCGGGGCGCGCATGGGAACGGACCCGCGCACGTCGATCATGAACGGCGTCAACCAGCTGTGGGACGTGCCCAACGTGTTCGTGCCGGATGCGTCGTCGTTCGTCAGCAGCAGCACCGTCGGGCCCGCGCTGACGATCATGGCGCTGGCCGCAAGGACCAGCGCGTTCGTCGCGGACCGGCTCGCCGACGGTGATCTCCGCGAGACGGCGGCAGACGCTACCGTGTGAGCCCACAAGGGGTCTGACCATCCGCGATACACCCTGGCCACTAGAAACTGTCAGTCACCTGTGGGATGGTGAGGCTGTGGTTGGGGGACCACAACCCCTCAGATGAGGGTCGGGGGGCCTCGCCTGCCGGACTACCGCGGGCGGGGCCCTTCCATGCCCCGTTAGGGCAGCACGATCGACGGCTGCCCCGCGCGCACGTCGACGGCGCGGCCGATGGCCTGCAGCAGCACATCGTCGGGGAGCACATCCGCCCATGAGCCTGCGCCCTTGAGCGTGGACCGTGCCGCGGCGCGGAGGTCGGCGGCGTAGTCGGGGTCGATGAGCAGCGGGTAGCGGGACCCCTCATCGCCGAAGACGTCGGCCAGGAGGCTGCTGCCGCAGCTGGTGGCCACCTCGGCGGCGGCGAGGCGCGGCTTCTCGTCGGGCCCGTGGGCGTCGCCGTGCAGGAGCGCGGCATAGGTCGCGATCGCGGCCACGTGGTGCGTGAAGTCCAGCGCGTCGAGCAGGTCCCTGCCCTGCCGCATCTCGGCGGCCTCCTCGTGGTAGTTCGCGGTGACCTGGACGGCGTAGCTGTCGACGTCGGGCCGACCGGAGCTCTCCAGCGCCGCGACGTAACCGAGGAACTCCGCGTCGAGCCCGCCGTAGGTCAGGTAGGCCTTGTGGACGACGTCGATCTCCTTCGACAACGCCATCGACTCCGCGACCGACGCCCACGCGTCGTCGCTCTGCGCGACGGTGAGCGTCAGGACGGCCGCGTCGAGGGTCTGCGCGAACGCGGCGCGAAGCTTGCCGACGAGGTCGGGGCTCTGGCTGCCGGCGAGCGCGGCGAACTCGAGGCAGGACTGGCGAAAGAGCACGGCGCAGGCCTGGGAGCCAGGGTCGTCGAACCCGTCGCCGTCGACGATCGCGGCGAGCCCCCGCTGGGCGGAGGCCAGGTCGCCCTCGCGGAGGTCGTCGGCCAGCTGCGCCGCGACGACCCCGAACTGCGCCCCGAAGCCCGCGCCGAGGCCCTGCGGGAACAGCACCTTGGTGCGCCGCGCCGAGAACCGCATGGCGTCGAGTCCGAGCCCGACGATCTGCGCCGCGACGGCGGGGTCGTCGACGGTTCGGGCGAGCGCGAAGTAGATCATGGCCCGAGCCTATCCACCGCCGCGACACACAGACACCCGGGCGCTCCCCTCCCACCCCGACTGCGCGGCGCATGCCACGATGCCGCCATGGGATCCATCGACGAATACCTCGCGACCCTCGATCCGGCCGACGCGCAGGTCATCGGGCGCTGCTACGACGTGGCACGCGTCGTCGTGCCGGACGCGACGCAGGGCCAGGGCTACGGAATGCCGGCCCTGACGCACCGAGGCAAGCCGCTGCTGTCGGTGATGCGGGCCAAGACACACTTCGGGCTGTACCCGTTCAGCGCGCGCGTGGTCTCGTCGCTGGAGGACCAGCTCGGTGGGATCGACCATGCGAAGGGGACGATCCGCTTCCAGGCCGACGCGCCTCTGACGGAGGAGCTGCTCACGTCGCTCGTCGCGGCCCGTGCCGCCGAGATCGAGGCCTGACCCGACCTTGCGGCCCGCGCCCCGCACCGTCGCCTGGGCTGCGATGAGCACGACACACTTGTCGTCGCGTGTGTGACCGTTCAGATCACGATTTTCAGCCGCTGAGAAGGAGGATGTGCTCATCGCGCCCGCGCATCGGTCGACGACGATCGATCAGTCTAGATTCGCCTTGCCGGACTTCGTCTGCACGGTGACGTCCTCGGAGTCGTCGCCCTTCGCCACCTCGACGGTGTAGACCTGCACGTCGTCGTCCCACTCCAGCGTCCACTCGGTGACGGTGCCGCTGCGGACCTTCAGGGCCGCGGCGATCGCGTCCTGCGGCGACATCTCGGTGATGTCGACGGCCTTCTCGCGGTCCTCGTCGTCCTCGGTGTCCTTCTCGTTGGCGATGATGTCGCCCGTGGCGGCGTCGACGACGACGGTGGTGTCGGTGGACCCCGCCTGGAAGCCGACCTTGTACGTCCAGGCCCGGTAGTAGTCGGAGTACCCGAGTTCGACCTGGTGCATGGTTCCCTCGGCAGCGCCCGATGCCCGCTTGACGGCATCGTCGACGGTGACAGGAACGTCCCACGACGCGAGGTCGGTGGTCTTGGACGGCGCGACGGTGTCGGGGCTGACTGTCGCGGCCGCCGTACTGGTGGACTCGGCCGCTGACGCTTCGGCGGTGGCATCGTCACCCGGCTGAGGGCTGGACGTCGCGGCCGAGGTGGCGACCGCGGTCGCCGTGACGGCCGGTTCCGCAGCCGGGTCCTGGTAGGTGCAGGCGGAGAGCGCCAGGACGGCGGTCAAGGCCAACGCGGCGGGCTTCCAGGAGACGCTCATGACGGGTTCCTCTCATCGGGTGTGCCTCACGCTAGACGGCAGGGATGAGAGCACTTCTCATAATCCGGGGCGGCCGCCGGCAAATCCCAGGAACTGTCGGAGGGTCTGCCTACTGTTCACCCATGGAACCCGTACGACACGTCAGCGACGACGAGCGTCGCCACCGCCTTGGCATCCGCCACGCGCTCGCGCACCTGCATCGGGTCCGCACCGTGCGTGAGGCGGCTGACTCCGTCGTCGCGCTGCACGCGACCGACCCCGACGGTCTGAACATCTCTGCCTGGACCCGGATGCTCGACCCTCTGCCGGATGACATGGAACTCGCCCTGGCCCGGACGACGCTGATCCGCCAGCAGTCGATGCGGCGCACCGTGTTCGCCATGGACCCCGAACTGCTGCCGACCGTCACGGCCTCCGTCGGCCCACGCATGGCGACCGCCGCGCGCAAGGAACTCACGAAGGGCGTTGTCAAGGCTGGATTCGACCAGGCGGAGGCGTGGATCGAGACGGCCCTGGCCGGCCTGGTCGACGCAGTCTCGGTCAGGGCGCTGACCGCGAACGATATCCGCCGCGGCGTGCCGGAGACCGTCGGCAGCTACCGGCAGGGCATCGGGAGGTCGTGGGAGTCCACGGTTCACCTGACCCCCAAGGTCATCCGGCTGGCCGAACTGGAGGGACTCGTCGTGCGGCTCACGGTTCCATGCGGTCCGGCCGAAGGACGACTGTGCTGGCTGAGCGCGGACCTGTTCCGGCCAGATCGGCCGCGGCCAGACGCCCGTCAGGCCTGGGCCGACCTCGCCCGCCGCTGGCTCCGCGCCTTCGGGCCGGGCACCGTCGAGGACTTCGCGTGGTGGTCGGGAGGCACGAAGGCGGCCGTCCGCCAGGGTTTCAAGGACGTCGGCGCCGTGCCCGTCACGCTCGACGCGCCCGCACCGTCGGACCCGCGGCCGACGGGTTGGCTGCTGCCCGACGACGTCGCACCCATCGACACGCCCGGCTGGTGGGTGTCGCTGCTGCCCGTTCTCGACCCGACGGTCATGGGCTGGAAGGAGCGTGGCTTCCTGCTCGGCGACCATGCGCCGCTGCTGTTCGACTCCGTCGGCAATGCGGGCACCACCGCGGTCGTCAACGGGCGTGTCGTGGGCGTCTGGGTGCAGGACGAGCGGCGTCGCGTCCGCATTCGCTTCCTCGAAAGCGTGGACGCGTGGGCTCAACGGGCCCTGCGTAAGGAGGCCGAACGGCTCACCGCGCATCTCGGCGGAACGCGCGCGTTCCCCGTCTACCCGTCGCCGGCGATGCAGGGCTGAGGCGGTCCTCGTCAGCCCGGACCGCGGGATGCCGCCGTTGCGATGGCGTAGCGGCGGAAGGCGGGGAACAGCACCGCGATCGCCGCGACGCCGACCACCACCAGGAGACCGCCGAGACCCGTCGCGAGGCCGGGGCCGACCACATCGCCGGCCCATCCGTGCAGCACGTCGGCCAGACGCGGTCCGCCTGCGACCACCACGATGAACACGCCCTGCAGGCGGCCGCGGACGGAGTCGTCGGTGGCGCTCAGCAGGATGGACTGCCTGAACGCCGCCGAGGCCATGTCGGCGGCGCCGCCGACGGCGAGCATGGCCAGCGCCACGCCGAGCATGAGCTGCATCTGCCACGGGGCGAGGCCCACAGCTAGGCCCATCGCCGCCATCGAGAGGCCCCAGACGCCCACTGCCCACAGCACCGCGGTGCCCTGCCGGTTGACCCGTGACACCCAGCCGCCGAACACCCCGCCCAGCACCGCGCCGACGGGCATCGCCGCGTAGAGCAGGGCGAACTCGACGCCGCCCTCGGTCGGTCCGCCGAAGGAGACGTGGGCGATCTCCGGGAAGAGAGCGCGCGGCATGCCGAAGATCATGGCGACGAGGTCGACGACGAAGCTCAGCATCAGGATCTTGTGCGCGCTGAGGTAGATGAGGCCGTCGATGACCGACCGCAGTCCCGGCGCCTTCCCGACCTGCCCCGCGGTGGGCATCGACGGTAGCCGCCACACCGCGTACAGCGTCGCGAAGAGCGTGACGGTGTCGATCAGGTACAGCCACGAGTACCCGATGACAGGGATCAGCGCACCACCGACGAGCGGGCCGGCGATCGCGCCGGCGGACATGACGGTCATGTTGAGCGCGTTCGCGGCCGGCAGCTCATCGTCGGGGAGGAGCTTCGGGAGGATCGCGACGCGCGTCGGCTGGTTGACGGCGAAGAACGCCTGCTGGAGCGCGAAGACGCCGAGCAGCAGCCAGACGTTGTTCACCCCGGCAGCCGACTGCAGCCAGAACAGTGCGGACGTGACGATCAGGCCGGTCGTCGTGATCTCGAGCAGGCGTCGTCGGTCGAAGTGGTCGGCCAGTGCGCCGCCCCACAGGCCGAACACGATCAGCGGTACGAGCCCGAAGATGCCCGTGAGCCCCACCATGGCGGAGCTCCCGGTGATGGCGTAGATCTGCGCGGGGACCGCCACGACCGTCAGCTGCGCCCCGATCACCGTGACGATGTTGGCGACCCACAGCCGTCGGAAGTCACCGTTGCGCAGCGGCCTGGTGTCGGCGAACAGCGCCCTGATCTTGTCGCGGACTCCCACGCCCACCTCCTCACGAACGGGCAGTCACGTTACTCCGGCCGACCTCCCCGACGACGCACTGCTCACGCGGTGCCCCGTTCGGTTCGTTGAGCTTGTCGAAGCGCCTTGAGCCTGTCGAAGGCACCCCTGCCGCGCACAACTGCGGAGGCAGGGGGCGGGCCCGGGCAATCCAGGAGCGCGCTCGTTGCGGTCAGCGAAGGGCGAGGGGTAGCACCCTGGCGTTGGGAAGTTCGGCGAGGGCGGCACCGTCGAGGAGGATCTTGGAGCCCCGCACCCCGCCGCCGATGACGATCGGGCCGGCGGCGACGACGGCCTCGTCGACGAGGATCGGCCAGTCGGCGGGCAGCCCGACGGGCGTGATGCCGCCCTGCGTCATGCCGGTGAGCTGCTCTGCCGTCGGCTGATCGGCGAAGGACATCTTCCGCATCCCGAGCTCCTTGCGGACGGTCTTGTTGACGTCGGCCCGATCGGTCGCCAGCACCATGACTGCGGCGTGGACGCTCTCCTCGCCGCGACGGCCGAACACGACGACGCAGTTCGCGGACGCCTCCTCGGCTACGTCGTAGGCCGCGCAGAAGGCCGCCGTGTCGGCCAGCGTCGCGTCGATCTCCGCGACCCTGGCACCTGGCACCAGCGGGGCGGCCGCCGCGACGGGCGGCGCCACAAGTTCCGGATGCTCCTCCAGCGGGAGCCAGGTCAGGTTTCCTTCGGCAGTTGGCATGCGGGTCACGTTACCCACGTCGGCCACAGTGGGCCGACCATGCTCACGGAGCGAGGCAGCGCCGAGGCGACGTGAGGGCGACCAGGGTGGCTGGTCAGGGGGTGAGGGCCGGGCCGATGGTGGCGGGGTCGGGGGCGGCCTTGTCGGTGCCCGTCACGACGCGGGGGCGCTGGGGCCAGCGCTCGAACAACTGGTTGCGCAGGTCGCGGCCGAGCGATGCATTGCCCATCGCCGCGGCGAGCCCGCTGACGCACAGCGCGATGCCGACGTTACGGACGAACACCGAACTGGGAAGAACCGCAGCGAAACTCTCATCGGAACCGCTGTAGACCGACGCGAAGTCCTCCAGGCTTCCGCTGCCGAGAGAGACGCCCGTCCAGCCCAGCACGATCGCGACCGCGCCGAGCGCCATGGCGGCACGCGCCAGAGAGGGGACAGCCGGCCCCGAGTACTTCACCAGAACCTCCGACGGCGGGCGCGGGGCATCCGGATCGACGACGGCGGCACGCAGGTGACGCCGCTCATGCAGGTCCGTCACCCCGTCGATGATCGAACCCACCACCACCAACAGGAGACCAACGGTCATCAGCACTGTGAAGACGACAGTGCCGGCGTCGACGAACCCCTCGAGCTCCGGCGTCAGCTCGGCACGCTCGCCCGCCTGGCCACCGGGCCAGCGCTGCGCGTCGGGGTGGGTGATGAACAGCAGCACCGACATGAGCAGCAGTGCGGCGGCCACGCCCACCGACCCGACGGTGATGGCAATCCCGGCCGCTCGACCGGACGGGGTACGGGCGGGCCGCGTCGTGTTCGGCGTGTACTGAGCCCTCGTCCACGCGGCCTGCTCGTGACGCGGCCACCAGTGGTCGGAGATCTCGCCGCGACGGCGGCCGTGCGCTGCCCTGATGCCGAGCCTGAGCCAGGCCGTCACCGCGATCAGCACCGCGCCACCGCCGACGGTCACGCCCAGGATGATCAGCATCGACGGCGCGTCACCCGGTTCGGAGATCAGCATCCACAGTGCGACGGGCGCGGCGATGGCGAACAAGACGATGTGGAAGAAGCACCACATCATCAGCCAGCCCCCGGGACTGGACACGATCGCCGCGACCTGGCCCGGGGAGGGGACCTGCGTGACGGGCGCACCCGCCCGCGCGGCCTTCGCGACGGCCCGCGACACTGCGACCGAGCCGGCCACCTGCGTGATCGACGCGACGAGCGTAAGCGCCCAGACGAGCGCCAGAACAGGGAGCATCGAAGCACGGGTGAACTGGTCGAGGATTCTCGCGACCTCATACTGCAGCACGCCCTCCTCCCCCAGCAGGCCGACGGCCACCACCAGGAGGAACACGCCGCCGAGGCCGATCAGGAAGGCCACCAGAGTCCGGGCGGTCGCCCAGCACAGGTCGCCGACGAACCCGACGGGGTACTCGTACCAGCGGAAGGGCTCCTGCGACGCGTCAGACATGCGCCACACCGTAGCCACACGACGGGCCGCGCAGGTACCGTGTCGCCGTGAGTGAGGGGCTGGCGGAACCCATCGCCATCGTGCTGCTGGTGGCGGTGCTGGCGTTCGCCATCATCCGGCCGCGCGGCCTCCCTGAGGCCGTCGCCGCAGCCCCGGCCGGCCTGCTCGTCGCCGCGACAGGGCTCATCACCTGGGGCGAAACCTGGGAACAGGTCACGACGATGGCGCCCACCATCGCCTTCCTGGCCGGGGTGCTGATGCTCTCGAAGCTGTGCGAGGCAGAGGGGATGTTCGCAGCCGCGGGAGCGTTCATGGCCCGCCGCGCGAATGGTCGCCCTGTCACGCTGCTGGGGCTGGTGTTCGCGGTCTCTGCCCTTGTCACAGCTGTCCTGAGTCTCGATGCGACCGTCGTGCTGCTCACCCCCGTCGTGTTCGCCACCGCCGCCCGCTCAGGGGTGAGACCCACACCGCACGTGTACGCGACGGCGCACCTGTCCAACTCCGCCTCCCTGCTGCTGCCCGTCTCCAACCTGACGAACCTGCTGGCGCTGAGCGCCGCCGGGATCAGCTTCCTGCAGTTCGGCGCGCTGATGGCGGGCCCGTGGCTGGTCGCCATCGCCGTCGAGTACGTCGTGTTCCGCCGCTACTTCGCCTCGGAGCTGAGCGTGCACGCCACCCCCGACGACGACGTCGAGGACGTCCCGAACCCGGTGTTCGCGCTCGTCGTGCTCGCCTGCACGCTGGTCGGTTTCGCCCTCAGCTCACCGCTGGGCATCGAGCCCTTCTGGGCGGCGCTGGCCGGCGTCGTTGTGCTCGCCATCAAGCGCCTCGCGACGCGCGCCGTCGCGCCCGGAAGGCTGGCCGCCACGCTGGTGGAGGCCGCGAACCCCTGGTTCCTCGTGTTCGTCCTCGGGCTGGCGATGGTGGTCAAGGCCGTCGTCGACCACGGCCTGGCCGACTGGCTGCGCACCTTCCTGCCCACCGGCGGCGACCTGCTCAGCCTGCTGCTCATCGCGCTCGTCGCCGCGGTGCTGGCCAACGTCGTCAACAACCTGCCCGCCGTCCTGGTGCTGCTGCCGCTGGTCGCCGACGGCGGCGCACTGCCGGTGCTGGCGGTCCTGATCGGCGTCAACGTGGGGCCGAACCTGACCTTCGTCGGGTCGCTCGCGACCCTGCTGTGGCGGCGGATCCTCGCCGATCATGACCACGAGACCGAGCTCGGCGAGTTCACCCGGCTCGGCCTCCTCACCGTGCCCGCGAGCCTCGTGCTGTGCACGATGGCCCTGTGGGGTGGAGCGCAACTGATGGGAGTGTGAGATGCGGGTTCTGGTGTGGATCGCGCCGGCGACGTGGCCGGCCGCGATCGAGGCCGCGAAGCTGCGGCCCGAGGACGACGACCTGACCCTGGTGGCCGTCGACGATAGCCACCAACTGCCCCGGCCGATCGGGGGGCTCTTGGGCCGCGGGTCGCCGCCCCGCGACGTGGCTTCGGCGGCCCTGACCGCCGACCGGGCGGCCCGCCTGCTGAAGAAGGCCGCCGCCGCGCTCGGGCGCGACTGCACGACGGCCGTGCTCACGGGCGAGACCGAGCGGGCCGTGACGCGGGCCTGCGACGACGCGGACCTGCTGATCATGGCCCGCGACGGCGACCGCTCCCGGCTGGGGCCACCAAGCCTCGGGCGCGCGGCGCGATTCATCCTCGATCACGCGCCGTGCACCGTCGAGCTCATCTGGCCGGAGAACCCGCCGTCACTGTCGACGATCCCACCGAAGCCGAGGCACGAACCCCGGCACTGAGATCACGCCTTGATGGAGATCAGGTCGCCGGAGTCGACGGCGTGGACGATGTCGACCATGAAGCTCTTCGACACCGACACGCAGCCGGCGGTCGCTCCGTCGCCGTTGACGTGCAGGAAGATCCCCGCACCCTTCTTGCGCACCTTCTCGAGGTTGAAGTCGATGACGATGGCGTAGCGGTACTCGGTCTTGTAGTCGATGAGGTGCTCGGCGTCGGAGGTGTCGAAGCCGCTCGTGCCGGAGCGGTACTCGTTGTAGTGCACCGAATCGTTGTCCTGGACCCAGTAGTCGTTGCCGTCGACCTTCCGCCACGACACGCCCCTCGTCTTCGGCACCGAGCCGACCGAGAAGCCCTGCGTCATCGTGTAGGTGCCGGCCGGGGTCGTGAAGGTGTCCTGCTTGCGTTTGGCGTCCGCGACGATGCCCCTGGCGCCGACGCGGCCCTTTTCTGAGCGCATCTTCGTGAAGGAGCACTTCACACCCGAGGCGCGGTCCCACAGCGTGACGACGGCGTAGGAGCCACTCGTGCCGTTGACCGTGACGAGGTGGCCCGCCTCGGAGTCGACCGCCAGCTTCACGCCCCCGAGCGTCACCGTGCAGCTACCCCACGTGCCCGACGATCCTGTCTGCGCCAGGTGGCCGTTGCGGATCCAGTTCCCCGCCGACGTCTGCCGGTAGCCGCCCACGACGGTGTGGGTCATCCGCACGACGGTGCCTTTGTCGAGGACCTTCACCACAGATCCGCCGACGGCGGCGTAGGCGTGCACCCCGTCGACCGTGGTGCGCATGTAGAGGTGCGTGGACACATACAGGTCGCTGTTCCTGATCCAGTGCCCGCTGGTGAGCCTGCGGTAGCCGCTGCTGACGGTCTTCGTCGCCGACACCTTCGCCCCGCGCACCAGCGTCTTGATGACCTTCGTGCGCGCGGAGTTGTAGACCTTCACGCCGTTGCGCTCGGCCCGCAGGTACACCGTCGACGACGAGCCGTCCGCCAGCAGCCCGACGGCTCCCCCTCCCAGCGGTGGCGCCGCGCTCGCGGCGGGCGTCCCTGTGATGAGCAACGCGAACGGGAGCAGCGCCGCGGCCACCAGGTGTCCTGCCTGGGGTCGACCCCGTGGGTACATCGTCGGTCCTTCCCTGCGGCGGTGTCGGTGCCTTCCGCCGTCGGAGGGACGTTAGCCTCCTGGGAGGTCGTCGGCCATCAACGCGGTAGTCAGGGCAACCCGGGTCGCCGAGCCTGTCGAGCCGGGTCACCGAGCCTGGCAAGCCGGGTCACCGAGCCTGTCGAGGTGCCTCGAGCGGGCGAGAGGACGATGGCCGGGCGCCGACCCTTCGACAGGCTCAGGGCCCTTCGACAAGCTCAGGGAACCGCCATTACCCAGGGCCCTTCGACAAGCTCAGGGAACCGCCATTGCCCAGGGCCCTTCGACAAGCTCAGGGAACCGCCATTACCCAGGGCCCTTCGACAAGCTCAGGGAACCGCCATTACCCAGGGCCCTTCGACAAGCTCAGGGAACCGCCGTTGCCAGGGCCCTTCGACAAGCTCAGGGAACTGCCGTTGCTCAGGGCGTTGCGAAAAGCTCATGGAACCGGTTGGCTCTCAGCGGACGATGCCGAAGCGCGCCAGTCGGGCCTTGTCGGCCTTCCGGGTGGAGGCCTGGAGCGACAGCAGCTCGGCGTAGATGCCGCCCGTGGTGGCCAGCTCCGCCGGGCTCCCGACCTCGTCGATGCGACCGTCGCGCAGCGTGACGATCCGGTCGACGCTGGAGATCGTCGACAGCCGGTGGGCGATGATCAGCGTCGTGCGGCCCTCCATCAGCTCGTCGAGGCCAGCCTGGACGGCACGCTCGGCCTTGGTGTCGAGCGAACTGGTCGCCTCGTCGAGGACCAGGATCGGGGCGTCCTTCAGGAGCGCCCGGGCGACCGAGATGCGCTGCTTCTGGCCGCCTGAGAGCTTCACGCCGCGCTCGCCGATCTCGGTGTCGAAGCCCTTCGACAACCGCGAGATGAAGCTCATCGCGTTGGCGCGCGTCGCGGCGGCGGTGAGCTGCTCGTCAGTCACCTCTCCCATGCCGTAGGCGATGTTCTCGCGGATGGTGCCGCTGAACAGGCTGGCGTCCTGGAACACGACGCCGATCTCGCGGCGCAGCACGCCGACGGGCACGTCCGCGACGGACAGGCCGTGCACCGACACCGTGCCGGAGGTCGCCGGGTAGAGCCTCATGATGAGGTTCACCAGCGTGGTCTTGCCGCCGCCGGACTCTCCGACGAACGCGACCTTCTCGCCGCGATCGATGGCGAGGTTGATGTCGGTGAGCACGAGCTCGCCGTCGTCGTAGCCGAAGTCGACGTGGTCGAAGTTGATGACAGGGTCGGCGTCGCTCCAGTCGACGGTGCTGATGTGTTCCGCCTCGAGTGGGTTGTTCGGCTCATCGACCTCGCCCATCACCCGGAAGTACTCCGCGCTGCCGGCCAGCGCCCGCTGGGTCGTGTCCACGAGGTAGCTCATGGAGGCGACGGGCTGGCGGGCCATGTTGACCAGCTGGATCAGCATCACCATGACGCCGATGCTGAAAGCGCCCTGGGCGGTCTGGACGAACAGGATGGCGTAGATGGCGAAGAAGACGACGTCGAGCACCGAGCGGCGGGCCGTGTCCATCCGGTGCCAGAAGGACGACTGCTGTGCGGTCAGGCCGACGGCGTCGTCGTAGTGGGCTGCGAACCGGTCGACCTCACCGCGTTCGGTGACGAACGACTTCACGACGCGCATCTGCGCGATGGCCTCGGCGAACCGTCCGCCGGCGACGTCGTAGTGGTCGTTCTTGCGGTGCTCCCACACCTGCCAGCGCTTCGACGTCAGGGCGGTGAGCCACACGAACGTCGGGTAGATGATGATCAGCAGCACCGCCAGCCAGGGCGAGTAAAAGGCCGTGATGATGAGCACCGCGAACAGGGTGATCAGCATGGGGAAGAAGTTGTTCGCGAACATCTGCAGGAAGTCGGTGATCGACGTGATCGACCGGTTCAGCCGGGAGATGAGCGTGCCGGTCAGCTCGTTGTCGAAGTAGCGCTGCGGCAGCCGCAGGAGTTTGTGGAAGTACCTGACCGACAGGATGCGGCGCAACCTGGTGGCCATGAGGTCGCCCCAGTAACCGGTGATGTTGCTGATCAGCGAGTTCGCCAGCGACAGCCCGAGCAGCGCGACGGCCAGCCACATGAGCGACGCGATGGTGCCGGGTCCGCCGGCCGCCATCGACACGACGATGTCGGTCGCCGCAGCGATGACGAAGGGCATCAGCAGCGACGTGGCGGCTATCGCCACCGCGCCGAGCACGATGCCGAGATAGAGCGGCCACAGCTGCCTGGCCGCCGTCAGAATCCTGACGATGTCGCGCATGCGAACCTCCTGGAGCAGGAGTGACTCTACTTGCCGGGAAGGCAGTGCCCTACGCCGAGGGAGCTGCCGCCGTCGAGTCTCGCTTGATCAGGCGCGGAATGTAGTCGAGGTGCGCCGCGGGGGTCGCGCCGTCGATTAGCTCGAAGAGGCGCCGCCCAGCGTGCCGGCCCGAGGCCACGACGTCGTGGCTGAGCGCGGTGAGCCGCGGGAGCGTGTGCTGGCAGAGGATCGAATCGTCCCAGGCGACGATCGACAACTGCTCGGGGACCGAGATCCCGAGCTCCATCGCGACGGTGAGCCCCGCAACGGCCATCACGTCGTTGTCGTAGACCATCGCGGTCGGGGGCTCGTCGCCGGTCAGGAGGGCACGGGTGACCTCGGCGCCGCTGTCGGGGGTGTAGTCGGTGCGGACCAGCACGGGGTCAAGCCCGAGGGCGTCCGCCTCGCTCATGAACACGTCGTCCCGGATGAGGGTGTGGGCGAGCTGCGTGAGGCCGGAGACGCGCGCGATGCGACGGTGACCGAGGTTGGCCAGGTGGTGCACAGCCTCGCGCATCGAGGCGGCGTCGTCGGTCCAGACGCATGCCAGCGGGCCGGCGACCGACGGGTCGCCGATGGCAATCGCGGGCAGCTCGTCCGACTCGGCAAGCAGCGCCACGCGGGGGTCGTCGATGGTGAGGTCGACGAGCAGCACGCCGTCGACCCGGCGGGAGCTGCGCCAGCGCGACAGGGTCTCCAGCTCGGCCTCGGGCGTGGGGACGAGCTGGAGCAGGAGGCCGTACCCGCGGGTGGAGAGCTCGGCCTCGAGGCCCGCGAGGAACTGCATGTAGAACGTCTCGACGCCCAGGAGGGCGGGGTCGCGGGCGAGGACCAGCCCGAACGTCTCGGTGCGGGACTCGGCGAGCGACCGGGCGGCGGTCGAGGGGGCCCAGCCCATCTCCTTGGCCACCTTGAGCACGCGGGCGCGGGTCTCGTCCGAGACGCCCTTGCGCCCGTTGAGCGCGAACGACACCGCGCCGATGGATACCCCGGCGCGCTCAGCGATGTCGCTGATCGTCACCCGTCGTCTTCCGCCTGCCACCCCTGCACCCTACCGGTACCGGCCGAGTGGGCCTCGGTCAGCGGGAGCCGGACCCGCTCGCCAGCACCGCATGCCCAGAGCCCGTCAAGGAGAGCCGCCCGGGGTCGGGGACGAAGGCACTCTCGCCGCGGACGAGTCGGGTCGGAGCACCGCCGCCCAGCGTGAACTCCCCATCCAGGACCATCACGATCGACGGAGACTGAGTCACGACGGCCGCGTCGCCCGTGGCCATGAACAGCTCGAACCCCGCTTGCGGAGGCCGATAGGTCGAGAGGTGGGGCGTCACCTCGACGGGATCCAGCAGGGCCGTCGGGCCAGCGGTGAAGTCGAGCACAGCGAGCAGCTCGGCGACATCGACATGCTTGGGCGTGAGCCCGCCGCGCAGGACGTTGTCGGAGGGCCCCATGAGCTCGACTCCGAGGCCGCGGCGGTAGGCGTGGATGTTGCCGGCGGGAAGCCAGAGGCACTGCCCCGCCGACAGCGTGAGGTGGTTAAGGAGCTGGGCGACGGCGATGCCGGGGTCGCCCGGGTAGCTGCCGGCGAGGTCGCGGACCAGCGGCAGCTCGGCCGGGTGCAGGGCGGCCTGGCGCTCGAGTTCGTCAACGAGCGACCGCACCTCCCTCGCCCCCGACAGCAGCCAGGCGACCGAACGGCGCAGGCCGTCCTCGCCGGCGAGCAGGTCGCGCCAGCGGCCGAGCGCCGCCCCGTCGGTGGCACGCGCGATGGCGCCGTCGACGAAGCGCACCGACTCGTCGAGCGGCCGGAAGCCGCACAGGGCCTCGAACCCGTCGGCTAGAGCCACGATGAGTTCGGGCTTGGCGTGCGGGTCCTTGTAGTTGCGCCACGGTGCGTCCAGAGGGACACCCTCGTCGTTCTCGCGCTCGAACCCGGCGCGCGCCTGCGCCGCGGTCGGGTGGGCCTGGAGCGACAGCGGCGTCTCCGCGGCGAGCACCTTGAGGAGGAACGGCAGGTCGACGCCGGTGCACCGCTCCCACTCCGCGAGATCCGTCCAGGGTCCGGTGCCCGCGAACCGGCTGGGCGATCCCGGGTGGGCGCCCAGCCAGAGCTCGGCCTGGCGGTCGTCGGTGGCGGGCCAGCCGAGGGCCGCGGAGATCCCGCCCGGGATGCCCCAGGCGTAGTCGCGCGGCGTGTTGACGATGCGGTGGACCGAGGTCATGGTCGTTCCTTCGGGTAGGGCGGGCCCGGTGCGACGCACCGGGCCCGCGGGGTTATCAGGACAGGGTGAGTCGGTCGACGGAGTAGGAACCGGCGCCGAAGTACACGAGCACGTCGTGCACCTCAGCCAGATCGGCCGTCGCGCAGCCGAACGTCTCGAGGCCGACGGTGACGGTCTCGCTGGTGTTCTCGGGCACCCAGTGCCAGGGCGACTGGCACCAGGTCCAGGCGTCCCCGTATCGCACGGCGACAGACACCGAGGTGCCGACGTCGCCGGTGGTGAGGTCGAACTCGATGGACCGGCGGGCGGACAGGTCGAGCGTCGGGTCGTCGGCCGGGGACCCGAACCAGGCGCCTTTGGAGGCGACCTGCAGTGCGGAGTCGCCGTCGGTCGCGCCGGAGGGTCCGGTGGTCAGGGCGCCGGCGTCGGACTGCCAGTTGGCGGCGGTCCAGCCCTCGAGGCCGTCCTCCCACGAGGCGAGCACGACGGGGTCACCGGCCGCCGGGCGGACCGTGACGGTCAGCGTCGCGGTCGACGTCGTCCTCCCGTTGCCGATGGAGTACGGGAACGCGACGGTCCCGACGAATCCCTCGGCGGGCACGAACGACACGGTGCCGCCCTTGACGATGCTCAGCGCGCCGCCGTCCTTGCTGACCGTGGTCTGCCGCCCCTTGCGGGCGATGTCCAGGTCGACCGTGCGTACGTTCACCGTCCCGCTGAGCGAGATGTCGTTGGCCGACACGTCGATGGTCGCGGTCGTGTCGCGCTCGACGAGCAGGGTGTCGTCGTCGGCCAGCGTCGTGCGGAGCAGCGAGGACGTGTTCTTCCCGGAGACGAGCTGGCCCTGCAGCGTCATGAGGGAGCAGACCGGGCTCGGGCAGTAGACGGTGAACCCGTCGTAGTCCGCGTACAACGTGCCGTCGTCCTGCTCGGAGGCGAGGATCCAGTAGAGGGCGCCGTCGACGCCCGTGTCCCGGACGGCCTTCAGCCACGTGTTGTACACGGGCATCCGGGTCGACTTGTCGAGGAAGCCGAACTCGCCGAGGTACACCGGCTTGCCAATCTTCTTCGCCGCCGCGGCGTGCTCGGTGATCCACCCCGTGCCCCACTCGACGGACGTCTTCCAATGGTCTGGGTAGAGGTGCATGGACATCATGTCGATGTTCTTCAGCGAGGCGAGCGCGACGGTGTCCACGCCGTCGGCGCAGTCCTCACCGAAGCCCGCGCCATAGCCCGACTCGCCGTAGCGCTGCGTCAGGGTCCACCTGCTCTCGCCGCGGCAGAAGAAGCCCTCGTCTCCCACGGAGAGGAGCTGCTTCCTCCCGACGGACTTCACGTAGGTGCTCATCTCGTCGGCCCAGGCCGTGATGGTCGAGGTGTCGCAGTCGCCGTCCGGGTATGCACCGGCGCTGGTACAGCGCGGCTCGTTGGCCAGCTCCCAGGCCATGATCGTCGGGTCGTCCTTGTACTTGACGCCCGTGAGCGAGTTGGTGCGGTTCATGAGCGTGGAGATCCAGTCCTTGAACCAGCCCTTGATCTGCGCGTCGGTGTAGAAGTCGGCGTGGGTGTCCTCGCCCGCCCAACGGACGTACTGGTCCATGCCGCCGAAGGCGTTCCAGTTGTTCGTGAAGGGGATGACGAGCCTGATGCCGCGCTCGGCGGCCGCCGCGACGACGTAGTCGAGCCGCTCGAGACCGTCGGCGCCGGTGTTGACCACCGGCGCCCCGGCCTCCTCGTCCCAGGCCTGGTACCAGACGCCCTCGAAGTTCTGGTGGACCGAACCGGATCCATCGGGGTTCTGGTAGTCCTGGAATCCCCAGGTCCGCATGACGATGAGCCCGGCGTCCGCGGCGTCGTCGAGGGCCGCATCGACCATGGCGTCGGACTTGTAGCCGAGGTAGTAGGTGTTGGTCCCCGAGAACTCGAAGACCTTGTTGCCGAGCATCAGCTTGTCGCCCTTGGCGGTGACGAACCGCGACGAGGTGCTGGCGCCGTGCTTCTTCGTCGTGCCGGTGCTCTTCTTGGTCGCTGGGGAATTGGCAGCGGCCGGCAGCCTGTCCTGCGTGTCGGGTCGGGCGTGTGCGGAGGCGGTCGCGGGGGCGAGCACCGAGGCTCCCACCGCCACGGCGGTCAGCCCGACGGCGACCGCCTTCCACCATGTCGATCTGCGTGTTGGATGAGTCATCTTTGACCTCCTGGGTGGCGAGTCCTGCCCGCTCTGCGGGCTGTCGGCCGCGGATGCGGGCGCGACGGTCCCGCCCGACGGCGGGTGCCGTCGGGCCGGTCTGTGGTGAGCTGCTCGTCCCGGGGGCTACTTGACCGCGCCTGCGGCCAGCCCCTTGTAGATCCACTTCTGCAGGAAGATGAACGCGATCACGGTGGGCACGATGACGACGATGGTGGCCGCCGCGATCATCTCCCACTGCGCCCCGTAGGGTCCCTTGAAGTCGAACAGCGCGGTGGAGATCATCGGCTCGGACCTCATGTAGAGGAACGGCAGATAGAACTCGTTGTAGATGGCGATGCCCTTGATGATGATGACGGTGGCGATCGCGGGCTTCAGGTTGGGCAGGATGACGCGCCGGTAGATCTGGAACGTGTTGGCACCGTCCATCCGGGCTGCCTCGTCCAGGGAGACGGGGATCGAGGCCATGAACTGCAGGAAGATGTAGATGGCGATGATGTCGGTGCCGGCGAACAACAGCACCAGTGCGGCCCGCGTGTTGTAGAGGCCGAGGCCGCTGATGATCTGGAACGTCGCTACCTGGCTGGTGACGCTCGGGATCAGGGTCGCGATCAGGAACAGCGCCATCACGAGCTTGCGGCCGCGGAACTGGAACCGGTCGATCGCGTAGGCGGCGGCCGTGCCAACCAGGATGGTGATGGTGAGCGAGAGCGCCAGGATGATCGTGGTGTTCATCAGGCCGCGCAGCATGTCGGCCTGATCGATGGCGACGGCGAAGTTGGAGAAGTTGAGCCAGTTCGACGGCGGGTCGAGCGGGCCGGTGGTGGCGTACTCCTCCTTGGTCTTCAGCGAGGCGAAGAGCACGACGGTCAGCGGCAGCAGCACGACGATGCAGGCCGCCACGAGGCTGACGTACTTGCCGATGGTGGAGAGCGTGCGGGTCATGTGAGATCGACCTTCTCGTCGGGGAAGAACTTGCGTTGGATGCCGGTGACGACCAGCACGATGACCAGCAGGATCACGGCCATGGCGGACGCAAGGCCGACGTTGTGGTGGTTGAACGCCGTCTGGACCGTCTGGATGACGAAGGTGGTGGTGCCGTTCGCGCCGCTCGTCATGATGAACGGGATCTCGAAGACCGACAGCGACCCGGAGATCGCCAGGATGAACGAGAGGCCGACGATCCGTCGGATGCCCGGCATGATGATGTAGCGGAACTGCTTCCACCGGTTCGCGCCGTCGAGCTCGGCCGCCTCGTACAGCTCCGGGTTGATCGACTGGATCGCGCCGAGGAACAGCACGAAGTTCAGTCCGGTGTAGCGCCACACCGACGTGGCGGCCAGCGAGATGTTCGCGACGCTGCGGTCGCCCAGCCAGAGCGGCGTGTTGTCGACGCCGAACCAGCCCAGCACGGTGTCGAGCGTGCCGCCCGGCTGGAAGAAGTACAGGAACACGAAGCCGATGGCGACGCCGTTGAGCAGGTACGGGAAGAAGATGATCCCGCGGAACAGATTTGAGAACCTGGTGCTGAAACTCAGAATAGTCGCGAAATACAGCGCCAGGCCCATCTGCAGGAAGGTGGCAGCAAAGTAGTAGAGGCTGACGTAGAAGACGCGGAACACCGTGGGATCTGTGAAGACCTTCACATAATTGTCCAGGCCGACGAAGTTATCTGCGGTGATATCTCCGAGCCCGCGCCAGTTGGTGACCGAATAGCCGATCATGTTGATCGCCGGCAGGTAGGTCAGCAGGAGCAGCAGGCCGACCGCGGCGGCGACGAACAGGTACGGGGTCAGGACCGTCAGCAACGGCCTGCGCCGCCTGCGCTGGGAAGGCGGCGGGGCACTCTCGGTCTCCGCTTCGCTGAGCTTCTCGCTCACTGCGGTGGTGGCCATCATCGGCTCCTTCTGCGGGTGGCCCGGGGCGCGGCCTCGCGGCCGCACCCCGGATCGATGGATGTCAGCTGACGAGCGAGGTGACCGCGTCGCCCCAGCGCTGGTTCAGGTCGGCGAAGAACGACGCCTTGTCGCCGTCGGCCTGGCCGCGGGCGGTATCGACGAGCTGCTGGCGGTAGAGGTTGCCCCACACGTCGACCTGGGACTCGTCGGCGACCTTGTTCAGCAGGCCCTCCTCACCCTCGGGCGAGGGGTTGTTCTCGAAGAGCTCGACGCCCGCGTCCTGCAGGGCGGTGAGGTTCTCGGGGAGGTCGGTGACGGCCTTCGAGGGCGAGATCATGCCGGAGATCTCGGCGAAGTCGGAGTCCTTCACGAGGAACTCGAGCCACGCCTGCGCGGCCTCCGGGCTCTTCGTGTTGACGTTGATCGCCAGACGGCGGTCGCCGCCGATCTTGGCGTACTGCTTGCCGTCGATGTTGGACGGGAACGGCATGAACCCGACGTCCTCAGGATCGGCGCCCGCGTCGGTGGCCGCCTCCTGGAACTGGGCGATCGACCAGGAGCCGAGCACCATCGTGGCGATCTTGCCCGTGGCGAAGTCGGACTTCGACTGCTCCCAGTTGGTCGTCAGCGGGTCGGTCTCGCTCAGGCCCTGCGCGACGATGTCGTACAGCAGGCCGTCGACGATGTTGGCCGGCTTGCCCTCGTCCCAGGGGGACGTGTCGGTGGCCATCTCGTTCTCGACGTCGCCGTTGCCGCCGACGCCCGCGAAGTTGTCGGTCCACTGCCCGCCGAGCGGCCAGCCGTCCTTGTAGTTGGTGTAGTACGGCGTGGCGTCGGTGTTGTCCTTGATCGCCTGGAGGTCGGTCAGGAACTCGTCGGGTGTGGTCGGGAGATCGGTCAGCCCGGCCTCCTCCCAGACGGCCTTGTTGTACAGGACGCCGAAGGTGTTACCGCCAACGGCCAGCGCGTAGACCTGGTCCTCGTAGGCCTTGTCGCTGACGAAGCGGTAGTCCTCCTCCAGCTCGGAGACCGAGCCGAGGCTGGTGAAGAAGTCGTGGTACTGGTCGACGCCGACGGCGTCGGGGATGAGGAGGACGTCGCCGTAGCCGTTGGGCGTGTTCATCCGGGTGCGGACTTCGTCCTCGTAGTTGGTGATGGACTCCACCGTGACCTTGACGTCGGGGTAGGTCTCGTTGAACTCCTCGACGTAGCGGTCGAAGGTACCGTCCTTGTCGAGGTCGGTGCGATTGGTCAGGAACGTGATGTCTCCGGAGACGGTGCCGTCGCTGGTGCTGGAAGCGGCGTCGCTGTCGCTGGATCCTGAACAGGCGCCCAGCATCAGCGACGTCAACGTCGCCGCTGCGACAAGGCTGATCGTTGCCTTGCGTGCCATGGTTTCTCTCCTTGGGTCTGGTACCTGCGCCATGGATGGGTAGGGAGCACTCATCCGGGGGTACGTGGCTAAAGCTTAAGGTGTTTCACACCTGAAACTTAAGCGGTTTAGTGATGTGTTATGAAATCTTTATAAAGTACATTTGGAAGGGGTGGTAAATGGCCGCTCGGGTACTTCTCCGAGCGTTTCCGGGCGGAGATTTGAGCGGGGCCGAGATTATTACCGGATCAGAGCGAGCACCTCATCCCGGATCTCGGTCATTTCGTCGGATGTGGCGGCCTCGACGTTGAGTCGGAGCAGCGGCTCGGTGTTGGAGGGGCGCAGGTTGAACCGCCAGGTGCCGCCCTCGACGCTCATGCCGTCCAGGTTGTCGAACTCGACGCCGGGCCGCGTGGCAAAGGCGTCGTGCACGGCCGCTGTCGCCGCGTCAGTGTCGGCCACCCTCGTGTTGATCTCGCCGCTGGGCACGTAGCGGGCATAGTCGGCGACCAGCTCCGAGAGCCTGGTGCCAGCCTGGCTGCGCCCGAGGGCTGCGAGGACGTGCATCGCGGCGAGCATCCCGGAGTCGGCGTTGAAGAAGCTGCCGAAGTAGTAGTGGCCGGAGTGCTCTCCCCCGAACACGGCGCCCGTCCGGGCCATGTGGGCCTTGATGAACGAGTGCCCCACCTCGGTGCGCACCGGGGTCCCGCCCAGTTCGCGGACGAGCTCGGGGACGGCCCGCGAGGTGATCAGGTTGTGCAGGATGGTCGCGCCGGGTCGCCGGGCGATCTCCCGCTCCGCGATGAGGGCGGTCAGCGCCGACGGGCTGACCGCCGCGCCGCGCTCGTCCACGACGAAGCAACGGTCGGCGTCGCCGTCGAAGGCCAGGCCCAGGTCGGCATCCTCCGCGACGACGCGGGCCTGCAGGTCGACGAGGTTGGCCGGGTCCAGGGGGTTGGCCTCGTGGTTCGGGAAGGTGCCGTCGAGCTCGAAGTAGAGGGGCACGATCTCCAGCGAGTCGCCGCCGAGCACCTTGGGCACCGTGTACCCGCCCATGCCGTTGCCCGCATCGACGACGACCTTCAGCGGCCGGATTCCGGTGAGCGGGACGAGCATGTGGAGGAACCGGGCGTACTCGCCGAGCAGGTCGATGCTTCGGACGCGGCCGGGCGCGACACCTTCGGGCGCATCGATCTCGTGCTTGACGAGGTCGCGCATGGCTCCGAGGCCGGTGTCGCGGCCTACGGGCACGGCCCTGGCGCGGCAGAACTTGATGCCGTTGTAGCCGGCGGGGTTGTGGGAGGCGGTGAACATCGCACCGGGCAGCTCGAGCTGACCCGATGCGAAGTAGGCCATGTCCGTGGAGGCGAGGCCGATGTTGACGACGTCGACGCCCTGGGCCGTGACGCCGGCGCAGAAGCGCTCGACGAGCTCAGGGCCGGACGGTCGCATGTCGTGCGCGACGATGACCGCGCCGGGCCCTCCCTCGGCCGCACTCGCGCCGGTCACGCGGGCGAAGGCTCCGCCCAGCCTCTCGGCGAGGTCGCCGTCGAGCTGCTCCGGCACGAGGCCCCGGACGTCGTAGGCCTTGATGACGGCGTCAAGATCGCGCTTCATGCGAGGAACTCCCTGTTCGCCTCGATCAGTTCGATGCGCTGCTCGACGCTGGCCGCCGAGCGGAGCCCGTCGACCGGGGTGCTCGTGACGTAGTCGAGCAGCCGGTCGATGGTGCTGGTGGCGACGTGGCACCTCGTGTCGGAGGACGCGTAGTAGATCCGCACGCTGCCGTCGGCGCGCGACGTCCACCCGTTGGCGAAGGCGACATTCGACACGTCGCCGATGCGCTCCTCGAACTCCGGGGCGAGGAAGTAGCCGCCGGGACGGTGCGTCACTCGCCACGGCTCGTCGAGATCGGTCAGGTAGAGGTAGAGCACGTAGCGGAGGCCGGCCGCGGTGTTGCGGACGCCGTGTGCGAGGTGCAGCCAGCCGCGCTCGGTGCGCAGCGGGGCCGGGCCTTCGCCGTTCTTCGCCTCGGTCACGGTGTGGTAGGCGCGGTGCTCGATGACCGTCTCGTGGTCGATGACGGCGCCCTCCATCGTGTCGGCCAGGCCCCAGCCGATGCCACCGCCACTGCCGGCGGTGATGAAGTCGTCCTGAGGGCGGGTGTAGAAGGCATAGCGGCCGTCGACGAACTCGGGGTGGAGCACGACGTTGCGCTGCTGCGGCGACGGGGTGACCAGGTCGGGGAGGCGCTCCCACGTCTTCAGGTCGCGGGTCCGGGCGAGCCCGGCCTGCGCGCTTGCGGCCGAGAGGTCATCGGAGGTGGTGTCCTTGCGCTCGGTGCAGAACAGGCCGTAGATCCACCCGTCCTCGTGCTGGACGAGGCGCATGTCGTAGGTGTTGGTGTCGGGCTCGTCGGTCTCGGGCATGACGACTGGCGTGTCCCAGAAGCGGAAGTTGTCGATGCCGTTGGGGCTCTCGGCGACCGCGAAGAAGCTCTTGCGGTCCCAGCCCTCGACCCGGCACATCAGCAGCGTGCGACCGTCGATCTCGATGGCTCCGGGGTTGAGCACGGCGTTGATGCCGAGTCGTTCGAGGCCCAGTGGGTTCGTGGCCGGGTTCAGGTCGTAGCGCCACGAGACGGGGGTGTGGGCGGCCGTGACGACGGGGTTCTGGTAGCGGGCGTAGATGCCGTTGTACCAGCGCTCGTCCTCCCGGTTGGGGAGCGCGAGCAGTTCCTCCTGCTCGGAGATCAGCTGGGCGAAGGTCTTGATCCTCATGCGGGTTGTCCGTTCCATGCCGGATAGGGCGTGTTAGTGGTGGTCAGCCTGCGCGCGGCCTCGAGCAGCGCACGGACGTGGTGGTAGGGGCACTCCCAGGGGCCAGCCTTGGGGTAGGTGTCGTCGGGCGCGCGGTCGGCGTCAAGGACCTTGAGCCAGTCGCCGCGGTCGCGGTCGATGTGGTGTCGGGAGATGACGCGCCAGCAGGAGGCGGCCGCGGCCTCGAAGGCCGGGTCGCCCGTGATGCGGTAGGCCTCGAGGAAGCCGACCATCCCCTCGGCCTGGGCCCACCAGTGGCTGCTGCGGTCGGCGTGTCCGTCGCGGGTGCCGACGGCGGGTTCGAACTCGTGGAGGATGAAGCCCTCGTCGTCGATCCCGTGGTCGAGGACCGCGACGGCCAGCTGGACAGCGGCGCGCTCGGCGCGTCGGATCAGGTGGGCGTCGCCGAGAACGTGGGCCGCCTCGGTGAGCAGCCAGGCGCCTTCGATGTCGTGCCCGAAGGACACGGCCCCGGTCAGCGGTCGCCATTGGCGGTCGAAGAACAGCCGGAAGGCACCCTCGTCGTCGGCCAGCACGTGGTCGAGGATGTCGATGAGGACCGCGGAGAGTCGGTCGCGCACGCGCGGGTCGCCGGTGCGCGCCGCCAGCGCGGAGTAGGCCTCCATCACGTGGAGATGCGTGTTCATGGACTTCGGGGCGTCGAGGTCGCGGAGGCTGAGCCGCATCTCGGCCGCCGGGGACCAGTCCCGGGCGGCCGCCTCGACGTAGCCGCCGAGTTCACCGTCCGCGGTGTGTTGTTCGATCAACTCGAAGATCTCGCGGGCCAGGCTCAGGGGCTCGTCGTCGTCGGTCGCGACGCTGTAGGCGACGAGGCCGTAGATGGCGAAAGCCTGGGCGTAGGTGTGCTTGCGGTCGTCGACGACGGTGCCGTCCGCCGCGACGCTCCAGAAGACCCCGCCATGTCCGGGGTCACGCAGCACGTCGCGCAGGTAGCGGTAGGCGTGCCCGGCGACCTGGAGATGGCCGGGCTCATCGAGCTCGGTCGCCGCGGTGGAGAAGGCCCAGAGCACCCGCGAGCAGAGCACCGCGCTCCGCTCGACGGTGTCGTCGACCGCGCCGTCGTTGCCGACGGCGCCGTGGAAGCCCCCCGCCGGGTCGACCGGCACGGAGGACCAGAAGGGCAGCACGTTGCCGGTGAGCTCGGCCAGGAGCTCACCGGCGTCGAACCGCACCGGGGCGGACTCAGCCACGGAAGGAGTCCGCGTCGCCGGGGGCCAGCTCGGAGTCGGCCTTGAGGGCCGCGACGATCCCGTCGATCGTGCCGAACGCGATCGCGGAGTAGGTGTCGGCGGCGCCGTAGTAGATGGCGAGGCGTCCGGTGTCCCCGTCGCACAGGGCCGCGCAGGGGAAGATGACGTTGGGCACGAAACCGGTGGTCTCGTACTCACGCTCGGGGGTCAGGAGGTAGCCGCGGCTGCGGTAGAGCACCTTCTCGGGGTTCTCGAGGTCGAGGAGCGCGGCGCCCAGCGAGTAGACCATGCCGTTGGCCGTGCCGGAGACGCCGTGGTAGAAGACCAGCCAGCCCTCGGAGGTCTCGATGGGGGTCGGTCCGGCGCCGATCTTGACCGACTGCCACCAGGTGGACTTGTTGCTCGTCATCACGCGGCGGTGGCGGCCCCAGTGGGTGAGGTCGGGGCTCTGGCTGACGAAGATGTCGCCGAAGGGGGTGTGGCCCGAGTCGCTGGGCCGGGTCAGGAGGCGGTAGGTGCCGTCGATCTGACGCGGGAAGAGGACGCCGTTGCGGTTGAACGGGGTGACGGGGTTCTCGAGGCGCACGAAGGTCTCGAAGTCGTCGGTGTAGCCGAGGCCGAGCGCGGCGCCGCCGAACTCGGTGCACCAGCAGACGTAGAAGCGGCCGTCGATCTCCACGACGCGCGGGTCGTAGGCGTAGGACGGCTGGTAGGGCTCGCCCTGCTCGTCGACCCAGCGGATGGGCTCGTCCCTGATGTCCCAGGAGAGCGCGTCGGAGCTGAACCCGACGTGGATCGCGGCGGTGCCGGTGCGGTGGTCGGCGCGGAAGACGCCGGCGAAGCCGTCGCCGAAGGGCACGACCGCCGAGTTGTAGATGCGTGCCGTGCTCGGCGTCGGATTCCAGCCCAGGATCGGGTTCTCCGAGTAGCGCCACAGGGCGTCGGTGCAGCCCTCGGGGCGGTCCTGCCAGGGCATGGTGGGGAGGGGACCGTGGGCGGTGGCGGTCACAGCGGGCATCGGCGTTGGCTCCAGTCGTTGTCGGCGTGTCTCGCCGGACCCCTGGCGACCGTCTCTGGCCGACCTGGCGGCACCGAGGCGCCGTCGAGCAGCAGTGCTGAGGATCCGACGACAACGATGATGGCAGGAAAAACCCGAGAAGTAAAGCGCTTAAGTTCTAGGCATTGGGGAACCGATCAGGGCGAGGAGAAGTCAGGCCCAGCGGTCCAGCAACGCGGTGGCGGTCGGCTCGTCGGTGACAAGGGCGTCGATCAGTCCGCCGGCGATGGCACCGCGGATGGCGTCGACCTTCTCGACGCCCCCCGCCACCCCGACGACATTGTCGAGTTCGCGCAGCTCATCGAGGGCGACACCGAGGCGACGACGCGACCAGTCGGTCTCGACGACGCGGCCCTCCACGTCGTACCACTCCCCCAGCATGTCGCCGACGGCTCCCTGCTCGGCGAACGCTCGGACCGCCGCGTCCGTGGTCACGCCGGCCAGCACCGCGGAGCCGCCGGGAGTCGCGGCCCCCATGCCGGTCAGCGTCAGGTCCGCCCGCCGCGCGAGGTCCAGGATCTCGCGGACGGCGCCCTCCTCGCGGAACGTGGACGCCACCTCCGGGGTGGAGACCAGCAGCGGCGCGGGCAGCGTGCGGAGCCGGCGGATGACGCCGGGGCTGCGGGTCAGGACCTCGTCGATCGCGCTCAGCGACCCCGTCGACGCGACGAGCTGCACGCCGTCGAGGGACTCCTCCGAGAGCATGGACAGCGCGCGGGCGACCGAGTCGCCCCAGCTCAGGCCCACCACGGCGCCGGGATGCAGGTGCCGGCGGGCATACGCGGCAAGGGCCGCGGCCACCCGCTCGTTGGTGCGCTCGCGCGAAAGCTGGCCGATCGCGGTGGGCACCACGATGGCGTCGGCCAGGGAGAACGCCTCCTTGACGCGCGTGGCGAGCCGCATGGCACCGAGGTAGGCCGCGTCGAGTTCGATGCGGACGATGCCCTGCTGGCGGGCGGACTCCAGCAGCCGCCCGACCGTCTGGCGCGACACGAAGAGCCTGCTCGCGACCTGGGCCTGCGTGAGTCCGTCCTCGTAGTACAGCCAGGCGGCGCGTACTGCTAGATCAAGGTCGGTGGGGCTGGCAGCTGCCACGGAGCGCTCCTCGGGTTGGACGTCCCATGAGCATATGCCCAACTCCTGCGCAGACGCTCAGCGGGGGTCTCCAGTCCCGTAGATTGGGCAGCGTCAGTCAGAGAAAGGCCTCCCCGTGACCCAGATCCCGACGCATCAGCACGCGATCCAGTTCGTCGGCGTCGACGAGATCGTGCACAACACCAACAAGCCCGTGGACGCCGTCGGCCCGCACCAGTTGCTGCTGCAGGTCGAGGCCTGCGGCATCTGCTTCAGCGACACCAAGCTCCTCCACGCTTTCGACTCGCACCCACGCAAGTCGGAGGTCGTCGAGGGCATCTCGGCCGAGGCACTGGCCGAGATCCCCAGCTACAAGCCCGGGATGCTCCCGACCGTCCCTGGCCACGAGCCCGTGGGCCGCATCGTCGAGGTCGGCGCCGAGGTCACCCACTTCGCCGTCGGTGACCGCGTCCTCGTGCAGGCCGACTGGAAGCACCTCCGGACCGCCAACTCCAACGGCGCGTTCGGCTACAACTTCGAGGGCGCGCTGCAGGAGTACGTCGTGATCGACGAGCGCTGCGCCGTGTCCCCGTCTGGCGAGGAGTTCCTGATCCACGTCACCGACGGCCCGTCCGCCGCCGCCGTCGGCCTCATCGAGCCCTGGGCGACCGTCGAGGGTTCCTACGCCTGGGCCGAGCGCAACCACGTCGCCGACGGAGGCCGCCTGCTGGTCGTCGCCGACGGGCCGGTCACCGGCATCGACGCACTCACCGCCGAGCACCAGCCGGCCGAGATCGTCACCCTCCGCTCCGGTGAGATCGCCGATCTGGCGGGCGAGTCGTTCGACGACATCGTCTACTACGGCGCCGACGCCGCCACGATCGAGACACTTGCCGCCATGCTCGGCACCCGCGGCGTCTTCTGCGTCGTGCTCGGCGGACACACCATCCCGCGCAAGGTCAGCCTCGACATCGGCCGGGTGCACTACGACTTCATCCGGTTCGTCGGCACCCCGGGCGACAATCCCGCCGACGGGTACGCCTGGATTCCGCCGCACGGCGAGCTGCGCGCCGGCGACAAGGTCGCCATCATCGGCGCAGCCGGCCCCATGGGCATGATGCACACGATCCGCGCCGTCACGTCCGGTTTCGAGGGCATCACCGTCACCGGCACCGACCTCAGCACCGACCGGCTCGAGCACCTGGCGGCCACCGTCGATCCGGTCGCTGCCGAGCGCGGCGTGCCGATCACCTACGTCAACACCGGGGAGGAGCAGCTGCGCTACGGCTTCACGCACATCTCGTGCATGGTGCCGGTGCCCGCGCTGGTCTCGCAGGCCGTCGACCTGGCGGCCGAGGACTCAATCCTCAACGCCTTCGCGGGCATCCCGGCCGGTACCAAGGGCGAGTTCGATCTGCAGGGCATCATCACGCGTCGGGTCTTCATGCTCGGAACCTCGGGATCCGACGTCTCCGACATGCGCACGGTGCTGCGGAAGATCGAGGAGGGGATCATCGACACCCACATCTCGCTCGACGCCGTGACAGGCATGGCCGGGTTCACCGACGCCATCGGTTCGGTCATGAACCGGACGTCCGGCGGCAAGATCATGGTCTTCCCGATGCTCCACGACCTGCCGCTCACCCGCCTGGTCGACATGGCGGAGAAGCTGCCGCACGTCGCGGCGAAGCTGAAGGACGGCATCTGGACCAAGGAGGCCGAACAGGCGCTGCTCGCCGGTCGGTGACCGCTGGGTCGCCCAGCACTTCGACAGGCTCAGCACAGGCCTGTCGAAACACCACCTCGGGTCGTTGAGCCTGTCGAAACGCCCTGAGCGAAGCGGAGGGTCCAACCCGATCACGCCTCGCTCCGCTCGGCGCCCTTCGACAAGCTCAGGGACCCGGACGAGCTCAGGGACCCGGGTCGCCCAGCACTTCGACAGGCTCAGCACAGGCCTGTCGAAACACCACCTCGGGTCGTTGAGCCTGTCGAAACGCCCTGAGCGAAGCGAAGGGTCCAACACGATCACGCCTCGCTCCGCTCGGCGCCCTTCGACAAGCTCAGGGACCCGGACGAGCTCAGGGACCCGGACGAGCTCAGGGACCCAGACGAGCTCAGGGACCCGGACGAGCTCAGGGACCCAGACGAGCTCAGGGACCCGGACGAGGAGCACTTCGACAGGCTCAGCACAGGCCCTGTCGAAACACCACCTCGGGTCGTTGAGCCTGTCGAAACGCCCTGAGCGCAGCGAAGGGGCCCAGCCCGGACACTGCCAGTCCGTCGACGACTACTGGTCCCCATGCAGGAAGCGGTCGAGCTGGCGACGCTCGCGCTTGGTCGGGCGCCCGGTGCCACGGTCGCGGACGCCGACCCGACCGGTCATCTCCGCGATGGGCGGCGGCTTCTCGGGGGTCCGGTCGAGATACGCGGCCTGAGCGACGGGGGCACCGACGCGCTTGGCGAGCGTCGGGTCGCGGACCTCGATGATGCGCTCGTCCTGGTCACGTCGGACACGGATCACCTGTCCGGTGACGACCTCCTGCGACGCCTTCGGCAGCTTGTCGTCGACGCGAACGTGCCCGCCGCGCACGGCGGCGGTGGCCATCGAGCGCGTCTTGTAGAGGCGCACGGACCAGAGCCAAGCGTCGAGTCGAGCCATGCGCCAACCTTAGTCGCGCCGTCGAGAAGGCCCGCGACGAGGACGCCGTCGAGACCGCCCGCGATCAGGCGCCACCCTTACGCGCAGACGCTACCCGTCGCTACCGATGCCACCGCCATGGCGGTGGCATGTGTCACGAAGGGTGGCGTCCGTCGGTAAGGGTGGCGTCGGTTGAGAAGGGTGGCGTCTGGAGAGGTGACGACGCCGGACTCAGCGGCACGCCGGACCCAGCGGCACGCCAGTCTCACCGGCGACGTCGGACTCACCCGCGACGCCGGACTCACCCGCGACGCCGGTCTCAGCCGCGCGCCCCCGGCTCCTCGAGGAGCTCGAACACCCCGTCGACGACCTCCGTCGGACGGAAGGGGAACTCCAGCATGGTCTCGCGGGTCGCGATGCCGGACATAACCAGCACGGTGTGCAGGCCGGCCTCGATGCCCGCGACGATGTCGGTGTCCATCCGGTCGCCGATCATGCCCGTCTCCTCCGAGTGCGCGCCGATCCGGTTGAGCGCGGAGCGAAACATCATGGGGTTGGGTTTGCCGATGACGTAGGGCTGCCGGTTGGTCGCCGTCGTGATGAGCGACGCGACGGCCCCGGTGGCGGGGATGATGCCATCGGCCGCGGGGCCGGTGGCGTCGGGGTTGGTGATGATGAACCTGGCGCCCTTGTTGATGAGCCGGATCGCGGTGGTGATCGATTCGAACGAGTAGGTGCGGGTCTCGCCCAGCACGACGAACTCGGGGTCGCGGTCGGTCATGATCATGCCGTGCTCGTGCAGCGCAGTGATCAGGCCTGCCTCGCCGACGACATAGCAAGTGCCGCCCGGCATCTGCTGCGCCAGGAACTTGGCAGTGGCAAGGGCCGACGTCCAGATGGACTCCTCGGGCACGTCGAGGCCGGAGTCGCGCAGGCGGACCGACAGGTCGCGCGGCGTGTACGTCGGGTTGTTGGTCAGCACCAGGAAGGGCGTCTCGTTCCGCTTCCACTGCGCGATCAGCTCTGGCGCGCCGGGGAGGGCCTTGTTGTCGTGGACGAGGACTCCGTCCATGTCGGTGAGCCAGCACTTGATGTCCGCACGGGTACGCATGCGACCACCGTACCCACCCCCGCACGGCCTAGATTGGGGTGCGGACAAGATCGTCGAGAGGACACCATGACCAAGAAGGCCATCGTCACCGGACACAGCCGCGGCCTGGGTGCCGCGCTCACCAGCCAGCTCGCCGCTGCGGGCTGGGAGGTGCTGGGCGTCTCGCGCTCCGCCGGGGCGCACGTGGACCTGAGCGACACTGCGGCGCTGACCGCCTGGCTCGACGGCGGGGAACTCGCGTCCTTCATCGACGGCGCCACCGAGCTACTGCTGATCAACAACGCCGGCATGCTCGGCCCCGCCGACCTGGCCGGCCATCAGGACCCGGCAAGCGCCATCGCGGCGGTCAACGTGAACGTCACGGCGCCGATCCTGCTGACCGACGCCGTCATCCGGCACCGTGGCCAGGGCGTGCCGGTGCGCGTCGTCCACATCTCATCGGGCGCGGGTCGCCGACCGCTCGCCGGCTGGAGCGTCTACTGCGCCACCAAGGCAGCGGTCGACCTGCACGCAACCACCGTCGCCGCGGAGAAGCTCGACGGCGTGCGGATCGCCGCGATCGCCCCCGGGGTGGTTGACACGGACATGCAGGGACTGATCCGCAGTTCTGACGGCTTCCCGGCCCGCGACGACTTCGTGGCGATGAAGGAGCGCGGCGACCTCCTCACCCCCGAGGAGTCCGCGCGCCGCGTGCTCGCCATCGCCAACGGCCCGGACTTCGGCGAGAAGGTGCTCGAACGCGTCTGACCGAGAAAACAGCGACGGCCGCCCCGCGAGGGGCGGCCGTCGACGTTCTGCAGATCAGTAGAGGCCGAGCTTGCGGGAGCAGGCGGGCCACTGGCCCCAGCCCGAGCGGGCCTGGAGGATCTTCGCCCGCTTGGTCTGCTCAGCGGCGGAGGCCTGCGACGGGATGCCGGAGCCGCCGACGGATTGCCAGGTGCTCACGGTGAACTGGTAGAGGCCGTGGTACAGGCCATTGGAGCTCACGATCGACGGGTTGCCACCCGACTCACACTGAGCGAGCTTGGCCCACACGCCCGACACCGACGCCGAGCTGGAGGAGCTCGAGGAGGACGAGCTGGACGACGATGACGAGCTGCTCGAGGATGACGAACCCGAATCCGAGGAGGACGACGACGTGGTCGCCTTCACGACCGGGCGCTCCTTGGTGCCGACTGTCGTGACCTGATCGACCTTCTTGGTGGTGGTCTTCTTGGAGACGAGTTCCTTGGAGACGACCTCGCCGTCGCGCTTGACGATGCGATAGGTCTTCTTGATCTTGCCGTCGACGCCCTCTGTGGTGATCTTGGACTCACCGACGTACAGGTCGTCGCTCTTGACGGTCTTCTTGTCGTAGTCGACGGTCGTGGTGGTCGACTTCTTGACCGTCTCCCACCGGACGATCGTCACGATCGTCGTGCCGTTCTCGTTCGCGGACACGGAGACGTCGTCGCCTTCTGCCAGTTCGATCTTCTGCGCGTCCAGCATGGCCTGCAGGTCTGTGGGCTCGTCGAGCGTGACCTTGGTCGACCCGTCCATCGTGACGATCTTGACCGTGCCGCTGAGCGGCAGGTCGATCGCGGCGCGGGAGTTGGAGCGCGTGACATCCATGTCGAGGTCGCGTCCGTCCTCGGCCGCGGCGGCCAGCGCGGAGCCGACGTCACCCTCGGTGGTCCACAGGGTCTGCGAGGTGCCGTTCGACGTCACGCTCACGGCCTCGGCACGCGTCACCTGGACGGCCGCACCGTCGGTCAGCGTGGAGTCGAGCGCAGGAGTGACGGCGTCGTGGGCGCCGACCTCGATGCCCTGATCGGCGAGGAGGTCGGCCACGGTGGTGGTGAAGGTGCCGACCTCGGCAGTGGTGCCGTCGGCGGCGACCGTGACCGACTTGTGGGCGGAGGAGACCATGTAGCCGCCGACTCCGAGAGCCAGCGCCAGGACTCCTGCGACGCCCGCGGCGACGCGCACCTTGCGGCGCTTCGGGGCTGCGACGGGGGCGTCGGCCGAGGGGGTCTCGGCGACGTCCAGAACCTCGGTGGGCTCGGCCCCGTTGGGTGCTTCGGCGTTGTTCATGGTGCTCCAATAGGTCTCAGACAACAGCACCACTGTAACTGAGAGATCCTCAGAAACCTAAGGCCGCTCTCAGTTTTCTTGACCGAAGACCGCCCGAACGCTACCCCACAGCAGGGCCACAGGGCCCCGACAAGGCCCATTGCCCGCAGTGGCGACCCCCAGGTCGACCCTCAGGTCGGCTTGCGAGCTCGGTCCCTGAGCCTGCTGACGCTGTGCCCGCTTCCCACGTCTCTCTGCAGGCCCAGGGACCACACCGGGCTCAGAAGAGCTGCCGCCAGTTGGTGGCGGCCAGGTCGACAAGCTCGTCGCCACGGCCTGACAGCACCGTCCGCAGCGCGTAGAGCGCGAAGCCCTTGGCCTGTGCGGCCTGGACGCTCGGCGGGATGCTCAGCTCCTGGCGGGCTGTGACGATGTCGACCAGCGCCGGGCCGTCGTGCGCGAAGGCCTCGCGCAGCGCACCCTCGACCCCGGCCGAGTCCTCGACGTGGAACGCTCGGATCCCCATCCCCTCGGCGACCTTCGCCAGGTTCGGGTTCTCCAGCCCCGTGCCGTAGTTCACGAAGCCGGCCGACTTCATCTCCAGCTCGACGAAGTTCAGCGACGAGTTGTTGAACACGACGATCTTGACGGGCAGCTTCGACTGGACGAGCGTCAGCAGGTCGCCGAGCAGCATCGTGACCCCGCCGTCGCCGGACAGCGTGACGATCTGGCGCCCCGGGAAGGAGCTCTGCGCGCCGATGGCCTGCGGGACGGCGTTGGCCATCGATCCGTGGTTGAACGAACCGATCAGGCGACGCCTACCGTTCATCCTCAGGTACCGGGCGGCGTAGATGACGGGAGAGCCGACGTCGGGGATGAAGACGGCGTCGTCGTCGGCCAGCCTGTCAATCAGCGCCGCGACGTACTGCGGGTGCACCGGCTCGCCGGCCTTCGCGGGAGCGGCGAGCTCGTCCAGCTTCCGGCGGGCCTTCGCGTAGTGCTTCTGGGACGCCTCCAGGTGCGACCGGTTCTCCTTGCGCTGCACCAGCGCCGCGAGTGCAGCGGCCGTGTCCTTCACGGTGCCGGTCAGTCCGACGTCGACGTGGGTGCGCCGCCCGATGTTCTCCCCGCGGACGTCCACCTGGATGACGGTGGCCTTGTCGGGATAGAACTGCTGATACGGGAAGTCGGCGCCGAGGATCAGTAGCGTGTCGCAGGACTCCATCGCGCGGTAGCCCGACGAGAAGCCCAGCAGGCCTGTCATGCCCACGTCGTAGGGGTTGTCGAACTCGACGTGCTCCTTGCCGCGCATGGTGTGCACGATCGGGGCTCCGAGCGCTTCGGCCAGCGCCATCAGCTCGTCGTGCGCGCCAGCCGCCCCGGCGCCCGCGAGGATGGTGACCTTCGCGGCCTCGTCCAGCACATCCGCCGCGCGGCGAAGTTCAGCCTCCGGGGGCAGCACGCGGACCGACGGGTCGCTCGTCGCCACGATCTCGGCCGACGAGGTGGGCGCCAGCGCCACGTCGCCCGGGATGACCAGCACCGCGACGCCCCGCTTCGCGACGGCGGTCTGCATCGCGATCCGCAGCAGGCGCGGCATCTGATCCGGCCGCGTCACCAGCTCGCAGTAGACGGAGCACTCGCGGAACAGGTCCTGCGGATGCGTCTCCTGGAAGTACGTCGACCCCATCTCCTCCGACGGGATGTGTGCCGCGATGGCGAGCACGGGCACCCTGCTGCGGTTGGCGTCGTAGAGGCCGTTGATGAGGTGCAGGTTGCCGGGGCCGCAGGACCCGATGCAGACCGACAGCCGGCCGGTCAGCTCGGCCTCGGCCCCGGCGGCGAAGGCCGCAGACTCCTCGTGACGGACCTGCGCCCAGGTCAACTCCCCGGAGCGTCGCATGGCGTCGGTGATGCCGTTGAGGGAGTCACCTGGGACCCCGTAGACGTGCGTCACCCCTCCGGCGACGAGCGATGCGATCAGGTTGTCGGCGACTGTGGTCATGTGCATTCCTCCTCCTTCTCCGCGAAGCGCGGGGACCTCTCCATCCTGCCCCGATCGAAGCCCCAGACCAGCAGTTCATCCGTCGGGGAAACCCCGCCTGTCCCACCCTGTGACTAGGCTCGTACCCAACCGATCACAAGGAGCATCCACGATGAAGATCATCGACAACGGGCCGAGGCCCAACGCGTTCGACATCGAGACCGCGACGGTCGAGAACACCAACTATCGAACGGTCGCCTGGACCGGCAAGTACCTCCAGGTCACCCTGATGTCCATCCCGGTCGGACACTCGATCGGTCTCGAGGCGCACCCGGAGACCGATCAGTTCCTCCGCATCGACAAGGGTCAGGGCCGCTGTGTCATGGGCCCCGACAAGGATGACCTGCGCTTCAAGCAGGACGTCGGCGACGGGTGGTCCATCCAGGTGCCCGCGGGCATGTGGCACGACGTCATCAACACCGGCCAGGAGCCGCTGCAGCTCTACACCGTCTACGCCCCGACGCACCACGCACTGGGCAAGGTGCATGCCACCGCCGCCGAGGCGGAGGCCGACGAGGAGGCAGGTGGCGACGAGCCGCCGACGTGGAGCCATCAACCGGCCCCCGACGTGGAGGACAAGTCGGCCTGAGAAGGTAGGACACCGCGACGGCGGTCGGACCCAGCGCGGTTCTGACCGCCGTCGCGCGTTCCGGGCCGCATGCCGGACGCGGAGGTGTCGACCCGCCGGATGCCAGAGACTGTGACGCGTGAAGAGGTCCCTGCACCCGGCCTGGGTGGTCGCGATGGTCGCCTGCCTCGTGCTGCTGGGGGCGGCCGGGTTCCGCGCCGTGCCGAGCGTGTTCATGGATCCGCTGCACATGGAGTTCGGCTGGTCGCACGGCACGATCGGGCTCGCGATGACGGTCAACATGACCCTGTTCGGGCTGTTCTCGCCGTTCGCGGCGTCGCTGATGGACCGGTTCGGCATGCGGCCCGTCGTGGTGTTTGCTCTGACGATGATCGCGGCGGGCTCGGCCTTCTCCGTGTCCATGACCCAGTCGTGGCAGCTGACCCTCTACTGGGGCGTCTTCGTCGGGCTGGGCACGGGCTCGATGTCGATGGCTTTCGTCGCGACGGTGACTGCGCGCTGGTTCGTCGCACGCCGCGGACTCGTGAGCGGCGTGCTGACCGCCGCCAGCGCGGCTGGGCAGCTCGTGTTCCTGCCGATCATCGCCCACCTGACGACGCAGGACGGTTGGCGGCGCGCGGCCCTGGTCGTCGCCATCGCCGCGGCGGCCGTGATCCCGATCGTGCTGGTCCTGCTGCGCGAGCACCCTGAGGACCTGGAGACCACGGCCCTCGGCGCCACGACGTCCGATCCCGGTGCTCCCCGGATCCGGTCCGGCGGTCCACGCGCCACCGTCGCGGCCCTCGGCCGGGCCGCCCGGCACCCGGCGTTCTGGTTGCTGGCGGGCAGCTTCGCCATCTGCGGCGCCACCACGAACGGGCTGATCGGCACGCACTTCATCCCCGCCGCCACCGACCACGGGATGCCGGTCACCACATCGGCGTCGCTGCTGGCGCTGGTCGGGGTCTTCGACGTGGTGGGCACCATCTGTTCGGGCTGGCTGACCGACCGGTTCAACCCCGCGCTGCTTCTCGTGGCCTACTACACCGGCCGCGGGTTGGCCCTCGGGTTCCTGCCCGGCCTGCTGTCCCCCGACACCACCCCGTCGACCTGGGTCTTCATCCTGTTCTACGGCCTCGATTGGGTCGCGACCGTCCCGCCGACCATCGCCCTGTGCCGCGCCTGGTTCGGGGGCGAGTCCCCCGTCGTCTACGGCTGGGTGTTCGCGGCGCACCAGCTGGGCGCGGGCGTCGCGGCCGCGGGCGCGGGCTGGATCCGCGACGCCTTCGCCACCTACGACCCGGCGTTCTACATCGCGGCCGGCCTGTGCGGCGGCGCCGCCCTGTTCTGCCTAACCGTCTCCCGTCGCGCCGTCCCGACAGCCCCGTCGCTCGCCTGACGCGAGGCACCGTCTCAGTGCACCAGCGACGTGCGCGCGGCGCGACGCAGGGCGGAGGCGACGGCGTCCAGGGTCGGCGTGCGCAGGGCCCACTGCTGCCAGTAGAGGGGGACGTCGACGTGATCCCGGGCGTCGCCCAGGACGACCGCGTCGGCCTCGGTCCAGCCGGGCACCTGCAGGTCGGGCACCATCCCCCACCCCAGCCCGAGCCGGACCGCCTCATTGAACCCGTCGCTCGCCGGCACGACATGGACCCGACGGGGAACGGCCCTGTACCGCTGCAGGACCTGGTGCTGGAGCGTGTCGTGCTCATCGAAGACCACCACGGGCGCACTCTCCAGCGCGGCCGCCGCCAGGCCGTCAGGAAACCAGCGCGCCGCGAAGGCCGGGGCCGCGCGCGGTCGGTAGGTCATGGTCCCCAACCGCTCGACGGTGCAGCCCTGCACCGCCGACGCCTCGCTCGTCACGGCTCCCACGACGTCGCCGGACCGCAGCAGGTCCGCGGTGATGTCCTGATCCTCCCGCACTAGCTGGATGCCCGCGACCTCGGAAACCTCGACCAACGCGGGCAGTGCCCAGGTGACGAGCGAGTCGGCATTGACGGCGATCCGCAGGACCGGGACCTCGTCTTCCCGGCCGAGCTCAGCGGCAACATCGCGGGTCAGGAGTTCCAGCTCACGAGCGAGCCGAAGCACCATCCCGCCCGCCTCGGTCGCCCTGACCGGTCGGGTCCGGTGCAGAAGAACCGTACCGACGCTGCGCTCCAGCGCCTTGAGCCGCTGACTCACGGCCGACGGTGTCAGGTGAAGGCGCTGCGCGGCCAGCTCGAGGCTGCCGGCGTCGACCGCCGCGGCGAACGCCCGCAGCTGAGCAAGGTCCCAGTCCATGCCACTCCTTAAGCAGTGCTTATGATAGCTTAATAACTATCGTTGGACTACACCGGCACCGAGGCCTAGCGTCGACCCCATGCCGCTCCTCACCACCGCCATTGCCGGATTCACCTTCGGGCTCGGGCTGATCGTCGCGATCGGCGCCCAGAACGCCTTCGTGCTGCGTCAGGGCCTGCGGCGCGAGCACGTCGGCGTGGTGGTTGCCGTCTGCGCCGTGAGCGACCTCGCCCTGATCGCCGCCGGGGCAGCGGGGCTGGGTGCGATCGTCGCGGCCCACCCTCGGGTCCTGGCCGCCGTTACCATCCTCGGCGCCGGCGTGCTGCTCTGGTACGGCGTATCCGCGGCCATCCGTGCGATCCGCGGCAGCGGCGGGCTGGAGCCCGGGGCCGACGCGTCGAAGGGGCTCCGGGAGACGCTGCTCACCGCCGTTGCGCTGACCTGGCTGAATCCCCACGTCTATCTCGACACCGTCGTCCTGCTGGGCTCGGTGAGCGCCAGCTACGCGACGCCATGGGCGTTCGCGGTCGGCGCGGGAGCGGCCAGCATCGTCTGGTTCAGCGGGCTGGGATTCGGAGCCCGCGGGCTCGCACCGCTATTCGCCCGCCCGGCCACGTGGCGGGTCTTCGACGCGGTCATCGCGACGGCCATGGTGTCCATCGCCGTGTCACTCCTGGCCGGCCTTGCCTGAGGTTCATCTCACCAGACGGATCAACACGTCGTTGCAGTTTTGATTAGCCTAGCTAATGAGCTAGCCTAATTAGCTGTACGAAAGGTTCCCGACTCGTGACTGTTCCCGCCACCACTCCCGAGGCGACGCTCGCAGAGCAGGAGATGTTCGCGCTCGCCAACGACCTGCGTCTGGCTTGCCAGCGGATCGCGCGCCGCGTCCGCTTCGAATCGACCAGCGAGGTCGCACCCCACCAGTTCTCGGTCCTCACATTCCTGCAGAAAGCCGGACCGCAGACCCCGACGCAGCTCGCGGCGCACGACCGGGTGAGCGCCCCGTCGATGACGAGGACGATCAACTGCATGGTCGACGAGGGACTCGTCGAGCGGGTCCCGCACCCCGACGACCGTCGGCAGATCCTTGTCACCCCCACCGAGCGCGGGAACCAGATCATCGTGGAGACCATCGCCAGCCGCGACACGTGGATGCTGGCGCACCTCGACGGGCTCGGCGACGAGCAACTCGGGTTGCTGCGCAAGGCAACCGACATCCTGCTGGAGGTGTCGAATGCCTAAGTCACGCACCTTCGCCTCCTTCGCGGTCCACAACTACCGCCTGTTCTTCGCCGGGGCCCTCGTCAGCAATCTGGGCACCTGGATCCAGCGGGTCGGTCAGGACTGGCTGGTGCTCACTGAGCTGACCGACAACTCCAGCACCGCTCTAGGCATCGTCACGGCACTGCAGTTCCTCGCCATCCCGTTCCTCGCCCCCTACGCCGGCGCGCTCGTCGACCGACTGCCGAAGCGCAAGGTGCTGCTCGTCACACAGGTCGGACTCGGGCTGTGCGCGTTCGCCCTCTGGGGGCTCATCGCGCTCGGCGTCGTTCAGCTGTGGCACGTCTACGTCATCGCCTTCATCACCGGCGTCATCACCGCCTTCGACAACCCCGCCCGCCAGGCCTTCGTCTCAGAGATCGTGCCGCAGGGCATGATCGCCAACGCCGTCGGCCTGAACTCGACCAACTTCAACGGCGCTCGCCTCATCGGCCCTGGCGTCGCCGGGTTCCTCGTCGCCGGCGTGGGAGTCGGCCCGACGATGCTGATCAACGCCCTGAGCTTCATCGCGATGATCGCGGCCATCGTCATGATGGACGGCACCCAGCTGCATCCGGCCCCCCGTGCAAAGGCTGCAGGAGGCGCACGCGACGGCCTGAGATACCTCGCCGGCCGCCCGGATCTCATCGTCATGCTCGTGATCGTGTTCATGCTCGGCACGTTCGGCATGAACTTCCAGATCTTCAACGCGACGATGGCCACCGAGGTGTTCGGGAAGGGCGCGGGCGAGTACGGCATGCTCGGCACGATCATGGCGATCGGCACGCTGGGCGGAGCCCTGCTGGCCGCGCGCCGCGCCAGGCCGACGCTGCGCGTCGTCCTCGCCGCCCTGGCCGGCTTCGCAGCGAGCACACTCGCCCTGACCTTCGCGCCGAACTACACCGTCTACGCCCTGCTGCTCATCCCCTCTGGCTTCTTCGCGCTGACGGTGATGACGGGCGCGAACGCAGCTGTGCAGATGGGCGCGTCGCCGGAGTATCGCGGCCGCGTGATGGCGATCTACACCGCGATCTTCATCGGCGGCACCCCGCTCGGGGCCCCCGCGATCGGGTGGCTCGGCGAGGTCTTCGGCCCCCGCGCGTCCGTGCTGGTGGGAGCGGTCGCCGCGGCCATCACGGTCGTCGCGGTGTTCGTGTACTTCAGCCTGCGCAAGGGCATGCGTGTCCATCTCGACCGCCACCCGCTGCGGCTGACCACCAGCTATCTGCCCCGGAGCGCAACGACCAAGGCTGCCTGACCTAGGCTCGGCCGCATGGCCATCAGCGCGCTCGACCTCTTCAAGATCGGCGTCGGGCCGTCGTCGTCGCACACGATGGGACCGATGCTGGCCGGCGCGCTCGTCGCCGAGTGCCCGCCGGAGTCCGGCTGTCTCGAGCACGTCGACGGGGTCCGGATCGAGCTGTTCGGGTCCCTGGCCGCGACCGGCATCGGGCACGCGACGGATCGCGCGGTCGTCGCCGGGCTGATGGGCATGCGGCCCAACACCGTCGATCCCGACGCCATGGCGGACCGTGTCGCAGCCGTGGCGCGGGACGCTGCTCTTCCCCTCTGCGGCATCTGCCCCTGGGGTTCTCCTGGGGCCGCGACCTCCAACTGATCCGCGAGGCGCTCCCCCACCATCCCAACGCGCTGCGCATCGTGGCCCTCGACGGTGCTGGACGCGTCGTCGACGAGGAGGTGTACTACTCCGTCGGCGGGGGCTTCGTCGTCGACGCGGATCACGCGGAGTCGGGCGCCACCGGCGTCACCGAGGTCCGCGTCGAACTCCCGTTCGACAGCGGGGAGGAACTGCTGAAAATCTGCGACCTCGAGGGCCTCAGCATCGCCGAGGTCATGGGCCGCAACGAGCGCGCCTGGCGCCCCGACGGGCGCACCCGCGACGGCCTGCTGGCCGTGTGGGAGGCCATGCGATCCTGCGTCGCGCGCGGCATCCGCTCCGACGGGGTGCTGCACTACTTCATGGTCTTCCAGCCCGGGGCGGGCGACGACGACGTGGTCGATTTCCTGCTCACCGCCGCGGCGGTCGGGTCGCTGCTGAAGCGCAACGCGTCGATCTCCGGCGCAGAGGTCGGCTGCCAGGGCGAGGTCGGCTCCGCCTGCGCGATGGCGGCCGCCGGCCTGACGCAGGTGCTGGGCGGCACGCCCGGACAGGTCGAGAACGCGGCCGAGATCGGTCTGGAGCACAATCTGGGCCTGACCTGCGACCCCGTCACCGGCCTCGTCCAGGTGCCGTGCATCGAGCGCAACGCGATGGCCGCGGTCAAGGCCATCAACGCGGCCCAGCTCGCCCTCGGCGGCGACGGCCGTCACCACATCACGCTGGACCAGGCGATCAGGACGATGCGCGACACCGGGCGCGACATGCTGAGCAAGTACAAGGAGACGTCAGAGGGTGGACTGGCCGTCGCCTTCATCGAGTGCTGAACCGGCTGGCTATCGCCGCGTCTCCAACTCGGTACCCTCGGTCCGCTCGTTGAGCTCGATCCACGACGAGTCGCACCCCGGGCAGCGATACACGGGGGCTCCCTCGACGCGCTCGTCGGTCTCGACCGTGCCGCAGGCGTCCTGGCACGGCCAGTTCGTGAGGAACCGGGCGCTCACCGCGGCCTCCCTCCTACTGACAACAGGCCCCTCCAGCCTAGGTCATCGCGACGGCGTGGCTCCCGCCCGGTGGCGCCCGCACGTCCCCGGCTACCCTGGATGGCATGAGCGCGACCCCCGAGCCCAGCACCGGAACACCCCGCGACGGCAGCGACCTCACGCTCGCGAAGATCCTCGCCGACGTGGACGCCGAGTCGCGCGCACGGAACCCACTGCCGCCCGCCGCTCCCTCCGTCGCCCCGTCGGCCAGCTACACGCCGCCGGTCACGGCCGGCTACCGACCTCCGGCGACGACGTACGATCCCGCACCGCAGTACCCGTACGGCCAGCCGGCTCAGGTCGCCTACTACCAGCACTACGCCTACGGTCAGCCGAACGCGATCGTCGGCGGGGTCCCGGTGTACCTGCAGCGAAAGCGCAACAATCCCTGGGCACACGCGCTGCTCTTTCTGTTCACCGGCGGCATCGGGAACCTCGCCTACGCCGGCTACGTCTGGCACTGGAACACCACCCGCGGGCTCTGACATGGCCAAGCGTGAGAATGGCCCCATGCCTCACGCCTTCGACCCGCTCCACCCGACGCTCGTACGGGTCCGTCAGCTCGCCCTTGGGCTGCCCGGAGCAACCGAGAAGCTCGTCGTCGGTCACCCGGCGTTCTACACCCGCAAGGTCTTCGCCTACTTCGGCATGAGCTACAAGACCGGCGACACGTGGACCCACAACCCCGTGTCCGTCAGCGTGCTGCTGCCCGACGACGAGCGCCTGGCCCTCCTGGAGGAGGCACGGTGCTTCGTGCCCGGATACATCGGCCCTGCCGGGTTCGTCGGGGTGCTGCTCGACGACGCGACAGACTGGGAGGAGATCGCCGAGCTGCTCGAGGAGTCGTTCCGGCTCACCGCCGGGACGAGGCTGGTGGCGGCTCTGGATGGTCGGCACCGATCCTGCTGAGCGTCGGCAGAGACGGAAGGCGCCCGATGCCAGGGCATCGGGCGCCACTCCTTCCTAGGTCAGGGGGTCGCCGAGGGGTCAGCCGGGTGGGGCGCTGACGCGCCCCACAACGTCGTCAGCGGGCGTGGCGCCGCCGGATCACGAGCGCCCCTGCGATGGCGGCCAGAGCGGCAATCGCGCCGAACACGGGGATCGCGGTCCCCGCGCCCGCCGACGGGAGGCCGGGCGACGGCCGTGAGCTGGGCGTGCCCTCCGCTCGCCCGGCATCCGCGCCGTCAGAGGGCTCCTGAGTGGGCACCCCTGCGGACGACGACCCCGTGGACGTGGCGGTCGCCTTAGCGGTGCTCTGAGTGGGCACCCCTGCGGACGACGACCCCGTGGACGTGGCGGTCGCCTTAGCGGTGCTCTGAGTGGGCACCCCTGCGGACGACGACCCCGTGGACGTGGCGGTCGCCTCTGCGGTGCTCTTGGTGGGCGTCGCCGTAGCGGTGCTCTTGGTGGGCGTCGCCGTAGCGGTGCTCTTGGGGGCGCAGCCGGAGAAGCGCCCCTTGAAGAGGTTGGTATGGATCTCCTTGCCGTGCTGGAGAGCGGTCAGGTTCTTCGCGATGAGCTGTCCCTCGAACTCCTTGCCGTCAGCCGGGAAGGTGATGCTCGCTTGGGGTGCGTAGATCGCCCCGCGGACCGGCGCGTCCGCGGTGGTGATCTCCACGTCCCCGGTGATGTCGCTCAGGTCGAAGAGGATGTGGCTGATCCCTTCCTTATGCTCAGGATCCTTGCCCGCGTGCGAGTAGGACGGCAGCACGAGGCGGCCGTCCACGACGTCCGACGGGGCAACGGTGATCACGAGGAACGAGTCCTGCGAGTAACCCTCGAGCTTGAACTTCGAGATGCCCGCGAACGCCGACAGCGGTAGGCGGCTCGGGTCCTCGGTGTTCAGCGTGATCGTCTGGTCGTTCCCGGCGGGAGCGGCCACCGCGTGCCACCCTTCCGTGGTACCGAGGAGGGTGCGGCCCTGGTCGGCCGGGAACTGGTCAAGGACGGCGCCGTCGACGCTCCAGCCGGCGCCGGGATCGGCGGCGTTCCATGCCTGGACCTGGGACTCGAGCTGCGGGCTCATGTTGCCTCCGCCGGAGGGGAAGAACGTGGTCCCGGACCCGCCGAACATCGGCCCGAAGGTGTACCCGTCGGGGACCCTCTGATCCGCGATGCGGACCCCTGCCTCGGCGTTCGCCCCGGTGGCACCCTGGCTCTTGACCTGGACGACCTTGCCGTCGGAAGCGAACCGCTGGATCAGGACCCGGTTGGGCGTCCCCTCGATCGTGGGAACGTCGTAGTCGGCGTTGCCGGCGCCGGTGTTGTGCATGATGGGGTACTGCAAGGGCGGGTATCCGCGCTCGTCGCCAAACGTAGCTGTCCCGCCGACCGCCAGGGTCCCTTCCAACTCGCTGTTGGCGAGGATTGCGTCGCCCGTGACGAAGAGGGTGTAGCCGTTCTCCGAGTCGGTCGGCGTCGCCGCCCCCATCGGGTTGCAGGAGCCCGTCTCACCTTCGTCGGCGGCGGTGGCGGGGGTCAGCAGGACCGCCGACGACACCCCAATGACGGCCACCGCCAGGGTGGCCGCCGCGAGCCGGCGCCCGATCCCTCGGTTCGATTGCTGCTGCTGTCCTGGTACTCGTTGATTCACGCTCATCACTTCGCTCGTGGACTACATCACACGACGGGCAGTCCCCCGCCGCCGACTGGACAGGGTAGTGAGCAGCTGAGATGAGTGGAAAACCGCTGCGCTTGCGTTGCGCAGGGTGACGCATCGGGTGAGCGCGGGGGTGACCCGAGCCCCTACCCTCCGACCCCTCCCCGTCGCGCGATGAGCACGACACACTTGTCGTCGATGAAAAACCTCGATGCGAGCGCTCGCAGGCCCAACGAGCAGGAGGATGTGCTCATCGCCGCAGCGGTCGACGAGGTGCCCAGTCCAGCCCCACCCGGAGCGGTCCGCGGGCATCAGAAAGGGCCCCGTCGCCGAAGCGTCGGGGCCCTCTCGTCAGCTGTGATCTAGATCACTTGGCGACGACCTCGAAGGGAACCTTCGCGGTCACGGCGCCGTGCAGCTTGACCGACGCGAAGTGCGCGCCGGCGGTCTTGACAGGCTTCGCGAAAGACACGGAGCGCTTGTCGATGGTGGGGCCTCCGGCCTTCTTCACCGCGACGGCGAAGTCGTTGGAGGTGATGGCGCCAAACAGGGAACCGGTGTCAGATACGCGGGCGCCGACCTGGACGGTCAGACCCTCGAGCTGCTGGCGGATCTCCTGGGCGTGCTCGACGCCCCGGACCTCGCGAGCGTCACGAGCGCGCTTGATGCCCTCGATCTGCTTCTCGTTGCCGCGGGTCCAGGCGATGGCCTTGCCCTGGGGCAGGAGGTAGTTGCGGCCGTAGCCGTCCTTGACCTCGACGATGTCGCCGGCGATGCCGAGCTTGTCAACGGTGCTGGTCAGAATGAGCTTCATAGTTCGTCCCTCTCCGATCAGCGAGCGGTCGACGCGTACGGCAGCAGGGCAACCTCGCGCGCGTTCTTGACGGCGATGGCGACCTTGCGCTGGTCCTGGACCGAAAGGCCAGTGACGCGGCGGGCGCGGATCTTGCCACGCTCAGAAATGAACTTCTTGAGCGTGTTGATGTCCTTGTAGTCGATGTTGGCGACGCGGGTCGTCTTCACCGGCATGATCTTCTTCTTGTTCACAGACTTGCGCTGTGGACCGGCCATTGTGGTGCTCTCCTTCATGGATGGGCCGTTGGGCCCTGAAAGCCCGTCTTGCGACGGAATGTGCCAGCTAGCCCCGGAGGGCTAGATAAGCGATGGATCAGAACGGGGGCTCTTCGGGCTGCGACGACTGGGCCCACGGATCGTTTCCGCCGCGGTTGCCGCCGGCATTGCTGCCGGAGCTGGCCCAGGGGTCGTTGCTGGTGTTCTGCTGCTGAGGAGCCTGACCGCCCTGGTTGCCCTGCCAGTTGCCGCCACCGCCGCCGCCACCGCTCGAGGAGCGGGTGACCTTGGCCGTCGCGTACCGCAGAGCGGGACCGACCTCGTCGACATCCACCTCAAAAACCGTGCGCTTCTCGCCCTCGCGGGTCTCGTAGCTGCGCGACTTCAGACGCCCGGAGACGATGACGCGCATTCCCTTGGTGAGGGACTCGGCCACGTTCTCGGCGTACTGACGCCACACCGAACAGTTGAGGAACATGGAGTCGCCGTCCCGCCACTCGTTCGCCTGACGGTCGAACTGGCGCGGGGTGGACGCGACGGTGAAGCTCGCGACAGCAGCGCCACTGGGCGTGAAGCGGAGTTCAGGGTCGGACGTCAGGTTGCCGACCAGAGTGATCTGGGTATCGCCTGCCATGTTGGATGCCTTCCGATGGATTCGGACGTTGGGTTCGTGTGCCCATCATGGCCTGTCCGGGGGACAGAACGGGACGGGAGTCAGAACCTGTTGATTACTTCTTGACGTCCACTCGCTGCACCTTGGTGCGCACGATCTTCTCGTCGATCGTCATGAGACGATCCAGCTCCGAGACGACCGCGGGCTCCGCGGTGAGGGTGACGACGGCGTAGACGGCCTCGGACTTCTTGTTGATGTCGTAGGCGAGTCGACGGCGACCCCAGTGGTCGACCTCGTCGACCGTGCCACCACCGTTGGTGATGACCTCAAGGTGCTTGTCGATCAGTGCGGGCACCTGGCGATCGTCAACGTCGGAATCGACGAGGACCATGACTTCGTACTTACGCATGCTGCAGCCCCACCTCCTTCGGACTAACGGCCGCGGGTCGATCCCGCGGCAGGAGGGCATGGCGGACCCGGAGGTCAGCCAGTGGTCAACTCTACCCGTCGGCTCCGACCCGCGCGAAATCGGTCGGCGCGGCGATGAGCACGACACACTTGTCGTCGCACGAGAACAGCGATGTGAGCGTTCGCCACGTCGACGAGCAGGAGGATGTGCTCATCGCCGACTGCGTGACTGCCCCCGACGACGACCGCCCGAGTCACTCGGCAGGGGGCGTCAGTTCCGCGACCCTCCCGCTGGCGACGAGCTCCGCCCAGAACAGATCCGCCCAGGCCAGGTAGCCCTTGTCGTTAGGGTGGAACCAGTCGCCGGCCGTGTGGCGGTGGAACCGCAGGTAGCCCGTCTGCTTGGTCGCCTCGAAGAGCGGCACGAGATGGTGCCCGTGCAGTTTCACCAGCTTCGCCGCGACGTCGCTCATCTTCTTCGCCCGCACCCCGAGGTTCGGCAGGGTGAACCACGGCACGTCGCCGACGAAGCTGCCCGCGGGCAGCTCCCCCAGGATGGTGTCCAGGCTCGCGGCGAACGACTCGACGGTGTTGCTGCCGCTGAACACGACGTCATTGCCGCCGATGTCCAGCGTCACAAGGTCGGGCGTGAAGCGCAGGTCACGCAGGACCGGGAGCTGGTCGCGGACGACGTCTCCGCTGACCGTGCCCGACACCGACAGGTTGGTCACCACCACCGGTCGCCTGGTTGCCTCACGCAGCCGCTCCGCGATGATCGACACGTAGCTGGCCTCGACGCTGCTCGCGCCCACGCCCTGAGCCGCGGAGTCGCCGAGGGCGACGTAATGGATGACGCCGTCGGTGTGGTGGTGCCCCCTGCCCCAGTGCTGCGCATAGTCGTCGACGTGGCGGGCGATGGTCCGGGCACCCCTGAGGTAGCGCACCGCGATGGTGCCGAGCGCCGCAACACCGGCCCCGATCGCCAGCTTGTGCGAGGTCTTCATCGACGCCCCCGGTACTTGCCCGGCAGCACCGGGTTGCCGTCCTTGGCCCAGGCCCTCAGCCCGCCGGCGACCGACTCGGCCAGCACACCCTGCTCACGCAGCTGCCTGGCGACGATCGTGCTGCGCAGCCCGTTGTCGCACATCACGACGATCGCCGCGTCACGTTCGGCCAGCGGGTCGTCGCCGTGGATCGCGTCGAGAGGGTCGGTCGCCAGCGCCTTCGGGTCGACGGGGCGGGCGCCGGGCGCGTGCCCGGCCTCGTACTCGTTCGGCGTCCGCACGTCGATCAGCACCGCGCCCTTGCTGAGCGCCATCAGGGTCTCGTCGATGCTGAGCCCCGACGACGACCCCTTCCCCAGAAAATCCAGCAGTCCCATGCCCTCAATCTTCTCTCTGCGGACCAGCCCCTCGGCCCGATTCCCTACAGGATGCCCTGAAACAGCAGCCCGACGATGCCGATGACCAGCGACAGACCGATCCCGAGCAGCGCATACCCGGCCCACCGCCTGCGCGACCAGAACACCGTCAGCCCGAACACGACGACGGTGGCGACGGCCAGCGCCACCGCCAGCACGCTCAGCCACGGCGACGGGCTCGCCACCTCGAAGTCCAGGCCCGAGCTGTCGTACGCGGGCACCAGCAGCCACGTCAGCGCCGCCAGCGCCCCGGGCGCCGACAGGACGAGCCCCAGCAGACCCATGCACGCCGCCCCGAGGCGCGTGCTCCAGAACGGCCTCCTCTTCTGGCGCTTCTGCGTCACGCGCGACCCGCCGGCTCAGCGCTTGCGCTGCTCATAGCGCGCGTACATCTCGTCGACGATCTCCTTGAACCGCTTCTCCACCTCGCGGCGCCGGACCTTCAGCGTGGGGGTCAGCAGGCCGTTGTCCATCGTGAACTCGTCGTGCAGAACCTTGGTGTCCTTCGGCTGATCCTGCGTCGGCAGCTTCGCGGTGAGTTCAGCGACGCGCCTCTTCATCTCCTCGAGCAGCTCATTGGACGACATCCAGTCCACCGATGTGCCGGGCCAGTGCAGCTTCGCGGCAAGGGCCTCCACGTGTGGGAGCGACGGCTTGACCAGCAGCGTGACGTACGGGCGGTTGTCGCCGAGGATGACGGCGTGCTCGAACAGCGGGTCGGCGAGGATCAGGCCCTCGATGGGCTGCGGCGCGACGTTCTTGCCGCCGAGCGTGACGATGATGTCCTTGAGGCGGTCGGTGATGGTGAGGAAGCCCTCGGTGTCGACGTAGCCGACGTCGCCGGTACGCAGCCAGCCCTCCTCGTCGATGGTGTCCTTCGTGGCCTCCGGGTTGTTCCAATAGCCCTGCATCACGTTGGGGCCGCGGTAGAGGATCTCGCCGAGGTCGCCGATGCGCAGTTCGCCGCCGGGCAGCACCTTTCCGACGGTGCCCTCCTTGAAGTCGGCGGGCGCGTTGAACGTGACGAGCGGAGACGCCTCGGTCAGGCCGTAGCCCTGCAGGATCGGCAGGCCGATGGAGGCGAAGAACTCCTCGATCTCGATCCGCAGCGGCGCACCGCCGCAGGCGAGCACGGTCTTGGGGCCGCCGAGCGCGTCGCGGACCGACCCCAGGACCAGCTTGTCGGCGAGCTTCAGCTGAGCCCGCAGCCACGCGTTCGGCCGACGGCCGGCGCGGTATGCGTATTGGTTGTGGCGACCGATCCGCAGGGCCCACGCGAAGATCTCACGCTTGACCGGCGACCCGGAGGCCTTGCCGTGCGCCGTCGTGTAGACCGTCTCGTAGAGCTTCGGGACGCTGACGAGCATCGTCGGCTTGGCGAGCACCATCTGCTCGGCGACGGTGCGCGCGTTCTCGACGTAGGTGTTCATGCAGCCGTGCATCAGAACAACCGTCGTCCAGGCGCGCTCCAGCGCGTGCGACAGGGGGAGGAAGCACAGCGAGTGGTCCTCGGGCCGGATGTCGAAGAACTTGTCGAGGACCTCGGACTGAGCGACCAGCGCCTTGTGCTGCAGCATCACGCCCTTGGGGTCGCCCGTGGTGCCGGAGGTGTAGATGATCGATGCGAGGTCGTCGCCGGTCGCGTCGGCGAGGCGGGCGTCGACCGCGTCGGTGGCCGGATTGGCGATGAAGTCCTCGTACGCCTCGAGCCGCTCGGGCATGCCGGGGTACGGCTTGACGATGACGATGCGCTCCAGCGCGGGTAGCTCGTCGGCGACGGCGAGGACGCGCTCGGCCTCGCTCTGCACGCCGACGAACATGACGCTGAGCCCGGAGTCCTGCGCGATGTAGCGGATCTGCTCGGGGGTGCTGGTGGCGTAGATGGGCACGGGAACCGCCCGGACGGTGCCGGCCCCGAAGTCGATCTCGGACCACTCCGGTCGGTTCCCGAGGAAGATGCCGACGCGGCCACCTGTCTCGACGCCGGCATCGAGCAGGCCCTGTGCGACCCGCCGGAGCCGTTCGCCGAACTCGGCATAGGTCCGTGTGACCCACCCCTCGCCTTCGCGGATGCGGGTCGCTGTGCGGTTCCGGTTCGCGGCGATGGCCTCACGCATGCGCACTGCAACGTGATCGGACATGTGGCTACCTCCCAGGTAGATGACCTGTTCAGGGTACTTGTCGGTCCTGTGCGCCGTCTGTGATCCGCAGCTTTCTGTGCGGCGGGGGCAGGGGTAACATGGGCCGGACCCGAACGAGGAGCAGGAATGACTGATTGAGCCTGGCACGCCGCAGGTGGCGTGCCGTCGATTCCGACCGCTGCATACCCCCGCGATCCCACAGGACTCAGTCATGGCGCATTCCCCCGTTCCCGCCGTCGTCGTCGACGGCCTCACCTATTCCCTCTCCGACGGTTCCGTCATCCTCGATGACATCTCCGCGCGCTTCCCTCCCGGACACACGGGCCTGATCGGCCCCAACGGCTCAGGCAAGTCGACGCTCCTTGCGCTGATCGCCGGGCGGCTCACGCCCACCGCGGGCACGATCCGCGCGTCGGGGCGCGTACATCTGGTGCCCCAGCGGCTGCCGTCCGACGGCCGGGTCGCCGATCTGCTCGGCATCTCCGAGGTCCTGGCCGCGCTGCGCGCCGTCGAGGCAGGGTCGGTCGACCAGGCGCATTTCGACGCCGTCGGCGACGACTGGGATGTCGAGGCCCGCGCACTGGCAGAGCTCGACGCGCTCGGCTTCGCGGGCGCCTCCCCGCTGCTCGAGCGGGCCGTCGCGACGCTGTCCGGGGGCGAGGCGACGCGCGTCGCGCTGGCCGGCGCACGACTGGCGAGGGCCGAGGTCACACTGCTCGACGAGCCGACCAACAACCTCGACACCGCCACCCGGCACTGGCTCTACGACGCGCTCGACGGCTGGCAGGGAGCGCTGATCGTCGTCAGCCACGACCGTGACCTGCTCGACCGGGTCGACGCGCTGGTGGACCTCGACCGGCGCGGCGTGGTGGCGTTCGGCGGCAACTTCCACGACTACGCCGAGTTCCGCGCCGCGCGCCAGGAGACGGCCGAGCGGCGGCTGAAGGAGGCCGACGCGGGCCTGGCGCGGGCGAAGCGGCAGGCGCAGGTCGAGTTGCAGCGCGAGGCGCAGCGCAACCGCGCGGGTCGCCGGGAGCGGGCCGCTGACAACGTGAACAAGATGGAGGCCCACTACTTCCAGAACCGCTCGGAGCGCGGGTCGGCGGCGAAGGCCGTCGCGCACCAGAAGGCCGTCGCACAGGCAGCCGAGGCGCGCTCGGAGGCCGACGACGCGGCCCGCACGCACGACGTGATCCGCGTCGAGCTGCCCGACACCACCGTCGCGTCGGGCAAGGAGGTGCTCAAGCTCGCCGTCGGGGACGCCACGCTGGACGTCGTCGGGCCGGAGCGCATCCGGCTCGAGGGCGCCAACGGCTCGGGCAAGTCCACGCTGCTTGGCACGATGCTGTCGGGCAAGGCGCCGGCGTGGGCCGCCGTCCCTCCGGCCGGTGAACCCGCGGCATCGACCGCGGGACTCATGGCTGGGGTGACGGTTTCGCGGACGCCGACCGTCCCCGTCGGGGTGCTGGCGCAGCGGCTGGATGAGCTCGACGCGTTCAGCAGTGCCATCGACGCGGTCCGTGACGCCGCCCCGTCGCGGACGCCGCACGACGCCCGAGCCCTGCTGGCTCGGTTCCTGATCCGCGGCGACCGCGCCGACCAGCCCCCGGCGACCATGTCCGGCGGCGAACGGTTCCGCGTCGGTCTGGCCCGCGTGCTGTTCCGCGACCCCGCCCCACAGCTGCTGGTGCTCGACGAGCCGACGAACAACCTCGACCTGGACAGCGTCGAGCAGCTCGTCGCCGCGTTGGAGGACTACCGGGGCGCGCTCATCGTCGTGACGCACGACGAGCACCTGGTCCGTGAGCTGCGGGTCTCCCGGACGTGGTCCGCGTCGCGCGACGGAAGGGGCGTGATGCGGGTCGCTGACCGGTTCCCTGAGCCTGTCGAAGGGCCCTGAGCCTGTCGAAGGGCCTGGCCCCTGCGGTTCCCTGAGCCTGTCGAAGGGCCTGGCCCCTGCGGTTCCCTGAGCCTGTCGAAGGGCCTCGCCCCTGCGGTTCCCTGAGCCTGTCGAAGGGCCTGGCCCCTGCGGTTCCCTGAGCCTGTCGAAGGGCCTCGCCCCTGCGGTTCCCTGAGCCTGTCGAAGGCCCTCGCCCCTGCGGTTCCCTGAGCCTGTCGAAGGCCCTGGCCCCTGCGGTTCCCTGAGCCTGTCGAAGGGCCCTGAGCCTGCGAAGGGTATCCCTCTCGCTCCGCTCGAGGCGTTTCGACAAGGCCTGTGCTGAGCCTGTCGAAGTGCTCAACGACCCGGACACCCAGAAGGGTGGCGTCAGTTGCCGCGTGCCTTGTCGGCGGCGATGACCTGGCGCATGCCCTCGATGGCGACGGGGATGAGGTTCTCGACCTTCGAGGCCTCCTTTTCCGCGTCGGTCATCGGTTGGAAGTCGTGGTGGCCCATGACCATCATCACGCCGCCGGCGCGGACGCGGCGGGTGGAGGCGACCAGGAACAGCGCGGCGCACTCCATCTCGGAGACGAGGCAGCCGCCCTTGACCCAGGCGTCCCACCGCTCGTGGAGGTGCTTCGCGACGGGCATCGAATCGGGCTCATGCTGGCCGTAGAAGGAGTCCTTCGACTGCGACACCCCCACGTGGTAGTTCCTCCCGAGCTTCTGCGACGCGGCGACGAGCCCGTTGATCAGGTCGAGGTCGGCGACGGCCGGGAACTCCATGGGGAGGTAGTGCAGGCCGGTGCCCTCGTCGCGAATGGACGAGTTGATGACGGCGATGTCGCCGGGCTGGGTCTCGGGCTGCATCGCGCCGGAGGTGCCGACGCGCATGAAGGTGTCGGCGCCGACGTGGATGAGCTCCTCCACCGCGATCGCCGTCGAAGGGCCACCCATGCCCGTCGAGGTGACGGCGACGGGGACGCCGTCGAGCTCACCGGCCCACGTCGTGTGCTCCCGGTGGGAGTTCACGAACCGGGGGTTGTCGAAATGCTGCGCGATGGTCTCGCAACGGCCAGGGTCGCCGGGCAGGAAGACGTAGCGGCCGACGTCTCCCTTCGAAAGGTGGATGTGGTACTCGTAACCCTCCGAGTAGGCCATGTGGCACTCCTTTGTCGCTTCGGTCTGCATGAACTGGTTGCCTAACGCTACGCCACGGCCGAGCCCGCGTCCCGTCGCTCGAGCAACCGGCCAGCCAGGCGGACCAGAACCAGAATTGGCAAGGCAGAGCGCGGACCCGAGGACGAGGGGCAGTGCCGAGCGCGTACTACGGGATGTAGGATTTCGATGACGGGGAGATCTAATTCGACTAGCATCAAACTGCTGGCATCCACTGGAGGATCAATGCCTGACATCGACGAACAGGTGACCCTGCTCAAGACGATCGCCGATTCGACGCGCCTGCGCATCCTCGGTCTACTCGCGGAGCGGCCGCGGACCGGCACCGAACTCGTCGAGGAACTCGGCCTCACGGCCCCCACCATCAGCCACCACCTGCACCGCCTGCGCGACGTCGGGATCGTCTCGGCCGAGGCCGACGCCCAGCGACGGGTCTGGTCCATCAACACCGACCTGCTCGGTGCCGTCGGGGCACCGTCGGCCAACTGCGCGCACATCGACGACGAGCAGGCCAGGCTCGCAGCGCGGTTCATCAAGGATGGGCGGCTGGAGACCATCCCCAGCAAGCGCAAGGCTTTCACAGCCGTGCTCATGGAACTGCTGCGCAACTTCGAACCCGGGCGCAGCTACCAGGAACGCCAGGTCAACGAGATCCTCGGTCGCTACCACTGCGATGTGGCAACACTGCGCCGCGGCATGATCGACTACGGTTACCTGCACCGCACCGGGTTCGTCTACCAGGTCACCGACGAGGTGCCCGACCGCACGCCGACCGAGGCCCAGGAAGTCCCGAAGGGCGAGGCGGACTGGCTCCGCTCTCTGATCGACAGCGCCCTCCCCAAGGTCTGACCCGCCAACACTCGGGTTGGCACCCCGATCAGCACCAGGGAAGGTGTGGGAACACGCTGCAGATGCTGCGCGAAGGAGCGGCGGCGGCCTGCGCCGCCGGGGTAGCGCCCATCAGGACAAGGGCGGCGAGGACGGTGGCAACAAGTCGTCTGTTCATGTGCGAATAATGCTGCCGCCCGGGGACCATCGCCAGAGGCATGGCACGAAAGTACCGCCGCCTGGCGACACCCGCTGGCCGCGCTGTTCCCGTCCCCCTAGTCTGCTGACGTGATCTGGATCAGGGCCCTCGCGAACGGCGCGCTCGAGTTGATCCTCGCTGCGTTCTTCCTGACGGCCACCTTCATCGCCAACGACGGGGCGCGGATCGACGAGCCGCATCTCGTCGTGATCGACGTGCTGGCCGCGGCAGCCGTCGCGCTGACGGGGTGGCGCCCACAGTGGGGCGCGGCGATGGGCATCGCCGTTGCCCTAGCCGGCCTGGCCTTCGACGCGGACCAGTTCGGGCTCTGGCCAATGACGCTCATGTGCGTCGTGGTGAGCCTGATGAGGTTGGGCCGGTGGCCGCTGGCCGCCGTCTCCTTCAGCGTCATCTTCGCGTCGTCCGTCGCGGCGACGTACCGCGCCAGCATGACGGAGGAGGACGTCCTGTGGCAGGCGCTGTTCACGTGGGGCACGCTCGATGCCTTCATGCTGATCGTCGGCCTCGGGCTGTACGCGGCATCCCGGCACGCTGCGGACCTCGCCGAGCAGGAGTCGAAGGCAGTGCGCCTGCAGGCCGCGATCGACCTGCACGACCTCGTGGCGAAGGACCTGACCATCATCGCGATGGAGGCCGAGCGGGCGAAGCTCGACGGTGCCACCGCCGAGTCGCTCTCCGCCATCGCGGACCGGGCCCGGGCCGCCGGTGTCGCGCTCCGCAGCACCGTCGGATACCTCTCGTCCGGGAGACCCGACGCTCCGGCCGTCACGTTCGCCGGCGCCCTGCGGTCGGGAATGGCCCGGCTCGAGAGGGCCAACTTCCACGGCCGGGTCGAGGGCGACCTGTCACCGACGCTGCCCGCCAGCATCGACGCCGCTGCCGGCCGCATCCTCACCGAGGCCCTCTTCAACGTGTCCCAGCACGGCAGGCGCAAGGGCCGCTGGCATCTGTCCGCCGAGAAGACCGACGAGTCCTTCGACTTCATCATCACCAACGAGCGCACCGACGGACCCATCGTCGCGGGCCTGGGGACGGTCAGCATCTCGCAGTCCGCCAGGGCGGTCGGCGGCCACGTCGACCAGAGTCACACCATCTGCGACTGGACCTGCTCGGTCTCATTGCCCCTGACGGGAGACGCCTCATGATCCGGGTGGGAATCTGCGACGACGAGCTGATCGTCCTCGACTACCTGCGGCAGGCCCTCGAGCAGGCCGACGGCTTCGCCGTCGCGGCGACGGTGGCGGACGGTGAGTCGGCCCTTGATGTCGACGCCCCCGTGGACGTCTGGCTGATCGACATCCGCATGCCCGGCATGGACGGGCTGGAGACGGCCCGCCGGATCAAGGCCCGGCCGGCGCCGCCGGCGGTGCTGCTGCTCACAAGCCTGAGCACCGTCACCCTCAGCGAGGCCGTCGCGGCCGGGGTCAACGGCTTCCTGCACAAGGACCTGCCCGTCGGCGCGCTCGTCGCGTCCATCCGGGCCGCCATGGCCGGGGTGTTCGTCAACTCCCCCGAGAGCGTCGCCACCCTGCGCGAGACGACGCGTACCCCCGCGCCGGCCTCCGTCGTCACGGACGGCATGGATCGGGAGATCCTGCGCCTCGTGATGGAGGGATTCGGCTACCACGAGATCGCCGAGGCCCTGGAGATCTCCGAGTCGACCGTCAAGAAGCGCGTCGGGGCCATGGCGCGACGCGTCGGCGTCCATTCCCGCCCGCGGCTGATGGGCATCGCCGTCGACTGGATCATCTGACTCTCGAAAGCCGCCGGCAAGAGCCCCTTCGAATTCATCATGGTTAGGCGAAACACTCGCAATCTGCAGGCCCCGAAACGCTCGCACTCATCCGATCATTCTGGTCCATGGCACTTTCGTACCACGCGGCATTTGACAGCTATGAGCTCGCGCAGGATGATCCTGCCATGTCGGGCTTGATTCATTGTCACGGTCCTGGATGCTTGGGTGTCAGCGAGGACGACGCCAGCCATCCAGACCTGCGTCTCCCCTAGTCCGAGCCATTACACCCAGGTCTCCAGCAGCTTCGCACCACCAATCCGCCACAACCGAACTCCGAAAGGGAAGGGTTTCAATAATGATTGCCACTCGAAAGATGATCATGGGAGGCTTGGCTGCCGCACTGGCTCTCGGCGCTGTGCTGCCCGCGGCCGCGAGCACTGGGGAGGATCCCAACCCGCCGACCAAGTCCGATACCCAAGGAGAAGAGTTCGGAAAGGTACTGAGGGCACGGTTCTACGAGAACGGGGACCTTTCGGGGAAGACCCTCAGGTCGTACGGGAGCGGCCCCTGCACAGGAAGCACCGATAGACCTGACGTGAGCTGGAGCAGCCTTCCCAGCGCGTGGAACGACTCCGCCTCCTCGGCGAGGGACTACGCCTCATGCGACATCAAGCTCTACTGGGACACGGACTTCGGCGGCGCCACCTACGGCTACCACAATTTCGGGGAATCGGGCGCGTACTTCGGGGCGACCTGGAACGACGAGATGTCGTCCTACAGGCTCTCCTGAGCAGCCGCAGCGTTCTACATGAAACGAGTCAACTCGCGGAAGAGCCGCACTGCCTCCGCCGCGCGACGATACAGAGCGGCTCTGCTGCCACTCGCAGCAGTCATGTGCGTCGCGCTGGCCGGCTGCGCCGCCGGCCAGAACGCCATCACCCCGGGGCCGGCGCCGACCATCCGATCCTCGACCCAGATCGATCCACCTCTCCTCGCCTACCTGCCCACCGTCGATGAGTTGGTCCTGATCGACCGTGGCGACGCCGAACTGCAAGTCCAGTGCGCCGCCCGCTACGGCGTCACCATCGACCCCCGCCTACTGGATATGAACGCACTCCTCGACATGTACTCCCAAGACCGGCGGTATGGGATCGTCAACCGGGACGAGGTGGAGCAGTACGGATACGGATCACCACCCAGCCAGTACCACTCCCTCGAGAGGGGGGAGGACCCCGAACAGCCGTTCGAGGTCGAGGTGCTGAGCGGCACCACCGAAGACGGATCCCCGAGCCAACTCCAGGACAAGGACGGCAACACCCTCCCCGAAGGCGGGTGCGGACTGATCGGATCCAAGGAGTCCAGCGGCGGCCACAAGCGATCCGAGTGGGAGATCGCCTATGTCCTGCTGGGCGAGGCCTGGGACCGGTTGCTCGCCGATCCAGGGTTCCAGGCAGCCGAGGCAGACTGGGCCACCTGCATGTCCAAGTCCGGCTACGACTTCCAACACCGGTGGGACGCCGCCAACTCGCTCACCGGTGACGATCCAGAACGATCAAAGGATATGGCACTACTCGACCTGGACTGCGCCGAGGAAACCAACTACATCGGCCGCGCAATGGCCATCGACGTCGCAATCCAGAACCAACTGATCTCCGACAACGAAGCCAGCCTGCGTGCCGCACTGGACATCCAGAAGGAGATGCTCTCCATAGCCAAGAAGGCGCTCAAGTGACGGACAGGCTCCGGCGACACCCGATCATTCTGGCCCATGGCACTTTCGTACCACGCGGCATTTGACAGCTATGAACTCGCGCAGGATGATCACGCCATGTCGGGCTTCATTCGCTGTCACAGTCCTGGATGCTCGGACGTCAGCGAGGGCGACGCCAGCCACCCAGACCTGCGTCTCCCCTAGTCCGAGCCGCCACAACCAGGCCCCCAGCACCTTCGCACCACGAATCCCGCCACAACCGAACTCCAAAAGAAACGGGTTTCAATAATGATTGCCACTCGAAAGATGATCATGGGCGGCTTGGCTGCCGCACTGGCTCTCGGCGCTGTGCTGCCCGCGGCCGCGAGCACTGGGGACGATCCCAACCCACCGACCCAGTCCGACACACAAGGGCTGAGGTTCGGCGACGTCGAGAGGGCCCGCTTCTACGAGAACGGCGACCTCTCAGGGAAGACCCTCAGGTCGTACGGGAGCGGCAAGTGCACCGGAAGCACCGATAGACCCGATGTGAGCTGGAGCAGCCTTCCCAGCGCGTGGAACGACTCCGCCTCCTCGGCGAGGGATTTCGCCTCATGCGACATCAAGCTCTACTGGGACACGGACTTCGGCGGCGCCACCTACGGCTACCACAATTTCGGGGAATCGGGCGCGTACTTCGGGGCGACCTGGAACGACGAGATGTCGTCCTACAGGCTCTCCTGAGCAGCCGCAGCGTTCTACATGAGACGAGTCAATATGCGGAAAAGCCGCCCTTCAACAACCGGGCGACGGTATAGAGCGGCTCTGCTGCCACTCGCTGCAGTCATGTGCGTTGCGCTGGCCGGCTGCGCCGCCGGTCAGAACGCCATCACCCCGGGGCCAGCGTCGACCATCCGATCCGCGACTCAGATCGATCTACCCCTTCTCGCCTACCTGCCCACCGTCGATGAGTTGAAGTTGATGGGAGAGGGGACGGCCGAGCTACAGGTCAAGTGCGCAGCCCGCTATGGAGTGACGATTGATCCACAAGAGCCGGACATGGCCAGCATCAGCACGCGATACACGGCAGACCGGCGGTACGGGATCGTCAACCGGGATGAGGTAGAGCAGTACGGCTACGAATCGGCGCCCGGCCAATACCACTCCCCTGAAAAGTGGGAGGACCCCGAACAACCGTTCGAGGTCGAGGTGCTGAGCGGCACCACCGAAGACGGATCCCCGAGCCAACTCCAGGACAAGGACGGCAACACCCTCCCCGAAGGCGGGTGCGGACTGATCGGGTCCAAGGAGTCCAGCGGCGGCCACCCACGATCCGAGTGGGACGTGGCCGATGTCCTTCTGGGCGAGGCCTGGGACCGGTTGCTCGCCGATCCAGGGTTCCAGGCAGCCGAGGCAGACTGGGCCACCTGCATGTCCAAGTCCGGCTACGACTTCCAACACCGGTGGGACGCCGCCAACTCGCTCACCGGTGACGATCCAGAACGATCACAGGATATGGCACTACTCGACCTGGACTGCGCCGAGGAAACCAACTACATCGGCCGCGCAATGGCCATCGACGTCGCAATCCAGAACCAACTGATCTCCGACAACGAAGCCAGCCTGCGTGCCGCACTGGACATCCAGAAGGAGAGGCTCTCCATAGCCAAGAAGGCGCTCCAGTGATGGATGGGCTCCGGCGACACCCGTTGCTCGCCATGGTGATCCCGGCCGCGGTCATGCTGGCTGTGGGCCTGGTGGCGGGGCACTTCGTCACGTCCCCGGCGCAGGTGGCAGCCGATGCGGCTGCACCGGCGCTCACCACGCTCACGGCGCCGGTCGAGTTCGGACGCGTGCAGAGCACCGAGACGGCCGACGCGAAGCTCCAGGCCACCGGCCTGACGACGGTGACGCCGGCGCCACCATCGGAGGCCGACAGGGCGGTCGTCTCCGCGGTGCGGGTCAAGGTGGGCGACACCGTCAAGGCCGGCGACTCCCTCGTGGACGTGGCGGGGAGACCCACCTTCGTGATGAAGGGCAAGATCGAGGCCTACCGCACGATGGGACCCGGTATGACGGGCAGGGACGTGCGGCAGCTCCAGGCGGGGCTCCGGGCGGCGGGCTACCCTGTGGCGAAATCCGAGAAGAGCTTCGGTGCGTCCACGAAACAGGCGATGACAAGCTTCTATGCCGACAGCGGCTACCCACTCATCGCCGTCGGGGAAGACGAAGTGGACGCCGCGGCCGACGCGCTGGTGGCCGCGGAGCGAGCCGTCGCGAGCGCCGAGACCACCCTCAGGAGGGCCCAGCGCGACCACGACGCCGCAGTGAGGGCCGCCAACGAGAGCAAGGAGGCCAGACCCAACCGGGACTCGGTCGACGACGCCGAACTGGCCGTCGAGCAGGCACGTGAGGACCGTACGAAGGCCGGCGACGCGCTCGAGGATGCGCGGGCGGCTTCCGGCCCGCAGGTCCCACTGGGCGAGGTCACCTTCCTACGCCACCTGCCGGCCACCGTCGATCAGATCAAACTCAGCGCCGGCAAGGAGGTGGGCGACGGCACCATCCTGCTGGCCACCGGCGAGGTCTCGGCGGTCGCCACCTTCGCCACAATCCAGACCGAGAGCATGTCCAAGGGCAACACGGCCACGATCATCACTCCCGACGGCACCGCATCGCCCGGCACGGTCACCTCGATCACCGCGCTCCAGAGCGAAGACGGCAACGACCAGACCCAGGTGACGGTCCTTCCTGACAAGCCACTCGACAAGGACCTCGAGGGCACCACGCTGCGCGTCGACGTCTCCGTCGCCCGCGCGAAGGATGAGACGCTCATGGTCCCGGAGGCCGCCGTCGTCACCGGCGCCGACGGGTCGAGCAGAGTCCGCGTCGAGGAGGGCACCCAGCAGCACCGCGACGTTCCGGTAGTGGTGGGCGACGTCGGCGACGGCATGGTCGCGGTGACGCCGGAGTCCGGGGCCGAACTGGCCGAAGGCGACCTCGTCGTGGTCGGGGTCCTCGGGTGAACGTCCTCGAGTTCCGCGACGTCACCCGCACCTTCCCCGGCCCGGTACCCGTCGAGGCCCTCCGACGGTGCAGCTTCAGCATCGCGGCGGGCGATCTCGTCACGATCATCGGCCCCTCCGGGTCCGGCAAGTCCACCCTGCTGAACCTCGCGGGTCTGCTGGACAGGCCCAGCTCAGGCGGCGTCGTCATCAACGACGTGGAGACGGCCGATCTCTCCGAGGCCGACCGCACCGCCATCCGCGGGCGCTGGATCGGTTTCGTCTTCCAGGCGTTCCACCTCATGGCCCGCCGCACCGTCGTGGAGAACGTCACACTGGCCGGGATGTACCAGAACCAGCCGACCCGCGCACGCCACGAGGCCGCGCTCGCCGCCATCGAACTCGTCGGGCTTGCGCACCGGGCAGAGACCCGGACCGGGTTACTGTCCGGCGGCGAGAGGCAACGCGTCGCGATTGCCCGCGCCATGGCCAGCGATCCCTCGATCCTGCTGTGCGACGAGCCGACAGGAAACCTCGATACGGCCAACTCTGCGGCCATCGTGGACCTCCTCCGCGAGCTCAACGACCGGGGCACCACCGTCGCTGTCATCACGCACAACCCGGAGATCGCCGCCATCGGCCACCGGCAGCTGCGGCTCAGAGACGGGATCGTCAGCCATGGAGCTGCCTGAGCGCAGCCGCGTCTCGCCACGAATCCTGTTCGACGAGGCGGTCGCCGGCATCACGCAGCGCCCCGGACGCTCCGTCCTCACCGCGCTCGGCACGGTCATCGGAGTCGCGGTCCTGCTCGTGGTCCTCGGGCTGACCAGCTCCGCCTCGGTGCAGGTCAGCAGCCAGTTCAGCCTCGTCGAAGCCACTCAGGTCAGCGTGACGCAGCAGGTCCCCGTGGGCACCAGCGTCCGCACGCTGCAGTTTCCCCTCGACGCCGAGGCCCGCGCCGAGCGGATCGCTGGCGTCAACAGCGCAGCCCTGACCTGGAACCTGCTCGACCTCAGCGCCACCAACCCGCCAGGCACGCGGTCCATCCAGCCGATTGCCGCCTCGCCGGGGGTCTTCGACACCGCCGGAGCCCACTTCTCGCAGGGCCGGGCGTTCGACGGCGGGCACGACGGGCGCGCGGCGCGCGTCGCGGTAATCGGCTCCGGCGCCGCCCGCGACCTCGGCATTACCGACCTCTCCCGACGGCCGGCCCTCCTCATCGCCGGGCTACGGTTCACCGTCATCGGCATCATCGACGACACACTCCGGATGCCCGGACTCCTCGCCGGCATCATCATCCCCACCGGCACCGCCCACCTGCTCTGGAACGACCCCACGCCGGAGTCCGAGGCCCAGGTGATCCTCGACGTTGACCCCGGGGCTGCGCCCGTCGTGGGGCAGCAGCTCCCCCTCGCGATGTCGGCTACCACTCCCGACCGGTTCTCGGTCGCGCTTCCCCCGGACCCCCAGGGCCTGCGCGCCTCCGTCGACGCCCAGCTCAGCGGGCTGTTCCTCGGCCTCGGCGCGGTCTGCCTCGTGGTCGGGATGATCGGGATTGCCAACACCACGATCGTCGCCGTCATCGAGCGCACCGGCGAGATCGGGCTGCGCCGGGCCATGGGCGCCCGCCCGCGGCACATCGCCGCCCAGTTCCTCGCGGAGGCCGCCATCCTCGGGGTCCTCGGGGGGTTGATCGGCACCAGCCTCGGCGTCGTGACCGTCGTCGTCGTGTGCGCCAGCCTCACGTGGACGGCCGTGATCCCTCCGCTCCTGATCGTTCTGGGGCCGCTGATCGGACTGGCAGCTGGCACCCTGGCGGGCATCTACCCCGCCCTGCGCGCCTCGCGTCTCGAACCCGTCGACGCCCTGCGATCGTGAGACCCGACCTCGCGGCGTCGGACGTTCGCCTCGCCCAGGGTGGGCCGACGCTCTAGGCTCGGCGGCATGACGATCCGACTCGGCGCCCACGTTGACTCCACCGACCCGCTGACGGAGGCGGCCGCCATTGGCGGCGACGCCGTGCAGATCTTCCTCGGCGACCCGCAGAGCTGGAAGAAGCCCGCGACGCTGTACCCGGGTGGCGCGGAGGCGCTGAAGTCGGCCGCGGAGGCCGCGGGCGTCGGCATCGTCGTGCACTCGCCGTATGTGATCAACGTGGCGTCGACGAACAACCGGATCCGCATCCCGTCGCGCAAGCTGCTGCAGCAGACCGTGACGGAGGCGGCCGCAGTCGGGGCACTGGGCGTCGTCGTGCACGGTGGCCACGTCACGGCCGACGAGGACCAGGCCGTCGGCTACGCCAACTGGCGCAAGTGCGTCGACGGACTCGACCTGCCCGTGCCGATCTTCATCGAGAACACCGCCGGCGGCACCAAGGCCATGACGCGACACCTGGACTCCATCGGCCGGCTCTGGGACGCGCTCGACGGATCGGAGAACCTCGGGCAGGTCGGCTTCTGCCTCGACACGTGCCACGCGCACGCCGGTGGTCTGGAGCTGGACGGCCTCGTCGGCCGGGTTCGCGACATCACGGGCCGTGTCGATGTCGTGCACTGCAACGACTCGCGCGACGAGTTCGACAGCGGCCGCGACCGGCACGCGAACCTGGGCAACGGGTTCGTCGACCACGACGCGCTGGCGGGCATCGTCTCGGACGCCGCGACGACGACGATCCTGGAGACGCCCGGCGGGGTGCCGGAGCACGTCGCCGACTTCGCCTGGCTGGCGTCGCGGCTCGGCTGACACCGTTGGCTGGGGATCGGCGACCCGTCGGGCGGGCGTCGCGATGAGCACATCCTCCTGCTCGTCGCCGTTATCGTCGGATCTGAACGATCACATCGCGATGACAAGTGTGTCGTGCTCATCGCGCCCCCAGCCGGGGCCGGACGAACCGCTCAGCGTCGCGTTTCGGTCAGCCGGTAGAGTGATGCTCGCCACCACAACCCCGTCCGACGAAGGGATTCTGGCGTGCTGTATGCCTTGATCGCCGTCCACGCGGTCCTTGGCGCGCTCACCCCCCTTCTGGTCAAGAGGATCAGCTCCCGCGTCTACTACCTGCTGCTCGTCGCGCCGCTGGCCGCCGCCATCTGGCTGACGTCACTGACCCCCGCGATCATGGGCGGCGAGGTGTACACGGAGCACTACCAGTGGATCCCGACCCTCGGCGTCGAGCTGAGCGTCCGGATCGGCCTGCTGCAGTGGGTCCTCGGGATGATCGTGACCTGGATCGGCGCCCTCGTGCTGCTCTACAGCCGCTGGTACTTCGACGGCATCAGGTCCGGCCGCTCCGCCGCGATCCTGACGATGTTCGCCGGCGCGATGCTCGGCCTGGTCACGGCCGACAACCTCGTGGTGCTGTTCATCTTCTGGGAGATGACGACGATCTTCTCCTACCTGCTGATCGGCCACGACCCCAGCCGCCGCGCCAACCGCGGCGCCGCGCAGACCGCGCTGATCGTCACCACGACGGGCGGCCTCACGATGCTGGTCGGGATCGTCGCCATCTGGCAGGCCTCCGGCTCGCTGTCGCTCGAGCTGATCCTGGCCGACCCGCCCGCCGGCACCCTGGCCGCCGTAGGCTCGCTGCTGATGCTCGTCGGCGCGCTCAGCAAGTCCGCGCTCGCCCCGTTCCACTTCTGGCTGCCGGGAGCGATGGCCGCCCCGACGCCCATCTCGGCCTACCTGCACGCCGCCGCCATGGTGAAGGCCGGCGTCTACCTCGTCGCGCTGCTGGCCCCCGCCTTCGCGGACCTGGGGCTCTGGCGGCCCGTCGTGATGCTGCTGGGCACGGCGACGATGATCATCGGCGGCTGGCGGGCGCTGCGCCAGACCGACCTCAAGCTCCTGCTCGCCTACGGCACCGTCTCGCAGCTCGGTTTCATGGTGATGCTGCTGGGCATCGGCACCGAGGCTGCCGCGCTGGCCGGTCTGGGCACCGTCATCGCGCACGCGCTGTTCAAGTCGACGCTGTTCATGATCGTCGGTGTGATCGACCATTCCGCCGGCACGCGCGACCTCCGCGAGCTGAACGGCGTCGGCTACCGCGTGCCGTGGCTGGCGATCCTCGGCGGGCTGGCCGCGCTGTCGATGGCGGGCATGCCCCCGCTGGTCGGCTTCCTCACGAAGGAGGCCGCGTTCGAGTCGGTCGTGTACCTCGTCACGGGCGACGTGTATGAGGTCACGCCGCTGGCGGGCGCGGCGCTGGGCGTCGCCGTGATGTTCGGCTCCGCGTTGACGGTGGCCTACTCGCTGCGCTGGTGGTGGGGCGCCTTCGCCGCGAAGGACGGGGCCCCGGTGCTGACCTGGCACCGGCCGGCCCTCGGAATGGGCGCCGTCCCGATGCTGCTCGGCGCCGCTGGCCTCGTGCTCGGCTTCCTCGGGCACCAGCTGACGGATCTGCTGCAGCCCTACGCCGCGACCGTCGCCACTGGCAAGGAGAGCCACGGCTTCGCGCTGTGGCACGGGTTCTCCGTGCCGCTGCTGATGTCGGCGATCGTGCTCGTGGCCGGCATCACACTGTTCGTGTTCCGCACGCAGATCACCGGCATCCAGTCGACGTTCCCGAAGACCCCGACGGCCGAGAGCTTCTACCACCGCTCCATGAAGGCCATCGACCGCATCGCCGTCGAGGTGACCGCGCGGTTCCAGCGCGGCTCGCTGTCGATCTACCTCGGCACCATCCTCGTGACGCTCGTCGCGCTCACCACCTACGCGATGCTGCGGATCCGCGTCTGGCCGTCCTACCGCGGCTTCGACGACTGGCCGCAGATGCTCATCGCCGCCGTGATGATGATCGCCGCGTTCCTCGCCGCCGCCTCCCGCGGCCGCATCCGCGCGGTGCTGCTCGTCGGCGTGACGGGCTACGGGCTGGCCCTGCTGTTCGCGATGGGCGGCGCCCCGGACCTGGCCCTGACGCAGGTGCTCATCGAGACCGTCACGCTCGTGGTGTTCGTGCTCGCGGTCCGCAAGCTGCCGCGCTACTTCACCAACCGCCCGCTCAGCTCCACCCGTTGGTGGCGGGTGCTGGTCGCGGTCGGGACGGGCACCGTCGTCACGCTGATCTCGCTCGTCGCGGCCGGCTCCCGGGTCGCGGCCCCCGTGTCCGACGGGTGGGAACAGGCGGCCTACGACTTCGGCTACGGCAAGAACATCGTCAACGTGGCGCTGGTCGACATCCGCGCCTGGGACACCTTCGGCGAGATCTCGGTGCTGGTCATCGCCGCGACGGGCATCGCGTCGCTGATCTTCCTGCGAACCCGCACCCCCGACGTCGAGCGCACCAGCACCGCCTTCGAGACGCGCCAGGACGAGCCGCAGGCCGACAACGCCCCCGGCGTCTGGCTGCGTGCCGGGCAGACGCTGTCGCCCATGGTGCGCTCCGTCGTCTTCGAGGTCGTGACCCGCGTGCTGTTCGGGCCGATGATCATCGTGTCGGTGTACCTGCTGTTCGCCGGCCACAACTACCCGGGCGGCGGCTTCGCCGGCGGCCTGGTCGCCGGCATGGCGCTGATGATCCGCTACCTCGCGGCCGGGCGCTACGAGCTCGACGAGGCCGCCCCGTTCGACGCCGGCCGCCTGCTGGGCGGGGGCCTGCTCCTCGCGCTCTTCGCCGCGGTCACGCCCGTCCTGTTCGGCGGCGTCATCCTGCAGAGCTACGACATGCACCTGACCATCCCAGTGCTCGGCGAGCTGCATCTGGTCAGCTCCACCATCTTCGACATCGGCGTCTACCTCGTCGTCGTCGGCATGCTGCTCGACATCGCGCGCTCGCTCGGCTCCGGCATCGACCAGCACGCCAGCGAGGAGACCGCCCCGATGCCGATTCCCGACTCCACCAAGGCCCTCCCCGGCCGGGACAGGAGCCGCGCATGAGCGCAAATCTCGTCCTCGCGATCACCGCGGGCGTCCTGGTGGCGGCCGGCGTCTACCTGATGCTCGAGCGGTCGCTGACCCGCATCCTGCTCGGGGTGCTCGTGACAAGCAACGGCGTGAACCTGCTGTTCCTGGTGGCGGCCGGCGAGGCCGGCTCCGACCCCATCATCGGGCTCAGCACCAAGGAGATGTCCGATCCGCTGCCGCAGGCCATGGTGCTCACCGCCATCGTCATCACCATGGCCGTCGCCGGCTTCGTGCTCGCGCTGGCGTACCGCAGCTTCCAGCTGCACGGACACGACGAGGTGGCCGACGACGTCGAGGACGCCCGCATCCGCGAGCTCGCCGACGCCGACGTCACCAGTGAGAGCTACGAGGACACCACCTTCTCCGACTCGGGAGAGGACTCGGTGAGCGAATGATCAACCTCGTCCCCGTCCCGGTCCTGCTGGCCTTCTTCGGCGCCGCCATCGCGCTCGCGCTTCCCCGTCGCCCCCGCATGCAGCGCATCGTCTCCGGCGTCGCGCTGTCCGGCATCGTCGCGGTCGCGGCGGTGTTCATGTGGTACACGAACACCCACGGACCGCTCGCGCTGTGGCTCGGCGGCTGGGCCGCCCCACTCGGCATAGCGCTGGTCGTCGACCGGCTCAGCGCCCTGATGCTGCTCGTCGCCTCCGTCGTGGCGCTCGCGGTCCTCGTGTTCGCCACCGGCCAGGACCGAGACGAGGTCCGCCGCGAGACCCCGGTGTCGATCTTCCACCCCACGTTCCTGCTGCTGATGGCGGGCGTCTCGAACGCGTTCCTCGCGGGCGACCTGTTCAACCTGTTCGTCGGCTTCGAGATCCTGCTGTTCGCGTCGTATGTGCTGCTGACCCTCGGCGGCACCGCGGACCGCGTGCGGGCGGGCACGACGTACGTCATCGTGTCGCTGCTCAGCTCGTCGCTGTTCCTCATTTCGCTGTCGGCCGTCTACGCGGCGACGGGGACGGTCAACATGGCGCATCTGTCGGTGCGGCTCGCCGAGCTGACGCAGCCGGTGCAGCTGCTGCTCGAGGTGCTGCTGATCGTGACATTCGCGATCAAGGCCGCCGTGTTCCCGCTGTCGAGCTGGCTGCCCGACTCCTATCCGACGGCCCCCGCGCCCGTCACCGCGGTGTTCGCGGGCCTGCTGACGAAGGTCGGCGTCTATGCGATCATCCGCACCGAGACCCTGCTGTTCCCGAACGGGCAGCTCAACACCGTGCTGATGGTCGCCTCGCTGCTGACCATGGTGATCGGCATCCTCGGCGCCATCGCCCAGGTGGAGATCAAGCGAATGCTGTCCTTCACGCTGATCAGCCACATCGGCTACATGATCTTCGGCATCTCCCTCGGCACCACCGCCGGACTGGCCGCCGCGATCTTCTACACTGCTCACCACATCACCATCCAGGCGACGCTATTCCTCGTCACCGGCCTGATCGAGCGCCGCGGCGGCACCTCGTCGCTCGACGGGCTGGGCGGCCTGCTGAAGGTCGCGCCGCTGCTGGCGTTCCTGTTCTTCATCCCGGCGATGAACCTCGGCGGCATCCCGCCGCTGAGCGGCTTCATCGGGAAACTGGGCCTGCTGGAGGCCGGCGCAGCGGTCGGCACGCCGCTGGCTTGGGCCGTCGTCGCGGGCAGCGTGCTCACCAGCCTGCTGACCCTGATGGCCATGGCCAAGGTCTGGAACCGCGCGTTCTGGGGCGTGACGCCCGCCGAGCAGCGGCAGACCCGACCCGACGAGTACGACGACGACGCCGACTGGGCGAGCCTCGACACGCGCCCGATGCCTCCGCTGCAGGTGGGCGCGACCATCGGCCTGATCCTGTTCGGCCTCGCGCTGACGGTGTTCGCCGGCCCGCTTTACGAGTACACGACCGCCGCCGCGGAGGCACTGCGCGACGGGTCCCTGGTCCGGGCAGTGCTGCCGGAGGGTCTGCGATGAGCGACGAGACGCACGACGCCCGGCACGGCTGGGGACGGTTCCGCTTCCGCCCCCTGTCCATCGCCATGATGGCCGTCGTCTGGGTGATCCTCTGGGGGAGCATCACGCCGATGATCGTGGTGGGCGGCGTCCTGTGCGCGTACCTGATCACCGTCGTGTTTCCCCTCCCGCCGATCAACTGGGGCGGCCGCTTCCGGCCGCTGTGGTTCATCAGCCTCGCCGCGCACCTGCTCAAGGACCTGGTGGTCTCCTCGGTGCGGATCCTGCAGCTGGCGTTCGAGCGCAAGGTGAACCTGAACGCCGGCATCATCCGCGTCGACCTCGCCTCCGACCACGACCTCTACCAGGTGCAGGTCGCCCAGGTGATCTCCCTGGTGCCGGGCACCGTCGTGGTGGAGGTCGTCCGGCACCCGCGTCGCCTCTACCTGCACGCCATCGACCTCGTCGGCGACGACCCCGTCGCCCGCATCCAGGCGATGGTGCACCGCATCGAGTCGCGGGTAGTGCACGCGTTCGGCTCGCGCGACGAGATCGTCGCTTTCGAGGCCGAACTGGCGCGCCTCACCGAGGCCGAGCGCCTGAAGAAACTCCCCGTCGACGAGGCACCCGAGCTGGAGGACGACGAATCATGAGTCTGGCAACCGACGTCATCATGTCCGTCGCGGCGGCGCTGCTGCTCGTCGCGGCGATGATCGGCGTGAACCGCATTGCGGCGGGGCCGTCGCAGCTAGACCGCTCGGTCGCGGCGGACCTGATGGTCGCCGTCGTCGTCGCGGGCCTCGGGCTCTGGACGGCCTGGACCGACCAGCCCACCTACCTGATGGTGCTGATGCTGCTGTCGCTGCTCGGCTTCACGAGCGCGGTGTCGATCGCGCGGATGGTGGGCGACCGGATGGCGATGCGCTCGAAGATGACGGCCAAGCGCAAGGAGGAGGCGGTGCGAGGATGAGCGCCCTGCTCGACCTGATCGGTGCCGTGTTCATCCTGATCGGCGCCATGCTGTGCCTCGGCGCCGCCATCGGCCTGGTCCGTTTCCCCGACGTGTTGTGCGACATGCACGCGATCACAAAGCCGCAGGTGCTGGGCCTGATCGCCGTGACGCTGGGCATCGCGCTGAGCCTGCGCACCTGGTGGGCGGCGGGTCTGTGCGTGCTGATCATCGTGCTGCAGCTGATGACCGCGCCGGTCTCGGCCAACCTGGTGGCCCGGAGCGCCAGCCGCTCGGGTCTCGTCGACGAGCAGGACCTGATCGTCAACCACCTGGCCGAGGATCTGAAGGACGCCGGCTACACGCGACCCGGCGACTGAGCTGCCCGGCTCGTTGAGCACTTCGACGAGCTCAGCACAGGCCTGTAGAAGCGCCTTTCAACCCGGGCCGTTGAGCACTTCGACGAACTCATCACCGGCCTGTCGAAGCGCCTTCCCAACCCGGCTCGTTGAGCCTGTCGAAACGCCCTGAGCGAAGCGAAGGGTCTCACCCGGCCCCGAGGCTCCACACGGACAAACCGCCTCGCTCCGCTCGGCGCCCTTCGACGAGCTCAAGGAACCGGGTCGTCGAGCCTGTGGCCGCCTGCCCCCGGCCCGTCCCCGAAAATCGACCAGTGCCCGGTTCTCCCCGGTCCGATCACCAGAATCGCCCACTGCCTTCCGCTGCCGCCACCGCGAAAATCGACCACTGGTCGCTTCTCCCCGGTCATTCGAGCAGAAGCGACCACTGGTCGATTTTCGGGGGAACGGCGAGGGCGTCGAAGCCCTATCAGGCAGCGACGGGACGGCGGGGTGGCGGGTGACGGCGGGACGGGGTGAAGGCGCCAGGCACGAGAAACGGACAGAGCTACTCCGGGGGCCGTCATCCAAAGGCTGCCTCGTGAAGATCGGCATCGTAGCTGGGTTCCGTGAGTGACCACCGCAGGGCAGCTCGGTGGCCGACTGGGTGCTCGGCGTCACGGCCGACCGCGCGGACGCCGAGTACAGGCTGATCGACCTGATCGCCTTCGACCTTCCCGTCTTCAGCGACGCGGCGCTGCCCGCGAAGATGGGCAAGAAGTATGCCGACGAGCGGGTGCAGCGGTTCTCCGACGAGCTCGACGCGTGCGACGGCTACGTGTGTTCATCACCGCCGAGTACAACCACGGCATCCCCGGTGCGTTCAAGAACGCCATTGACCACGGCCCAGAGCTGTTCGGCAAGCCTTGCGTTCGTCTCCTACGGCGCGGCCGGCGGCGTGCGGGCCGTGGAGCAGTGGCGCCAGGTGGCGGCTTCAACCTGTTCGACTCCACAATCAGGTGTCGATGTCGACCTTCACCGAGTTCGACGGCGAGACGGTCGCCCCATCGGAGCGCCGCACGGGCGAGCTGGCGCAGCTGTTCGACGCCCTGCTGCCGATCGCGGAGAGGCTGTCCGCCTGACCCGCCGCGGTGAAGCCAACCAGCTGATCGCTGTCGGCGGCGAGCCACGCCGACTGACCCGCCGCCTCTACCCAGCTGTCACCCCGTCGCCACCCTGACCCCAAACGCCACCCTCAGCAACAGGCGCCACCCTTCTCGACACACGCCACCACCATGGCGGTGGCATGTGTCGAGAAGGGTGGCGTCGGTCCACAAGGGTGGCGTCGGTGAACTCGCACCGACCGCCCAACACGGCAGACCAACCGGGAGAGCCACCGGAAGAGCCCACGACGGCAGCCGACAGCCAGAAACGACAGTCCGAACCGACTGCCAAGACCGGCCTGGGCCCCGCCGCGCAACGACCCCGCCGGCCACCGCCGACGCGCCCCGACGGTGTTGCCCATTGAAACCGGATCCCGCAATCGATCGACGGGACGGTCACCAGATTCAGACGCGGTATGGTACTTCCGTGACTAAGAGTGTGTACATTGCCTCATCGGAGCGGCAAGTCGGTAAGTCCTCCATCGCGCTGGGCGTCGTCGACCTGTTCGCGCGCCAGGTCCGGTCCGTGGGCGTCTTCCGTCCACTGGTGGCCTCGGTCGAGGACGACCCGGTGACCGAAGCCCTCCTCTCCCACAAGGCTCTGTCTCAGAGCCTCGAGTCGGCGATCGGCGTCTCCTACGCCGACTGGGCCGCGAACCCGGATCAGGCCCTCGACACCATCGTGGCGAAGTACAACGCACTGGCAGAGTCCCGCGACGCAGTCGTGATCCTCGGCTCGGACTACGAGAGCCTGGAGGCCTCGTCCGAGCTGGCCCGCAACGCGACGATCGCGGCCAACCTCAACTCCCCCATCCTCTTCGTCTGCCGCGTCGACGGTCGCAGCGCCGGCCAGATCCAACGCCTTGCCGAGGCCGCGATCGAGACCCTCGAGAGCGCCTACAACACCGTCATCGCCATGGTCGCGACGCACGCCGACCCGGCGCAGCGCGACGAGGCCGCCGTCGCACTCAAGAAGGTCCGCGACGTCGTCGTGTCTGTGTGGCCGCACAACGACGTGCTCGCCGCGCCCTCGGTGAGCGAGCAGTTCACCGCCGTCGGCGCCACGCGGTGGCTCGGCCAGGAGGATTTCCTGCACCACGAGTCCCTCTCGACGCTCATCGGCGGCATGACGCTGCCGAACCTGCTGACGCGCCTGAAGAAGGAGTCGACGGTCATCGTGCCCGCCGACCGACTCGACCTGCTCCCCGGCCTGGTCATGGCCCACTCGTCGGCCCAGTACGGACCGCTGGCCGCGCTGATCCTGACAGGCGGCTTCGACATCCCCGAGTCCGTCTCGAAGCTCTTCGGCGAGTCGCTGGTCGATCTGCCCATCGCCATCACGTCCATGGACACCTTCACGACCGCGACCACCCTCCAGAACGTGCACGGCACGTCGACCGGCTCAGACCGCAAGATCGAGGTCTCCCGCGCCGTCTTCTCGGAGTTCGTCGACGAGGAGGCCCTGCTGGCCGCCATCGATCTTCCGCGCACCGAGATCCGCACGCCCACGATGTTCGAGTACCAGATCCAGCAGAAGGCGCGCTCCAACCGCCAGCGGATCGTGCTGCCTGAGTCCACCGACGACCGCGTCCTTACCGCCGCCGCCATCGCGCTGCAACGGTCCGTCGCGGAGATCATCCTGCTCGGCGACGCCGCTCGGATCAGCGCCCGCGCCAGCGAGCTAGGCCTGAACCTCAGCGAGGCCAAGGTCATCAGCCCCGAGGACCCGCAGCTGCTGCAGGGATTCGCCCGCGAGTACGCCAAGCTGCGCGCCCACAAGGGAGTCACGATCGAGCAGGCGCTTGAGAAGCTGAAGGATCTCTCTTACTTCGGGACCATGATGGTCCACCTCGGCATGGCCGACGGCATGGTCTCCGGCGCCGTGAACACCACGGCCAACACCATCCGCCCCAGCCTCGAGTTCATCAAGACCGCCCCCGGCGTGAGCGTCGTGTCCGGCTCGTTCCTGATGTGCATGAGCAACCGCGTTCTGGTGTACGCCGACTGTGCCGTCAACCCGGACCCGACGGCGGAGCAGCTGGCAGACATCGCCATCTCCTCGGCCAAGACCGCCGAGAGCTTCGGCATCGAGCCCCGCGTCGCGATGCTGTCCTACTCGACCGGCGACTCGGGCTTCGGCGCCGACGTCGACAAGGTCCGCGAGGCCACGCGCCTGGTGCGCGAGCGCGCCCCGCAGATCAAGGTCGAGGGCCCGATTCAGTTCGACGCAGCGGTCGACGAGGTCGTCGCGCGGAAGAAGATGCCCGGATCCGAGGTCGCCGGCCGCGCCACGGTGTTCATCTTCCCGGATCTCAACACCGGCAACAACACCTACAAGGCGGTGCAGCGAACCTCCGGCGCCGTCGCCGTCGGGCCGATGCTGCAGGGGCTGCGCAAGCCTGTCAACGACCTCTCGCGCGGCGCGCTCGTGGACGACATCGTCTCCACGATCACGATCACCGCGATCCAGGCCCAGGCTCTGTGACCTCACCCGACGCGCATGTGCACGCCTCCCGGCGGGCGCACACCACCACCTCCCGACCGAACAGGAACAAGTCCATGGCTCAGCCGATCCTCCTTCTCAACTGTGGATCGTCGTCCATCAAGTACCAGTTGCTCGACCCCGCCGAGCCCGGCCCCCGCGCCGTGGGCATCGTCCAGCGCATCGGACTCGAGACGTCGACCATCGACCACGAGGTGGGCGAGAACGAGTACCACGAGGAGACGCACTTCGCGAACCATGTCGAGGCCGTCGCAGCAGTCGTGCAGATGTTCCGCGACCACGGACCGAGCCTCGACGACGTTGTCGCCGTCGGTCACCGCACGGTGCATGGCGGCTCGACATTCGTAGAGTCCACGCTCATCACCGAGGAGGTCATCGAGAAGCTCGTCGAGCTGTCCGGCCTCGCACCGCTGCACAACCCGCCCGGCATCGCGGGCATCCGCGCCGCGCAGGAGGTGCTGCCGGACGTGCCGCACGTCGGCGTGTTCGACACGGCATTCTTCTCCACTCTCCCCGCGGAGGCGTACACCTACGCCGTCGACAGGGAGGTCACGGACCGCTACAGCATCCGCAAGTACGGCTTCCACGGCACCTCGCACAGCTACGTGTCCAAGCAGGCCGCGAAGTGCCTTGGCCGCCCCATCGAGGAGACGAAGCTGATCGTCTGTCACCTCGGCAACGGCGCCTCGATCTCGGCGGTCGACGGCGGCGTCGCGATCGACACCTCCATGGGCCTGACCCCGCTGCAGGGCCTCGTGATGGGTACCCGCTCCGGCGACGTCGACCCCGGCCTGCATGCGTTCCTGGTGAACTCGGCCGGTATGACCATCGCCGAGGTCGACGACCTGCTGAACAAGCGCTCCGGCATGGCCGGCCTGTGCGGCTACACCGACATGCGGGACGTGAAGGCCGCCGTGGAGAACGGCGACCAGGCCTCGCGACTCGCGCTGGACGTCTACGTCCACCGGCTCGTGAGCTACATCGGCTCGTACTACGCGCTGCTCGGCGGCCTCGACGCGGTGGTGTTCACCGCAGGCGTCGGGGAGAACGCAGACCCTGTCCGCAAGGCCGTGATCGACCGCCTCAGCCACTTCGGCCTGAAGCTCGACGACGACGCCAACCGGGCCCGGTCGAAGCAGCCGCGCGATATCTCGGCCGCCGACGCCACGGTCCGCACCCTGGTCGTGCCGACCAATGAGGAGCTGGCGATGGCCCAGGAGACCCTGAGCGTCATCGGCCGCTGACGCGACACAACTGAGGAGGGCGCCCCGCCGGGGGGCGCCCTCCTTTGCTGTCCGGAGCCGCTATTCCCTCTTCGCTGTCCGGAGCCGCTATTGCGCGGGCGCTGCGGCTCGGGTCACCTTTTGTACGGGTCGGCGCTGCTTTGACCCGGCTCGTCGACGAAAACCGTTCAGTGGTCGATTCTCCCCGGTCCAGTGCCGAGAATCGCCCACTGGGTAGCCACCCTCGTCGGACTGGGCGAGATCCGACTCAAGGCCGTGTGCGCTTCTCGTCGTCGGACCGGGGAGAAGCGGGCAGTGCCCGAAATTCGGACGCGGCGGGGTCCTTTGAGGGGAGGGGCGACGGGGTAGTGAACGGTTCTCGGGGGCAGACCAGGGAGAATCGGCCACTGAACGATTTTCGGGCGCGGTGGCCGACGGCGAGCGGTGGCCGACGGCGAGCGGTGGCCGACGGCGAGTCCGCTTGCGTGACTGCGTTCCCGGCCCGCATTGTGGGGAATCTCCAGCTGCTGATCCGGCCATTGGCCGATCCCCACAACATCCGGCTCGTGAGCTTGTGGGCTCACCAACAGCTGTCGGGTCGGCGCACCACTCGGCTGCTCTTCGTTGTCGACGGTGGCGTACCGTAGTCCCTATGGTTTCTGCGCTGATCACGGGTGGCACGTCGGGCATCGGTCTGGAGTTCGCGCGCGAGCTGGCCGAGCGGGGCAACGACCTCGTCCTGGTCGCCCGCGACGAGGCGCGCCTGCACGCCGTCGCCGCCGAGCTCGGCGAGAAGTATGGAGTGCACGTGGAGACGCTGCCCGCCGACCTCTCGGTCCGCTCGGACGTGATGAAGGTCGCCGACCGACTGGAAGACCCCTCCCGGCCCGTCGAGTGGCTCATCAACAATGCAGGCTTCGGCCTCCATTCCACCGTGCTGGATCGAGACGAGATCGACCTGCAGGCCAAGGCATTCGACGTCATGTGCCTCGCTGTGTTCATCCTCGGCGGCGCGGCCGGCCGGGCCATGCGGGGCCGCGGTCACGGCCACATCATCAACGTCGCCTCATCGTCGTCGATCATCTACACGGGCAACTACTCGGCGATCAAGGCGTGGGCACGGACGTACTCGACGGCGCTGGCGCTGGAGCTCGAGGGCACCGGGGTGCACGTCACAGGGCTGCTGCCCGGCTGGGTCAAGACCGAGTTCCACGCCCGGGCCGGAATCAACTCCTCCAGGCTCCCCGGCGTGGTGTGGATCGACCCGAAGAAGCTCGTCCACCGGGCGCTCGCCGACGCCGAGCGAAACAAGATCGAGTCCATCCCGGACTGGAAGTGGCGACTGTCCGTGTTCGTCGGCGATCATGGCCCCAAGGCCATCACCCGGCAGGTCTCCCGGATGCTGACCGCATCGAGGAAGAAGCACTGAGTTGGCCGAGGACAGCCAGTCCAGCACCCGGTACCAGTCGAAGCTGCAGGCGACCACGCGTCAGACCGCGCAGCTGCTGCTGCTGAAGCCCGCCCTCGTCAAGCTGCTGAAGATCCATGTGCACGGCGCGAACAACCTCGACGGGCTCGAGGGTGCGTTCGCCGTGTTCGGCAACCACAGCTCGCACCTCGACGCGCCGCTGATCCTGTGCTCCATGCCGGGGAGGCTGTCGAAGTTCGTTGCGACGGGCGCGGCGGGGGACTTCTTCTTCGGCAACTGGGTCAAGTCGCTCGGCATGAACCTGTTCATGAACGCGTTCGCCGTCGACCGGGGCAAGGGTGGCAAGGGCCAGCGAGGCATGGCCTCGCAGCTGCTCAGCGACGGCGTCCCGATCCTCCTGTTCCCCGAGGGAACCCGGTCCCGCACGGGTGCGATGGGGCCGTTCATCCCGGGCGTCGCCTCCCTGTGCATCTCGCGCGGCGTCCCCGCGTTGCCGGTCGCCCTGGTGGGCGCATACGCCGCCTGGCCGTCGAAGCAGAAGCACCTCCCCAAGGGCCGACCTGAGGTGCACGTCGTGTTCGGACGGCCGATGTACCCGTACCCGGGGGAGATCGCACACGAGTTCAACGAGCGGATGCGACGCCAGGTTCTGGAACTTCACGACACGACGGCCCGCGCTTACGGTAAGAAGACCCTGGCGGAATTCGCGCGCGCCGTTGCACTGGAGAAGGCAGGCAAGAGCGAGATCGCCACCTTGGTCGAGGACGCCAAGGAGCAGGCCGACAAGCAGGAGGGTCGATGATCGAGGGCGTCAAGCAGCAGAAGTGGTGGGGTTGGGGCGAGGACGGGAAGTCCTACAGCCACCACGACAAGCCGAAGTTCGCGCCGTTCGTGAAGAAGATGGTCGGCGTCGATATCACGGCAGCTGTCCCCCCGAGCCCGCGCTTCGACGACCTTGAGGTGCCCGCGTCGCAGCTGGGCGAGGGGCTGCGCGGTGAACTGGTAGCCATCCTCGGCGAGGAGTTCGTCCAGACCGACGACGAGACCCGCGTCGTGCACGCGTTCGGCAAGGGCGTGCGCGACCTGATGCGCGTGCGCGCCGGTCAGCTCGGCCGCCTGCCTGACGTCGTGCTGTACCCGGGCTCGCAGGCCGAAGTCGAGAGGCTCGTCGACGCGGTCATCGCGGCCGACGGCGTGCTGATCCCCTTCGGCGGCGGCTCCAACATCGTCGCGGCACTGGAGGCGGAGCCCGGCGAGACCCGCCAGGTTGTCTCCGTGAACCTCGGCCGGCTGAGCCGCGTGCTGGAGATCGACGAGTCCTCCGGACTCGCGCACATCCAGGCCGGCGTGTTCGGCCCCGATATGGAGGACCAGCTCAACGCGCAGGGCTGGACGCTGGGGCATCACCCCGACTCCTTCGTCTGGTCGACGCTCGGCGGCTGGATCGCCACCCGCTCATCCGGCATGCAGTCCGACAAGTACGGCGACATCGCCGACATCGTCCGCGGCCTGACCATGGTCATGCCCGGCCAGGTGCTGACGCTGCGGCCGCTGCCGTCGTCGTCGTCCGGCCCGAGCGTCCGCGAGATGGTGCTCGGCTCCGAGGGCCGCCTCGGCATCATCACCTCGGCGTGGGTCAACGTGCACCGGCTCCCCGAGGTCCGCGAGCTGCAGTCCTACTTCTTCGCGACCTACGAGGACGGGCTCAAGGCCTGCGAGCAGATCATGGCCTCCGACGCGGCCCCGATGATGGCGCGGGTCTCCGACGCCGTCGAGACGCAGTACATCATGGCCAACGGCAAGAAGTCGTCGCGCATCGGGTCGCTGTCCAGCAAGGCCATCCAGAAGATCATGGAGGCCAAGGGCTGGGACCTGGAGAAGATCGCGATGAGCTTCGTCGGCTTCGAGGGCAGCCCGACGCACGTCCGCTATGAGAAGGGGCTGGTCAGCAGGATCGTCAAGGCCAACGGCGGCATCTCCGTCGGCAAGGGGCCGGGCACGCTGTACGACCAGAAGAAGTACGACACCCCCTACATCCGCGACTTCATGCTCGACCGCGGCCTGATCTGCGACGTCTCGGAGACGACGACGCCCTGGGCATACGCCGAGCAGATCCACACCAACACCGTCGCGCGGTTCCAGAAGGCGATGGACGAGATCGGCGTGCGCGGGGTGGTGTTCTGCCACCTGTCGCACTCGTACCATTCCGGCGCCTGCCAGTACTTCACCTTCGCGATCGCCGACGACAGCGAGAACCAGATGGCCACGTATGACGTGGCCAAGCGCGTAATCCAGCAGTCGTTCATGGACAACCACGGCACGGTGTCGCACCACCACGGCGTCGGCGAGGAGCACAGCCCCTGGATGGACCAGGACATCTCCCCCGCGGGAGTGTTCATCCAGCGCAAACTGTTCGACGGCGTCGACCCGGGCCACCACCTGAACCCCGGCAAGATCATCCACGAGGGCCGCCCCGGCATCTCGTCGAACTCCCAGGACGCCTGAGCAGCAACTCGTCGCGCCCCGTCCCGTCGCGTCGGTCCGCAGTGACCGGGCGGCGGGGCGTCCGCGTCGGGCGACGGGCATGTCGGGGAGCTCGGGGCGCGATGAGCACATCCTCCTTCTCGTCGCGGATGTCAACGATCACATGGCGATTTCGGGCGACGACAAGTGTGTCGTGCTCATCGCGGCATCGGGTCGGGGCGCGGTCGGTAGACTCGGGCGCATGCTGACGGTGCTCTCCCCCGCCAAGTCGCTCGACTTCGACACGAAGCTGCCGACGAAGAAGCACACCGAGCCGCGGCTCGTGGAGCAGTCGGCCGAGCTGATCGAGGTGATGCGGGAGAAGTCGCCCGCCGACATTGCGACGCTGATGCACATCTCCGACGAGTTGGCCCACCTCAACGCCACGCGCTACCGAGAGTTCGACGTCGACCACACGCCGGCCAACTCTCGGCCGGCGGTGTTCGCGTTCAACGGCGACGTGTACCAGGGCATGGCCGCCCGCGAGTTCGACGCGCGGGACCTCACCGAAGCCCAGAAGACGGTGCGCATCCTGTCGGGCCTCTACGGACTGCTCCGGCCGCTGGACCTCATCCAGCCGCATCGCCTCGAGATGGGCACGCGCCTGGCCACGACGCGCGGCCGGTCGCTCTACGACTGGTGGGGAACGCAGGTGACCGACCTGCTGGCCGAGGACCTCGCCGCGTCGCCTGGATCCCCGGTGCTGGTGAACCTGGCGAGCAACGAGTACGGCAGCGTCATCGACGTCCGGCGACTCGGGCACCGCGTCATCTCGCCCCGCTTCGAGGACCGCGACGCGAAGGGGCGGCCCCGGGTCGTCAGCTTCTACGCCAAGCGCGCCCGCGGAACCATGGCCGCGTGGCTCGTGCGCAACCGGGTGCGGACCGCGTCGCGGATAGTCGAGTTCGACGGCGACGGCTACGCCTATGACAAGGCGCGCTCGACGAAGGACCAGCCGGTCTTCGTCCGCTGAGGACACCAGACTCCGGACCGACGCCTCGATGAGCACGACACACTTGTCGTCGCCCGAAAAGGCCGTGTGATCGTTTGCCATCCGCGACGAGAAGGAGGATGTGCTCATCGCACCCAGGCGCACCGGAGCACGTCCGTCCGGAGGGGTGTCGAACACGATCCTGCTCGGCGTACCGACCACAATCGTGTTGCGCCCGAGCCGGGACGCGTGGTCACATGAAGGCGCCGAAGATGGCGAGCATCATCACGAAGTAGACGATCAGCAGCAGCAACCCGAGGCCGGCGCAGGCGAGGCTGATGATGCCCAGGATCTTGCCGAGCAGGTAGCCGGTCTTCAGCTTGCCCTCGAAGGGGTAGGGCGCGCCGGCCTCAATCTCCTTCTTGGCCTCGGACCCCAGGTACCAGGCGACGAAGGACAGGATGCCGGTGAAGATCCCGACGATGCCGAGGATGAAGACGGCCTGCGCCTGCGGGTGCTCGGCGGGCGGCTGGTAACCGTAGTAGGGCTGCTGATATCCGTAGCCCGGCTGGGCCGGTGGCTGCTGATAGCCCTGCTGGTACCCGTTGTACGGCGGCTGTTGGGACATGGGGCCTCCATCGCTGTCGGTCACCAGACTCCCACGCCCCCGACGGGGCCGCAAGTGTCGTCCGACAAGGCGTTCAGCCGAGCTGGGCCGCCGGCGCGACGATCAGCACGGCGACGTGGGCGAGCGTGGACATCGTGACGAGCCAGTAGCCGGTCCGCACCTTGCCCTCCCAGCGGAAGGTCCCGGCCGCCCTGATGTCCCGACCGATGGGACCCGAGGCGCCAGGCAGAGGACCGCAGACGAGCGATATGCCTACGGCAGCACGCCGGTGATGCCGAGCGCGAGGGCCGGCCCGGCGTCGGGGTGGTCGGCTCACGGGAAGACCGTGTCGGTAGTAACGGTCGCTCGTCGCGTGAGCGTCGTCTCGTTCATAGGGGCTTCCCGCCGGGCACCTCACACGTCAATCAGCCGTGAAGATGCCGAGCGCCGCCCCCGGGGATGACGAAGGCCGGACACCCTGCGGGTGCCCGGCCTTGAAACCGACGTCAGGACTGCATGGCGCCGAAACCGATGAGGGCGATGATCCCCACGATGTAGAGCGCGATGATCACGAGGTAGATGATCGAGAAGACCTTGCCGAGCAGGTAGCCGGTCTTCAGCTTCCCCTCGAACGGGTACGGCGCTCCGGCCTCGATCTCCTTCTTGGCCTGCGCACCGAGGTACCAGGCGATGAAGGGGATGATGCCGACGAAGATGCCGACGATACCGAGGATGAACACCGTCTGCGCCTGCGGGTGCTCCGCCGCCTGGTAGCCGTAGGGCTGCTGGTATGGCTGGGCCGCGCCGTAGGGCTGCTGCGGCTGACCGTAAGGCTGCTGGGGAGCGCCGTAGGCCGACTGGTCGTAGCTCGGCGGCTGGGGCGAGCTCGCGCTGTAGGCCGACGGCTGCTCGGGGGACCCGTAGGAAGGCTGCCCATAGCTGGGCTGCTGCGGGGCGGAGCCCTGGCTCGGCTCCGACTGGGGCTCGTAAGGGCTGGAGCCCTGGGGCTGCGTCATGAGATCTCCCATCTCGGTTCTGACAACTGGTCACCAGTCTTGCACTGATGTGAGGCGGGCCGAGGACATATCCAGCGCCGCGGAATCGTGCGACACCGGCGAAGCCCCAGCATGCCGCCCCAGTGTGCACCGCGGAGCGATATCCACACCCACCCGGACGGTCCTCCTAGCTGGTGAAGAGGCCCATGAAGACCAGCAGCCAGAACAGCGCCTGGAGAATGGTCATCACGATGCCGATGATCTCGCCCGCACGGGCCGTGCCGCCGTAGCGGTAGGGCGCGCCCTCTGCGATGTCGCGCTTCGCGCGGACACCGAAGTACCAGGCGAACGGCGCCGTGATCGGGATGAGGAGGCTCACGACGCCGAGCGTCAGGATCGTGCCTGAGCGGGGGTGCTCGGGGATGTACGCCATCGGGTAGGGCTGGTAGAGCCCGTACCCGTATGGCTGGACCTGCCCGTAGGGCTGCTGACCATAGGGCTGCACCTGCCCGTACGGCTGGGCCGCCCCGTAGGGCTGGGGCTGCGCGTACGGCTGAGCCGGCCCATACGGACCGCCATAGGGCTCCTGCCCGTAGGTCGACGCACCGTAGCCGGGAACCTGCTGCCCGTACGGCAGCGGCTGCGCCGGAGACGGCTGCGCGGCCGGCGCCGGGTTCGGAGCGACGCTCTCCCACATGGGCCTGGTCGGCTCGGCCACGGCGGGAGACGGGATCGGTGTCGTGGGCTCGCCGCGGAGCGGAACCGTGGGCTCCGACGCGCTGCCGTACCGGCCGAGCGGGACCGTCGGCTCGGCGCTGCTGTAGCCGGGGCCGGTGAAGTCCGGGCCGTGGTTGGTCGACATCATGGCTCCTTCGTCGGGTCTCCGACAGTCTAGGGGTGCGCGCCGACGTGCCTGCAGGTTCTCCACAGGCGCGACGCCGCGCCCAGAGGGCACGGCGTCGCGCTGAGAGGCTCAGGCCTGCTGCAGAACGGCCTTGGCCGCCGCGAAGCGGGCGATCGGCACCCGGAAGGGCGAGCAGGACACGTAGTCGAGGCCCGCGGAGTTGAAGAACTCCACCGAGTCCGGGTCGCCACCGTGCTCGCCGCAGACGCCGGTCTTGAGCTTCGGCTTGGTGCTGCGGCCCTTCGTGACGCCCTCCGTGACGAGCTGCCCGACGCCCTCGACGTCGATCGACTCGAACGGGTTGCGCTCCAGGACGTGCTCCATGACGTAGTTGGTCAGGAAGCCGTTCTCCGCGTCGTCGCGCGAGATGCCGATCGTGGTCTGCGTCAGGTCGTTGGTGCCGAACGAGAAGAAGTCCGCGTGCTCCGCGATCTTGTCCGCGATCAGCGCCGCCCTCGGTAGCTCGATCATCGTGCCGACGGTGTAATCGAGGCTGCGGCCGGCGGCAGCGAACTCCTCCTCCACCGCCGCGACGACGATCGCCCGCTGCGTCTCCAGCTCCTTGGTCAGCGCGACGAGCGGGATCATGATCTCGACCCCAACCGTCTCGCCCTCACGGTCGAGCACCGCCAGCGCCGCGCGGATGATCGCGCGGGCCTGCATCTCCGGGATCTCCGGGTAGAGCATCGCCAGCCGGCAACCGCGGGTGCCGAGCATCGGGTTCAGCTCATGCAGCTTCTTGACCTGGCTGAGGGTCTGCCTGGCCTGCGCCAGCTCGGCCGTGTCGCCGCCCTCGAGCTCGAGCCGCTGGACGAGCAGCGACTGCTCGACCAGGTTGGGCAGGAACTCGTGCAGCGGCGGGTCGAGGAGACGCACCGTCACGGGTAGCCCCTTCATCGCCGTGAAGATGCCCTCGAAGTCGGTCTGCTGCATCGGCAGGATCTCGGCCAGGGCGGCCGCGCGCTGCTCCGGGGTGTCGGCCAGGATCATCTTGCGGACTGCGGGGAGCCGGTCCTGGGCCATGAACATGTGCTCGGTGCGACACAGGCCGATGCCCTCCGCACCCAGCTCGCGCGCCTTCGTCGCATCCTCGAAATTGTCCGCGTTGGCGCGGACGCCGAGCCGGCGAACCTCGTCGGCCCACTGCACCACGCGCTGGAAGTCCTCGTTGATCTGCGGCGGGATCAGAGCGAGCGCCTCGCCGTAGACCTTGCCGACGGACCCGTCGAGCGTCATGGTGTCGCCCTCGTGGAAGACGGTGGCGCCGATCGTCAGCGTCTTGGCGACGGGGTCGATCCGGATGCCCTGGGCGCCGGCCACGCAGGGCTTGCCCATGCCGCGCGCGACGACCGCCGCGTGCGACGTCATGCCTCCGTGCGCGGTGAGGATGCCCTGGGCGACGATCACTCCGTGGATGTCGTCGGGGGTGGTCTCGAAGCGCACCAGGATCACCGGCTCGCCGCGCCCGCCGCGCTCGGCGGCCGTGTCGGCGTCGAACACGATCTCGCCGACGGCGGCGCCCGGCGAGGCGGGGAGGCCGAGGGCGACCGGCTGCCTGCCGTGGCTGGGGTCGATGGCCGGGTGCAGGAGCTGGTCCAACTGGCCGGGTTCGATGCGAAGGAGCGCCTCGTTCTTGGTGATGATGCCCTCGTCGACGAGGTCGGAGGCGACCTTCAGAGCCGCGGCGGCGGTGCGCTTGCCGTTGCGCGTCTGGAGCAGGAAGAGCTTGCCGTCCTCGACGGTGAACTCCATGTCCTGCATGTCCTTGTAGTGGTTCTCCATGCGGTGCATGGTGTCGATCAGCTGGTCGTAGGCCTCGGGGAGGACCTCCCGCATCTCGGCGAGCGGCCGCGGGGTGCGGATGCCTGCGACGACGTCCTCGCCCTGCGCGTTGACGAGGAACTCGCCGTAGAGGGCCTTCTCGCCGGTCGACGGGTTGCGGGTGAAGCAGACGCCGGTGGCGGAGGTGTCGCCGCGGTTGCCGAAGACCATCTGCATGATGTTGACGGCGGTGCCGAGGCTGGCGGAGATGTTGTTGGCGCGGCGGTAGACCTCGGCGCGCGGGTTCTGCCACGACTTGAACACGGCATTGACGGCGCGGTTCAGCTGCTCACGCGGATCGCTGGTCCACTCGCCACCCAGCTGCTCATTGGAGATCTCCTTGAACGTGGCGACGAGCTCCTTGAGGTCCTCGGCCGTCAGGTCCGTGTCGTTCTCGACGCCGCGGCTGCTCTTCAGCGCGGACAGGGCGTCCTCGTACACGTGCGACGGCACGCCCTCCACGACCTCGCCGTACATCTGGATGAAGCGGCGGTAGCAGTCCCACGCGAAGCGCTCGTTGCCCGACTCCTCCGCCACCGCGACGACCGACTCGTCGGAGATGCCGAGGTTCAGGATCGTGTCCATCATGCCGGGCATGGAGAACACGGCGCCGGAGCGGACGGAGACGAGCAGCGGCTTCGTGGTGCCGCCGAGCGTGCGGCCGGTGCGCTGCTCCAGGCGGGCGAGGCCCTGCGCGATCTGCTCGGCGAGCGTCTCGGGCCAGGTGCCACCGTTGTTCATCGTCTCAACGCAGGCCTTCGTGGTGACGGTGAACGCGTCGGGGACCGGGACCCCGACCTTGTTCATCTCTGCCACGCCGGCTCCCTTGCCGCCGAGCAGGGGCTTCATGCTCGCGTCGCCTTCGCTGAGGTCGTAGATGTAGCGGACGTCATTCATGCGGGGAAATCTCCTTCGACTGCCCAGGGGCTCCGTCGCCCCTTGTCCTGACAACCCTAGCCGTGCAGAACTACGCCCGGTAGGTCACTGGCAACCTTCGTCGAGGCGGATCGCCAGGACGTGGCGCTCAGGGCAGCGGCGACCAGGCAACCTTCGGCCTGGCGATGCCCGCCGGGCGTCTCAGGCGCGATCCCGCCTTCTCCGCACGGGCGTCGACGATGTCGATGATCCGGCTCGCGGCCTCCTCCAGCGCGATGCCGGTGGTGTCGATGATCGGGCAGCCAAGGCGTCGGTGCACCTTGGCGATCTCGTCCAGCTCGTCGTAGATCTTCGCTAGGTCGGCGTAGCCGTCCTTCGTCCCGAAGCCGCCCAGCCCCTTCACGCGCTGGCTGCGGATCTTCAGCAGCCGCTCGGCGTCCATCGTCAGCCCGACGATGCGCCACCGGTCCACCTCGTACAGCTCCGGAGGCGGTTCGATGCCCGGGACGAGCGGCACATTGACGGCCTTGTAGCCGAGGTAGGCGAGGTAGATCGACAGGGGAGTCTTGCCGGATCGCGACGGCCCGACGAGGCAGATGTCGGCCTCGCGGAGCATCTGCGGGAGTGCGCCGTCGTCGTTGCGGACGGCGAAGTCGATGGCCGCCATGCGCACGAAATACTCGGCCTCGACGTTCAGCGGGCGCCGCGGAACCTGCTCGGCCTCCTCGCCGCTGATCTTCTCCAGCGCGGTGATCGCGTCGGTCATCAGGTCGGCGTAGGGGATGGACTCGTCGTCGCAGAAGTTCCGCACGAGCTCGGCACGTTCCTCGTTGACGAGAGTGAGCAGCACGGCGGCGTGCGGCGCGGCGGCCCGGATCTGCTCCAGAGCCTGCATCAGGGCGCCCGTCGTGGCGACCTTCCGGTGCCGGACGATCGTGAACTGCCTCGTCGAGAACTGCGCCTGCGCAGCCCTGGCGATCCGCACGGCGGACTCCCCCGTGGAGTCAGCGATGACGTGGATTTCCAGCTTCTCTGCTGTCATGGCAGCCACTGTAGTCAGGATCGACGGGGCTGCGCTGTGGGCGGCTCAGCCGAGGACGGAGATGCCTTCCCCCGACAGCACGGTCCACCTGGCACCGGTCTGCTGCACCAGTGCCTCCTCGGGTCCCCACGTCCAGGTCAGGGCGCCGGTCGCTGGGTCGATGCCGTGCAGGGCCATGTCTCCCCAGCGGTCCGTGCTCGTGGTGACCAGGATCTGCCCTGCTCCCGCACTGAGCGTCACCACGAAGTCGAGCGACGCGTCGGCGTCGTCGAGAGCGCTCCACAGCAGGGAGCCGTTCCTCAGGTCGTAGGCCAGCACCGGGTTCCACCGTTGCGTGACGGTCTCGATGCCGAAGGAGGCGGACCCGTCTGCGAGGACCAGGATGTCCCCGTAGCGGAGCATGGCCGTGGGGAACGCGTCGACGGCCAGGTCGAACACCACCTCGCCGGTTCTCGGCGACAGCAGCCTCACGGTGGCCGTCGGGCCGTCGATGACCTCAGCGAGGATTCCCCCGTCGGCCAGGAGCCAGGAGATCGGGTCGCTGCGCGTCCAGAGCTCGCGTCCCGTGGCGAGGTCCAGCCCGCGGAGGCTGCCGTCGGCTCCCCAGGTGACGGCCGTGTCGTCGACGACGGAGAAGGGGAGGTCCGGGTCCACCCACTCGGCCACCTCGCCCGTGTCGAGTTCGAGGGCGAGGGTGTACAGCGGGGGGGTGCCGATGGAATCGTAGCCGGCCGGGAACAGCAGCCAGCCGTCGCGCTCGACCGGCGGCCGACGGCCGTACACGTCGGGCACGAGCGTGGAGGGGACCGTCGAGGTCCACTCGGCGTCGTCGCGGCGGGGCGATCGGAGCCGCGACACCGCGTAGGCGTCCCCTTCGGCCGCCGGCTCGATGAGGACGAGGGTGCCGTCGACGCTGCTCAGGAGCGACGAGTCGAGCACCGTGGAGTCGGTCGTGCGGCTGGCCGCCAGGGCTAGCACCTCGTCGACGTCACCCGAGGCGCGGTCGAGGAGTTGCACGCCCACCATCCGCGTCGTGGTGTCGAAGGATCCACGGTCCTCCGTCAGCGCCACCCACCGCGTGCCGGGGAGGTCGGACGCGACTCGCAGGCCCGTCTCGTCCTCGACCGACCAGCGGATGTCCCCATCGACGCCGTCGCGCAGCTGGACTCGGTGCGAGGCGCCGTCCCCGAGCGTGACGACGAGCAGCTGATCGTCGCCGGCCGCCATGACGTCGATGACGTCCGCCTGGAACCAGGCCTCGGTCGGTTCCCCGGCGGGGTAGCGGCTCGGCTGACGCTGCACGAGAAGCCCTGCGGCGACCGCGACGCCCATCAAAATGACAACGGCCACCACCACCGGCCAGCCCTGTCGTGCCGGCCTGGCCGGAGGGCGCTGGGGCAGGTCGAGGTCGAGGAGCTCCCCGTCGGACTGCATTGGGAAACAGTAGGGCAAACATTCTGCACACGGAAGGTGCAAACCCCTCCCCAGGAGGTACTACAGGTCGTAGTGTTAAGCGTGATCGGCACCGCCGCCAGTCACACTCTGGAGAACGCAATGAACGTCTCATCCCCCACCAGTCCCACGCCCCCGCGCCCCGCCGCGGATCCGGGGAGAAGCTCGATGCGACGGGGGCGAGCAAGACGCGCGGTCCTCCTTGGATCGGCTGCGCTGCTGCTGGCCGGCTGCGCTGGTGGGGGCGGCACCAGCGGGCACGAGATCGGCGGCGAGGCGAACCTCCAGCTTCCTGACCTCGGCCAGGTGTCCTTCATCGGCCTCCCCGGCGACGTGCTGCTGGGCCTCGGCCTCATCGTGTGCGCGTTGGGCCTGTGCTTCGGCGTGCTGACCTACCGCTCACTGAAGCGGATGCCGGCGCACCAGGCGATGCGCGAGATCTCCGAGCTCATCTACACGACCTGCAAGGCCTACCTAAAGCAGCAGGGCCGGTTCCTGCTGCTGCTGTGGGCGTTCATCGCGACAATCATCGTCGTCTACTACCTGTTCCTGGTTGGCTTCGGCGTCGGCAAGACCGCAGTCGTCATCGGGTTCTCGCTGATCGGCATGGCCGGTTCGTACGCGGTCGCATGGTACGGCATCCGCGTCAACACCCTTGCCAACGCACGGACCGCGCACGCATCGCTGGCGGGCAGGCCGTACCCGGTCCACGACATCCCGCTGCGCTCCGGTATGAGCATCGGCATGGTGCTGATCTCGGTCGAGCTGGCGATGATGCTCATCATCCTCGTGATGCTGCCCGGCGAGATCGCGGGCGCGTGCTTCATCGGCTTCGCCATCGGCGAGTCGCTCGGAGCCTCCGCCCTGCGCATCGCGGGCGGCATCTTCACCAAGATCGCCGACATCGGCGCCGACCTCATGAAGATCGTCTTCCGCATCAAGGAGGACGACGCCCGCAACCCCGGCGTGATCGCGGACTGCACGGGTGACAACGCCGGCGACTCCGTCGGCCCCTCGGCCGACGGGTTCGAGACCTACGGCGTCACGGGCGTCGCGCTCATCACATTCATCCTGCTGGGCGTGCCCGACCAGACGCTGCAGATCCAGCTGCTGGTGTGGATCTTCGTCATCCGAGCGGTGATGGTCGTCGCGTCCGGCCTGTCGTACTTCATCAACCACGCCATCACGAAGGCCCGCTACGGCGACGCCGAGGAGATGGACTTCGAGCGCCCGCTGACCACGCTGGTGTGGATCACGTCGGGGCTGTGCATCGCGGCGACGTTCGGGACCTCCGTTCTGCTGATCGGCGGGCTCGAGGACGGGCTCTGGTGGAAGCTGTCGCTCATCGTGTCCTGCGGCACGCTGGCAGGCGCGCTGATCCCGGAGCTGGTGAAGGCATTTACGTCGACCAAGTCGCGGCACACGCGCGAGGTCGTGGTGTCGTCCAGCAAGGGCGGAGCGTCGCTCGGCATCCTGTCGGGCCTGGTGGCCGGGAACTTCTCCGCCTACTGGCTCGGGCTGGCGATCACGGGCCTGATGGCCGTGTCGTACTTCATCTCCACGCTCGGCATGGCGTCGTTCATGCTGGCGCCGGCGGTGTTCGCGTTCGGCCTCGTGGCCTTCGGGTTCCTGGGCATGGGGCCGGTGACGATCGCCGTCGACTCCTACGGGCCGGTGACGGACAACGCACAGTCGGTCTTCGAGCTGTCCACGATCGAGGAGATCGACGGCATCGAGGCCGAACTGCAGCGTGACTACGGCATCGAGCCCGACTTCGAGCGGGCGAAGTTCCTTCTCGAGGACAACGACGGGGCCGGCAACACGTTCAAGGCAACCGCCAAGCCGGTGCTGATCGGCACGGCCGTCGTCGGGGCGACGACCATGATCTTCTCGATCATGATGGGTCTGACCGGTGGGCTGGAGCACGACGTCGAGAACCTGTCCCTGCTGCACGCGCCGTTCCTGCTCGGCCTGCTGGTCGGAGGGGCGGTGATCTTCTGGTTCACGGGCGCCTCGATGCAGGCGGTCACCACTGGCGCCTACCGCGCGGTGGAGTTCATCGGCACGACGATCGACCTCGACAGCGAGGCCACCCGCGCAAGCGAGGAGGACTCGTCGAAGGTGGTCGAGATCTGCACGAAGTACGCGCAGAAGGGCATGTTCAACATCTTCCTCGGCGTGTTCTTCGCGACGCTCGCCTTCTCGTTCGTCGAGCCGTTCTTCTTCATCGGCTACCTGATCGCGATGGCACTGTTCGGCCTCTACCAGGCGATCTTCATGGCCAACGCGGGCGGCGCCTGGGACAACGCGAAGAAGCTCGTCGAGGTGGACCTCGCCGCGAAGGGCACCCCGCTGCACGAAGCGACGATCGTCGGCGACACCGTCGGCGATCCCTACAAGGACACCTCGTCAGTGGCCCTCAACCCGGTCATCAAGTTCACGACGCTGTTCGGCCTGCTGGCGGTCGAGCTGGCCGTGTCGCTGCAGGCCCAGTACGGGACGGCGCTGACCGGCTCGCTGGCAGTGGTGTTCTTCCTCGTCAGCGCCTACTTCGTGCACCGCTCGTTCTACGGCATGACGATCGGCGACAAGCTCTCAGACGTCGAGGTGGGCGACAAGCTGGAGGTCGAGGAGGCGGCTTGAAGAGAGCGAGCGGGTCAGTAGTCGAGGCCGAGACCCGCGAGATACTTGCCCGGGTCTGACGCGTTGTAGATGTCGCCGGGGGTCTGGTCGGCCGTGTAGTACTCGAGGTGCAGATGCGCCCCGAACGCACGGCCGGTCTCCCCGACCTCGCCGATCTTGTCGCCGGCGGTGACCGTATCGCCGACCTCCACGTTCTTCGAGCTCATGTGGCAGTAGAGCGTGTAGCTGCCGTCGGCGGCCTGGATCACGACGTGCGTGCCGGACCAGCTGCCTGCGGTGTCGGAGACGACGGTGCCGGAGACGATCGCGTCGATCTCGGTGCCGACGCCGGCCGCGAAATCGAGGCCCGTGTGGTAGCTCGACCACGAGCCGGTCTGGCCGAACGTCGCGCTGATGCGGTAGCTGCCCGAGTTGACCGGGAGGGAGACCCGGGAGGCCGCCTCCTCGGCGGCCTTCTCGGCCGCGGCCTTCTTGGCGGCCGCCTTCTTCTTGGCCGCGGCCTTCTCCTCCGCAGCCTTCTTCTCCTCCGCAGCCTTCTTCTCCGCGGCAGCCTTCTTCTCCGCGGCCAGCTTCTCGGCGGCGGCCTTTGCTGCGGCCGCCTCCTCCGCGGCCTTGAGCGCGGCGACGTCGGAGATGCTGGAGACCTCGGTGGTCTCGATCGCCTCTGCCGTGGCACCGGCGTCCGCGGCAGAGGCGGCATCGGTGGCGGCCTCGGCGTCCGCATCCGAAGCCGTGGCGCTGGCCGACGGCGATGCGGATGCGGCCGGGGTGAGGGGCTCGCGCTGCTCGCTGCGGCTGGTGGTGTCGGCGCTCCGGGTCGCCGATGCCGTGGCGGTGCTACTCGACACACCCAGGGAGGCGCTGGCCGTCGTGGTCGACGCGCTGGCCACGGCCACACCGCTCAGGCCGACAGCGGTGGCCGCCAGGCCGACCACGATGCGGCCGAGTCGCCGCGGGGGTGCGGCGGGGGTGTAGTCGAGTGCGTGCCGGGGTTGGACGCGGTTGCGGGTCACAGATACTCCTTGGACAGATCCCTTCTATTCTGAGAAATCCTCAGCTAAAACTCAAATTGGGCGCCGCCGTCCCACAGGTTCGCGGGGACCTCCACGCTCAGACGCCCAACTGACGGGCGTCGGGAACCTGAGTTCTCTCAGGATTCTCATAAGAAAACTCGCGCCCGTCCGTCGCCCCACGTGCGGGCGCGGCTGGCTCCCGCGTCGCCGCCCCTCCGCACTTCCCCTCAGGTCGTGTGCCCGTCGAGGTGCCAACCCCGATCGCCGAGCACTTCGACAGGCTCAGTACAGGCCCGTAGCGGCGCCCTGAGTGCTGCGAAGGGACCCCCGTCAGCCCGAGAGAACCTCGTCCCAGCTCGACTTCCGTGCACAACGATGCCCATGTCGGCGCTGCTGTTCACATGTTGCAGCTGCCCCCATATGCGCATCGTTGTGCGGGAGAAAGGGAGCCTGGTCTGCACAGGGGAACGATCGCCGGGCCTGTCAAACCGCACTGCGCGCAACAGAGGGCCACGCGGGTCGACGGACTCAGCAGAGGGCCGTCGAGGTGCCTGGTCCGGGGTCGTTGAGCCTGTCGAGGTGTCCGGTCCGGTTCGCCGAGCCTGTCGAGGTGCCTGGTCCGGGGTCGTTGAGCCTGTCGAGGTGTCCGGTCCGGTTCGCCGAGCCTGTCGAGGTGCCCGGTCCGGTTCGCCGAGCCTGTCGAGGTGCCCTGAGCGCAGCGAAGGGAAGTCAGCCGCTCCGCGTGGGACGGAGGCTGTCAGCCGCAGCGGGCGAGGGTGGTGGCGTCGGCGATGGTGTCGCACCAGTCCTGGATGGTCTTGTCGACGGTGCTGAGCTGGGGTCCGAGGTCGGGGGTGCATTCCAGCCAGGCGCCGCCGCTGGTGACTTCGTAGACATAACCGAGGGGGCTGGTCCAGCGGAAGTGGCCGGGTGTGATCTGGTTCAGCACCCACGCACCCTTGGTCTTGCCGCGGTGGACCCGGCGACACAGCTGGGCCAGATTGTCCAGCCGGGTCTGGCCCGGTCGGCCGGGCAGGTAGGTGGTGTTGTGGTCGATGTCCAGGCGGCGGGTGCGGGTGGAGAACGGGAACGCCTCCGTGGGTCGGAGGAGCCGGAGGGCTTTGCGCATCCGCTGCGTCGGCCGGTAGCCGTCCGCGGCCGGAGTGTTGTTCAGGTCGATGACGGGCTGGACCTTCAGCGCGATCTCGCCGTTGCGGTAGGCGTCGCCGAGGAGTTCGCCGAGCAGGGCGGTGGTGAGTGTGTCGACTCGCTCGACCGTCGCGACGGGGTCGAGGTTTCCTTCGGTGTCCGCGGTGATGTGCACGACGATCTCCACCCTCGGCAACGGCGCAGGTGTGGGCGGCGGTGGGTCTTCGGACCGCCTGGCATGTGGACTGGGTTCTGTCCCGGCCCCGTCCAGGCGTGCCGTGTGGGGTGGCGGGTCTTCGCCTCGCTGCGCTCGGCGCCCTTCGAAAAGCTCAGGGAACCCTGATGGCGGCTCCGCGAACCGGTCGGGTAGATCAGGGGGCTGGTCGGGTCGCCGAGCACTTCGACGGGGCTCAGCACATGCCTGTCGAGGTGCCTTGAGCGAAGCGAAAGGACCTGGTCCGGGAGGAGGTGGGGGTTCGATCTCGGGCAACTCGTCCGGGAACGGCGCCTCGTCCTCGTCCGGCGGCTCATCCGGCACCGCCGTGATCACCGGCGTGTCGTGGTCGCTGTCCGAGCAGTCGAGGCCGCCGCCCGCGCCGTTGCAGTCGATACCCCGACAGTCGGGACCCTCACCTGGGCTGTCGCAGTCGATGGCCAGTGCGGGCTGATCTGCTTCGAGGATGGCGAGGAGCAGGTCGGGGTTCATGGCCAATGAGAGTGCCTTCGCGCGGCGGGCGGAGTGGTCCAGCCCGGGATACCGGGCCTTCAACCGCTCCGAGATCTGATGCAGACGCTCGTCGACGATCCGGCCATCCAACACATCAAGCCGACCACCGATGCTCGTGACCCCCGGCTCCTCATCCCGCAGCCACACCCCACGCCGCGCACGGGCCTCAGCCTCCCGCTCCCGCGCCGCGGCCACGTCGACGCAGATGATCAGCTTCTTCAGCTCCCCCAACGCGGCACCAGGCACCAGGCCGTACTGCCTCGGCAGCCAGCGCGCGGTGACGGTCTCGGCCTGCATCGGATCCAGATCCCGACACAACCACGCCGCCCTCGCCGCGAGCCACGATTCGACCTCCCCGTTGACCACAGCCTCGAACAACATGGGATGTCGATACTTCAGGTTCAGGGCGGAGGCGATCCTCTCGATCGCCGCGGTCTGGGAACACCGCAGCAGCGCGGCAACCTCCATGGCGAGGAACTCCGACACGCTCGGGGTGCCCTCCCCGCCGGGGTGGATCAGCTTCTCCGGCAGCTTTGTGTCGCGGTCACGGTAGACCTCGGTCCCGTAATCCAACAGATCGGCCTCATCCAGCCGGTACGCCAAGGCCAGGTCGCACAGGGCCTCCAACTCCTCGGCCTCACCGCGGCGACGCAGCGCGACACCGGCGCGGAGGCGGTTGGTCGCCTCCCGGGAGTCGTCGCGTCGTCTGGATTCCACGAGGCCACGCTACGACCCGCCACCGACAGTTTTCCGAGCAGGTATGCGCCCCCGTGGATACGTCGTCCGGCCGCAGAATCATGCTTCGTCAGCGCACGGACAATGCCCCGAAATGCCAGAAGCCTGCGATTCATTCCGCAACATTGCCGGAGCGCGAACTCTGGCCACGCCCTCGATGGATCGTGTTACGTTCAGCTTGAATGGCGATCGGGGCTTGCACTCGGCAAAGTCCGTGTTCCTCTATTGCGCCAGCCCGAGGAGGTCACCCGTGCCGCATGGAGCGCGAATCGCCACAGCCTTCACCATCGCCCTCCTGACCGCTTGCGGCAGCACTGGCGAGCAGCCACCGTCACCCGCTGTCTCAACCGCTGTAGCCACGGCCACGGTGACAGCGACGATCACGGCCACTGCCTCGGCCACCGCAAGTCCATCGCCAGAGCCATCGACTCAATCAAGTGCCGAACTGGCAGCCGCGGAAGCGCTGGCCGACGTCTCGCAATGGATCGAATCGAGCCGCAACCAGACAACGGAGGGAGAGCCTCGCTTCACCAAAGTGGCCTTCGACGCCACAACTGGCTCAGTGACTCTGACCCACACCAATTCCTACGCCCGCCTCTCGAAGAGCTACGGAGTGGACGACCTTTCTTCGCGCCTCCAAGCGATCATGCGCGGTGTCGACGGGGTCGACGCCGCATTCAATGATCCGGGAATCAAGAGGATCATCGTCGTCTCGAGCTATGGCAAGCCCATGGTCGACACGACGCCTGATGAATTCGCCAAGGTCGAACCAGGACCGACCGACCAGGACTCCGACCGGCCGACGACATCAGACGGCGACGATTCCTCGGGATCGCTCGCCCACGAGAACGCCGTCAGAATGGCCGAGTCGTATCTGGATTCAGCACCCTTCTCGAAGAAGGGCCTCATCGCGCAGTTGGAGTATGAGGGTTTCAGCAACGCGGAGGCCAAGCGGGCGGTCGCCAGCATCTCCGTCGATTGGAACGAGCAGGCGGCCGACACCGCCCGCAGCTATCTGGACACGTCGGCGTTCTCCCGGAGTGGTCTGCTCGACCAACTGTTGTTCGAGGGCTTCACAAGAGAACAGGCAGAACACGGGCTGACCGCCGTCGGTTACTGACCCGCCACTCGCCGCCCACCGCCCAGGAACCCACCGCGACGAGGACCGGTTACCCGAAGGCTCCCCTCCGATTAGGTCAGTGCCGTAGGATTTTCGACATGCAGTACGGGCTGTAGGCCCGCCCACAGGGGGCGGCACGCGGCTAATGGCCCATGCAGGAGGGTCGACAACATGGCAGTCATCACGATTTCGCGGCAGCTGGGCACTCACGGCGCCCGGATCGCCCGCGGGCTGGCCCGCGAACTGGGCTGGAAGCTCGCCGACAAGGCAACGATCAACGCCGTGATCGAGCAGTACGGACTCATCCGCCTCGACGAGATCTACGGCGACGAGGCCCCGTCGTTCTGGGACCTCTACACGCAGGACAGCGTGTGGACCATCGAGTGGATGAACAAGACGATCAAGACCATCGGCAAGCAGGGCGACGTGGTCATCCTCGGCCGCGGCGGCTTCGTCGTCCTCGGCGACTACGCCGACTCCTTCGACGTGTTCGTCAAGGCCCCCGACAGCGTCCGCGCCCGCCGCATCGGCAAGCGCGACGGCATCTCGGACGAGGAGGCCTTGGCCAAGATCGAGAAGGACGACAAGACGCGACGCAGGTTCACCAAACGCGTCTACTCCGCGGACTGGGCCGACGAGGCCAACTTCGACCTGGTCGTCGACACCGGCGAACTGTCCGACGAGAAGGCGATCGAACTGATCATCGCCGCCTACAACGAGCACCTCGCCAACCTGCCCGAGGGCCCGAAGCTGTCGGAGATCAAGGTCGACGAGATCCTCGACGAGGCCGTCAAGATCGAGCTGAAGGGCTGATCCGCCGCTCAACGACAGAGGGGCCGCACCACCAACCGGTGGTGCGGCCCCTCTCGTGTCGGGAGGCTCAGTTGAGGCCGACGAGGTCGCAGACGAAGATCAGCGTCTCCCCGGGGGCGATGACGCCGCCGGCGCCACGCTCGCCGTAGGCGAGGTGGCTGGGGATGACGAGCTGGCGACGGCCGCCGATCTTCATGCCCTGGATGCCCTGGTCCCAGCCGCTGATGACGTGGCCGTGACCCAGCGGGAACGACAGGGGCGCGCCGCGGTTCCAGGAGGAGTCGAACTCCTCGCCTGTGCTGAAGGCGACGCCGACGTAGTGCACGTGCGCGACGTCGCCGGCCTTGGCCTCGGCGCCGTCGCCTTCGACGATGTCGGTGATGACGAGATCGGCCGGGGCTTCGCCGCCGGGGAAGTCGATCTCGGGCTTCTCGTTCATTGCTGTCATGCGCCCGAGCCTACCGGGGCGCTCCGCCGCGACCACACCTCGATGGCCAGCACCGCGAGGAACAGTAGCCCCCACAGGGTCTGCGCGTTGCCGAAGAACTGCTGCGCCACGTTCCACGGGGCGATGTCCTCCTGCGTGATCGGCTGCTCCCAGATCACGCGCGAGAAGAACACCCAGCAGCCGAGCACGGCGGCCGCAGCCGCGAACCACCGCGTCGTCTCAGTGCCGTGGAAGACGAGCCAGACGAGCACCATCAGCATCGGGATGCACCACACCCAGTGGTGCGACCACGACACTGGCGACGCGAGCAGCGAGTAGACGCCCATCACGCACATGGCGGCCGCGTCGGCGCCCAGGCGGAACAGCCGGGCCATCAGCCACAGCAGGCTCAGCCCGATCACGGCGCACAGCAGGAACCAGATGATGCTTGCCGCGCGGTCGTCGAGCACGAGGCGCCGCACCAGCCCGTTGAGGGACTGGTTGGAGACGAAGGCGAGGTTGCCGATGCGGTCGGCGGAGCGCAGCGTCTCGGTCCAGTAGGTGACGGAGTCGCGCCAGTTGATGAGGAAGCCGATGGCGGTGTAGGCGAGCGCGGAGACGACGCCGGTGATCAGCGCACGCCAGTCCTTCCGCATGAGGAAGTAGGCGAGGAACACTGCCGGCGTCAGTTTGATGGCCATGGCCAGGCCGATGAGGCAGCCCTGCCACTTCTTCCCGCGTCCGACGATGATGTCGACGACGACCAGCGCCATCAGGATCGTGTTGACCTGCCCGAAGCCCACGGTCTCGCGCACCGGCCCGACCCACAGCAGCATGGAGCTCAGCGCGAAGCCGAGCCACATCGCGTCGGCCCAGGAGGTCCGCGTCAGCTCCCGCAGCACGACGACGACCACCAGGACGGCGGCCAGCAGCGTGAAGATGGTGTGCAACAGCGACGCGACGGGCAGCGGCAGCAGCGCGAGGGGCACGAACAGGGCGGCGGCGATGGGCGGGTAGGTGAACGGCAGGTTCACCCCCATCCAGGTGTCGGGCAGCCTGCCATACAGGTCCGCACCGCTCAGCAGCTGCTCGGCGCCCAGGCGGTAGACCTCGAGGTCGATGTGCGCCTGATAGATCCGGGCCCCGCGGTACTCGGGCCAGAAGTAGTCGGTGCCGGGCACGCCGTAGCAGAGCAGGAAGATCGTGACGGCGAGCCCGATGACGGCGAGCACCCGGAAGACGGGGTGCCGGGCGGCGCTGGTCAGCCAGGGCGCCGGGGCGCCGTCGTCGTTGTTGTGCATGGCCGTCATTCTTCCATCACCGGCCCGGGCCACCCCGGACCCCCGCCGGGTCACCCCGCGAAGCTGACCGGCTCCAGCCGCAGTTGCGCACGAACCGGTGGGGTCTGCGGCCGGAGCGAAAGGACCGGGAAGGTAGGTTTGTGGGGTGAGCATCGAGGTACGCACCATCACGGCCGACCAGCACCTGGCCTTCATCAACGAGCGCGGCTCCGCGTCGTTCCTGCAGACCCCTGCGTGGGCGGACGTGAAGTCCGAGTGGCGCGGCGAGTCCATCGGGTTCTTCGACGGGGCGACGCTGACGGGCGTCGGGCTGATCCTCTACCGGCAGCTGCCTAAGCTGAAGCGCTACCTCGCCTACCTCCCTGAGGGTCCGGTCCTCGACTGGTCGCGCACGGACGTCGCCGACCACCTGAAGGCTCTCGCGACGCACGCCAAGCGCTCCAAGGCCTTCGCCGTGCGGATCGGCCCCTGGCTGACGCACCGTCGCTGGCTGCCCGACACCATCAAGACCGCCATCGCCGACGAGAACGTCACCGCGCTCTCGCAGGTCACCCCCGACGAGACGACGCTCGTCGGGACGCGCCTGCGCAACACCCTCCTGCACGGCGGCTGGGTGACCAACGAGTCGGCCCACGGCTTCGCGGCCGGGCAGCCGATGTTCAACTTCCAGCTCCCCCTGCGCCACGCCGACGGCACCCAGAAAACCGAGGCCGAGCTGCTCTCGGGCATGAACCAGCTGTGGCGGCGCAACATCAAGAAGGCCGCGAAGCTGGGCGTCACCGTGACGCGCGGCACGCGCGCCGACCTCGCCCGCTTCCACGAGATCTACCTGGAGACGGCGGCCCGCGACGGGTTCACCGGCCGCTCGCTAGCCTACTTCGAGAAGATGTGGGACGCGCTGAACGCCGAGGATCCCGACCGCATGCGCGTCTACCTCTCCGAACACGAGGGCGACCTCGTCGCCGCGACGACGATGGTCCGCGTCGGCGAGCACGCCTGGTACTCCTACGGCGCCTCCACCACCGCCAAGCGCGAGGTGCGCGGCTCGAACGCCATCCAGTGGCAGATGATCCGAGACGCGAACGAGGCCGGCTGCGCCGTCTACGACCTGCGCGGCATCACCGAGGGCGTTGGCGCCAACGACCCGGAGATCGGTCTCATCCAGTTCAAGGTGGGCACGGGCGGCGAGGCCGTCGCCTACATCGGCGAGTGGGACCTCGCGATCAACAAGGTCCTCTACAAGGCCTTCGACCTCTACCTGAAGCGGCGGTGACGACGTGTCGCTGATCCTGACGATCGACCGTGCCCGCTGGGCCGCGCACCAGCGCGCGCTGCTCGCCGAGGTCCCCGGCCTCGTGCCGGTGGCCAAGGGCAACGGCTACGGCTTCGGCCTGGAGACGCTGGCCGCGCAGGCCTCCGAGCTGGGCGTCGAGGTCATCGCCGTCGGCATCGCGCAGGAGGTCGCCGCCGTGCGCGCCGGCGGATTCGAGGGCGACGTCGTCGTCCTCAACCCCTGGCGCCCGTTCGACGCCGTCGCGACCGCGCTGCTCGACGATCCACGCGTCATCACGACCGTCTCGCGCGCCGAGGACGTGCGCGCACTGGCCGCGTCGCACCCCGGTGCCCGCGTGATCGTCGAGATCATCACCTCTATGCGCCGACACGGCCTCAGCCCCGCCTCGCTCACCCCCGGCGACCTCGACGGCCTCACACTCGAGGGCTGGGCCGTGCACCTCCCGGCCTCCGGCTCCCTGGAGGAGGCGCGCCGCCTCACCCGCGAGGGCCTGGCCGTCGCGAAGGCGCCCGTCTGGGTGTCGCACCTGAGCGTCGCGGACTACCGCACGCTGGCCGGAAAGCTGGACGTCGCGGCCCACATGCGCGTCGGCACCCGGCTCTGGCTGGGCGCGAAGGATGCGTACCGCACCACCGCCACCGTCCTCGACGTGCACCCCGTCGGGAAGGGGACGCGGCTGGGCTACCACCAGGTCGCGGCCCCGCGCGCCGGGTTCATCGTCATCGTCTCCGGCGGCACCGCCCATGGCGTCGCGATGGCCGCCCCCGTGCACCAGCGCACCCTCAAGCAGCGCCTCGTCACCATCTCGACGGGCGTGCTCGACGCCATGGAGCGCACCCTGTCGCCGTTCACAATCGGCGGCCGGAAGCGCGACTTCGCCGAGCCGCCGCACATGCACTCGTCGATGATCTTCGTGCCGGGCGACGCCTCACCCGTCCAGGTCGGCGACGAGGTGCCCGTCACGACGCGCATGACGACCGTGACCTGCGACGAGCTCCGCTGGATCTGAGGTCTCCAGCCTCGAGCCACCGGGGTCGGTGGCTCAGGCTGCTGCGGCGGCACGGGCCCGCCGATGGGCGACGGCCGCCAGGACGGCGCCGACGGCCAGGATCGGCAGCCCGAACAGCCAGGTCTCCTTCTCGATCTGCGTGACCAGCAGTAGACAGCTCAGCACGCCCAGCACCGGCACCGCGGCGGGGATCTGGAAGTGGGAGCGCTCGACGCGGTCCTTCCTCAGCACCAGCACGGCGGTGTTGACCGCGATGAACACCACCAACAGCAGCAGCACGAGCGTCGATGCGAGGACCTCGATGGAACCGATCAGGGCCAGAATCAGCGACAGCCCCGTCGTCACGGCGATGGCCAGCCACGGTGTGCGACGCCCCGGCAGCAGTCGACCGAGGAACGACGGCAGCAGCCCGTCCCGGCTCATCCCGTACGCCAGCCGCGACGACATGATGCCCGTCAGGAGGGCTCCATTGGCGACCGCGACCAGGGCGATGACGGAGAACAGCACCGGTGGCACACCCCCTGCGGCACGCACGACCTCCAGCAACGGTCCCGACGATGCTGCCAGTTCATCGGTGGGCAGGATGGCGCTGGCCGCCATCCCCACACCGACGTAGATCAGCCCCGCCACCGCCAGAGCGCCGAACAGGGCCTTGGGATAGGAACGCGCCGGGTCCTTCGCCTCTTCCGCCACGTTGACCGACGTCTCGAAACCGACGTACGAGTAGTACGCCAGCACACTGCCAGCCAGCACGGCCAGCACCGGTCCGTTCTCCGCGGTCCCCAGCTGGGTGAGCCGGCTCAGGTCCGCGTCCCCCCGCGCCACAACCATGACGCCCAATCCGATGATCAGGACGAGACCGCCGACCTCGATCACGGTGGCCACCATGTTCGCCCACATCGACTCGCGGATGCCGTACGCGTTCAGCGCGGCCAGGAGCAGCAGGAAGACGATGACCGTGAGCGGCACCGGGGCCGTGAGGAACTCGGCCAGATAGTCGCCGGCGAAGCCGAGGCTCAGTGCCCCGACCGACACGACCCCCGCCAGCAGCATGCAGAAGCCGACGAGGAACCCGGCGAACGGGCCGAAGGCCCGGGTGGCGTAGTGCGACGAGCCGCCCGCCCTGGGGTACTTGGTGGCCAGTTCGGCGTAGGACCCAGCGGTCAGCAACGCCATGACCAGGGCGACGAGGAGAGGGACCCAGACCGCCCCGCCCGAGGCTCCCGCCACAGATCCGACCAGCACGTAGACCCCGGCGCCGAGCACGTCGCCCAGGATGAACAGGAACAGTGCCGGGGTCGTCACAGCGCGCCTCAACGTCGGCGCAGTCTCCGAATGGGAAGTCATCCCTAGACCGTAACGGGCGCGGGGACCTTCCTCCCCTCGTTGACGCCCACCGGCGGCACGGAACGCCGATCAGGGGGCGCGCAGCGCCTCATCGTCGGACGAGTGGTCCCTGCCGTGCTCGCGCCGCAGCTGCCTGCCCTGCTCCTTCAGCTTCCTGTGCTTCTCGGCCAGCTTCTCGGAGGCCTTGGTGTCGCGGGGCGGCAGCTGGATGGATCCCTCTGCCACGATTCCGCCCTGGAGTTGGCGACTCCGCTCGATCTCCGCGTCAACCTCCGCGCCGAAAAGCAACACATTGTTGATGATCCACAGGCCCAGCAGCAGGATGATGACCGAACCGATGATGCCGTAGGTGGCGTTGTATGAGGCGAAGTTCGATACGTAGATGGAAAAGGCCGCGACCGCCACCGCGGAGACGATCAGCGCCACAAGGGCACCAAGGCTGATCCAGCGGAACCTCGGCTGCTTGACGTTGGGCGTGAAGTAGTAGAGCAGAGCGATGAGGAGGACGGCGAGGGCGACGATCACCGGCCACTTTGCGATGCTCCAGACGAGCACGGCGGTGTCGCCAAGACCCACGATGTCACCGACCGTCCTGGCCAGGTCGCCGGACAGCAGCAGGGCGAAGACGATGACGGCGAGGATGATCACCATCACCAGGGTGAGGAGCAGCATCTGCGGCTTGTGCTTCCAGAACGGCCGCCCCTCGTCCACCTCGTAGACCCGGTTCATCGCCCGGGAGAACGCACCCACGTACCCCGAAGCGGCCCATAGGGCGCCCACGAGACCGGTGAAGAGCGCCAGCCCCGCGCCCGTCTGCGTGGCCAGCCCGGTGATGGTGCCACGCAGCAGCTCTGCCAGCTCGGCCGGGGCGTACTGCTCGACCAGGCCGTTGAGTCCCTGGGCCGTCTCCTCGCCCTGCCCGAACACGCCTAGGAGTGACACCAGCGCCAGGAGCAGGGGGAACAGCGACAGGACCGCGAAGTAGGTGAGCCCGGCGGCGAGGTCGGTCACCTTGTCCTTGCTGAACTCCGACACCGCCCGCCTCACGGCGTATCCCCAGGCCGGTTTGGCCAGATCCTGGGGCGACGAGGGCTTCCGCGCATCATCCGGGGGCGGAGCTGCGACCGCCTTGTCGAGGGTCCGGTCCACGGACTCCGGCCCAGAAGCACCCGAACCAGTCATATCCGGCATGATCTCTCCCCTTTCTTCGACTCCGACCCAACTATGGCCCCAGCGGTGGTCACCGGCCATGGTTTGGCGCACCTCGTCGGCGATCACGCCGCCCATGACCCACCACTTCGGGCGTGCGTCGGCAGCTATCGAGGCACCCAGGTCGGCAGCGGATGCGATCGCATCGCGACCATCGCGGATGCCCCCTTGGTGATGCCGTCCTGGGCACCCGACGAGCAGCCGATCACGATCGTTGCGATGGCCGCCCCCGTGCACCAGCGCACCCTCAAGCAGCGCCTCGTCACCATCTCGACGGGCGTGCTCGACGCCATGGAGCGCACCCTGTCGCCGTTCACAATCGGCGGCCGGAAGCGCGACTTCGCCGAGCCGCCGCACATGCACTCGTCGATGATCTTCGTGCCGGGCGACGCGTCACCCGTCCAGGTCGGCGACGAGGTGCCCGTCACGACGCGCATGACGACCGTGACCTGCGACGAGGTGCGCTGGGTCTGACGAGCCCCTGAGCTTGTCGAGGTGCCTTGAGCGAAGCGAAAGGTCATGGCTGGGGTTTCCGCCTCGCTGCGCTTCGGCGCCCTTCGACAGGCTCAGGGAACCGACAGACAGGCTCAGGGAACCGGGTCGCCGAGCTTGTCGAGGTGCCTCGAGCGAAGCGAAAGGTCATGGCTGGGGTACTCGCCTCGCTGCGCTTCGGCGCCCTTCGACAGGCTCAGGGAACCGACAGACAGGCTCAGGGAACCGAAAGACAGGCTCAGGGAACCGGGTCGCCGAGCTTGTCGAGGTGCCTTGAGCGAAGCGAAAGGTCATGGCTGGGGTTTCCGCCTCGCTGCGCTTCGGCGCCCTTCGACAGGCTCAGGGAACCGACAGACAGGCTCAGGGAACCGACAGACATGCTCAGGGAACCGGGTCGCCGAGCTTGTCGAGGTGCCTTGAGCGAAGCGAAAGGTCATGGCTGGGGTACTCGTTTCGCTGCGCTTCGGCGCCCTTCGACAGGCTCAGGGAACCGAAAGACAGGCTCAGGGAACCGGGTCGCCGAGCTTGTCGAGGTGCCTTGAGCGAAGCGAAAGGTCATGGCTGGGGTTTCCGCCTCGCTGCGCTTCGGCGCCCTTCGACAGGCTCAGGGAACCGACAGACAGGCTCAGGGAACCGGGTCGCCGAGCTTGTCGAGGTGCCTTGAGCGAAGCGAAAGGTCATGGCTGGGGTTTCCGCCTCGCTGCGCTTCGGCGCCCTTCGACAGGCTCAGGGAACCGACAGACAAGCTCAGGGAACCGGGTCGCCGAGCTTGTCGAGGTGCCTTGAGCGAAGCGAAAGGTCAGGGCTGGGGTTTCCGCCTCGCTTCGCTTCGGCGCCCTTCGACAGGCTCAGGGAACCGAAGGACAGGCTCAGGGAACCGACAGACAGGCTCAGGGAACCGACAGACAGGCTCAGGGAACCGACAGACAAGCTCAGGGAACCGAAAGAGAGGCTCAGGGAACCGACAGACAGGCATCGGAGCGGTAGAGCGGCGGCGGGTCTGCCGGGAGCGGCGGGGCGACTCTCGTGAGGGTCTCGCCGTCGTTCAGGACACCGCCGATGGGGTCCGGGGACGACGGGGTGCGCAGCAGGTCGCGGCGGGGGGTGGCGATGTCGCGCAGGCAGGACACCAGCAGCCAGGCCTCGACGCCCGCGCGGGCGAGGATCGCGAGCCAGTACACCGCGTACGGACCCGACTGGGCGCTGGTCAGCGAGCCGTTCAGCCAGGGCCAGATGGCCAGGTAGTACGCGACCTGCGTGATGGTGAAGGCCGCCATCTCCCAGCGGTACGGGCGGGCCCAGTAGACGGCAACCAGCAGCCACAGCGCCGTCTGGGGCGGGTAGGCCGGGCCGAGCAGGCAGGTGGCGAGCAGCATCACCGCGACCAGCGACCCGACGCGCGGCGTGCGGTGCGTGACGTACAGCCAGGCGATCAGGATGCCGAACCCGAGCATCAGCAGCACGAACGCCAGCGACCCGGTGCTGCGCGTCGAGGCGCCCATCAGCGACGCCAGGTACCAGAGCGAGCCGTAGCCCGTGTCCTTGTTGATCTCGCCGTGGTAGAAGGCGTAGACCGAGTCGAAGTCCTGGATCAGCAGCGGCAGGTGGACCAGGAAGAACGCGGCGACGGCGGGCACGGCGAAGCGCAGCGCGACCTTCCAGCCGCCCCGCAACCCGCACGCGACGGTGACGGCCAGCACGATCGCGATCGGCATGGTCGCCGCGCAGGCGGCCAGCCCGAGCACGATGCCCGACTCGACGACGGCTCGGCGTGCGAAGAGGAACATGCCGAGGCATGTCAGCGCGATGCCGAACAGGTCCCAGTTGATGAGCCCGACGGCCAGCACGACGGGCGACGCGGCGACCATCATCGCGTCCCAGCTCGGTCGCCTGGCGTCGGAGTCGAGGCTCAGCCGGGCGAGGCACAGCAGCGTGACGAGCAGGCACACGAACAGCCCGACGGCCGTCAGCCCGAAGAACACTACGGACGCGTCGACCTGTTCCTGCAGCGCGACACCAGGGTAGACCGAGGAACCGAACACCCACGCGCCGATCAGCTGAGTCGTGTAGATGAACGCGGCCGTCAGCGGCGGGAAGGTCATGGCGTCGGTCCCGAAGGCGGAGACCCCCTGCCCGAACCCCTGGGACAGGAACGTGGCCTGGATGTCGGAGTAGCAGACGCGTATGTAGACGTTGACGGCGTTGTCGGCCGCGACCTGCACGCACGGCGTGTGCCTGAGGAACAGGACGAGGAAGACCGCGGTGCCGGCCAGCAGGATCCAGGGCAGCGGGTTGAACCAGAGTCCCCTCGGAGCCGCGTGGCTGCCCATCGGGCCACCGAGCCGGGGCCACATCGCGTTGGTCACGCCCATCACTCTAGTGGGCGCCCCGGACGCTATCCCTCGCTGCCGCCGTCGCCCGCGCCCTGGCCGGCATCCCCGTCCCCGTCCCCGTCCCCGTCGCCACCGGCGACGCCGGTCTCATCGGGCTTCGCGGTCGGTTGCTGCGTCGCCCTGGTCGGCTCCTTCGTGGGCGTCGCGGTCGTCGGAGCCTGGGTGGGCGTCGCTGTCGTGGGAGCCGCGGTCGTCGGGGCTGCCGTGGTCGGGGCGGCGGTGGTCGGGGCCGCGGTCGTGGGCTCCTTTGACGGCTCCTCGGACGGGGTCTCCGACGGTGTGGGTGACGCCGACGCCGTCGGGCTGGCTGACCTGGTCGCCGCGGGGCTGGTGCTGACCTCGGGCAAGATGTCGTCGGCGGTGTCGAACTGCTCGACGTCCATCCCGTCGGTGGCGATCATCATGTAGTCGACCCATGTCATCAGCGGGTAGCTGGAGCCGAAGAACGTCGGATCCTGGGGCCGCTTGTAGTCCTCGAGATCCTCATTGCCGGAGTCGCCCGCGACGTACATCACGGCCGTCGAGATCTGCTTGGTGTAGCCGACGAACCAGGCCGACGTGATGGCGTCCTCGACGCCGTTGGTGCCGGTCTTGCCCGCGACGGGGCGGCCGAGCGCCGAGGCCCGGGTGCCGGTGCCCTCCGTGACCACGGAGGTCAGGGCGTCGGTCACGTTGGCCGCGACGTTCTTCTCGATGGTCTGCTCCGAGCCGGGGTCGGCCTCGTAGATGACCTTGCCCTCGCTGTCCATGACCTGCGCGACGATGTGGGTGTCGTTGCGCTCCCCGCCGTTGGCGAGGGTGGCGTACGAGTTGGCCATGTTGAGCGGGCTCACCTCGGCGGCGCCGAGCGCGATGCGGTTGTTGAGGTCCCAGCCGCGGCTGGTCGGGGCGCCCGCGTCGTTGGCGGCCTTCTCGACCTCGCTGGCGCCGTTGGTGATCTGCTGCGTCATGTCGACGAAGGCGGTGTTGATCGAGTCGGCGGTCGCCTTCCGCAGCGTGACGGCAGGGCCGTACTGGTAGCTGAACTCGTTACGGATGGTCTGCGTGTCGCCGCGCGGCACGAACGTGTTGCCGTTGAAGGTTGAGTCGAGCGAGAAGCCGTTGCGCAGCCCAGCGATGGTCGCGAAGGTCTTGAACGTCGACGCCGCCGGACGGTCGGTCGTCGCCCAGTTGCGCTGGTTCTTCACGTAGTCAGGGCCGCCGTACTGCGCCAGGATCGCCCCGTTGGACGTGTCGACCGACGAGATGGCGACGTGCAGGTCGGCGGGATCCGGGTCGCCGTACGCGTCCTCGGCCGCCTGCTTCGTGTAGGCCTTCGCTGTCTTGGCGGCCGCGTCCTGCATCGTCTTGTCGATCGTGGTGACGATGCGCAGTCCGCCGCCCTGGATCTCCTCCTCGGAGAAGCCGTGCTCGACGAGTTCTTCCTCGGCCATCTTCACCAGGAAGCCCTTCGAGCCGCCGTAGCGGTTGTTGACGGGGACCTCGGGGAACTCGGGCAGCGAGCCGTACGCCTCGTCGTGCTCGGCCTGCGTGATGGTCCCCATGGACAGCATGCCGTCGAGGACGTAGGTGTAGCGGTCGTAGAGTGCCTCGAGCTTCTCGTCGCCGCCGGACGGGTTGAAGGCGCTGGGGTTGTTCAGGATCGCCGCGAGCGCCGCCGCCTCCGAGAGGCTGAGGTCCTTGGCGTCCTTCAGGAAGAAGGAGCGGGAGGCCGCCTGGATGCCGTAGGCGCCGCGGCCGAAGTAGATGGTGTTGAGGTAGCCCTCGAGGATGTCCTCCTTGGGCATCTCGCGGCCCATCTTGGTGGCGAGCATCAGCTCGCGGACCTTGCGGGTGACCGTCTGGCTGGAGTCGAGGTAGAGGATCTTGATGTACTGCTGCGTGATGGTCGAGCCGCCCTGGAGCTCACCGCCGGTGGCGATGCTCCACGCGCCGCGCGCCATGCCGGATATGGAGAAGCCCGGGTCCTCCCAGAAGGACCGGTTCTCGGCGGCCACGACGGCGTCCTTCATGACCTGCGGCATGTCCTCGTAGTCGAGGCTGACGCGGTTCTGCACCGACAGGGAGCTCATCTGCGTCTCGCCGTCGGCGTAATAGATGAACGTGGTGTTCGTCGTGAAGTCGGAGTTGGGGTCCGGCAGGTCGGTGGTCGTGTAGAGGAAGAACAGGCCACCGAGCCCGGTCAGGCCGACGACGATGAACGCGACGAGGGCGCCGATGCCGATGCGGCCCCAGATCGTGCGGGCGCGGGACTTCGTCTTCCCGCGCTTGCCTCCGGAGCTTGGTGACTTGGCCATGTGACGTCCTTAAGATTCCTTCTCCCCCGACGGCCCACTGTGCGGGTCGCCCGTACCAGCGTAAGCGTCGGGGCAAGATCCGCCACATCCACACCGGGCGAAGCCGGCAGATCGGGGACCACGGCCCCGGCAGTCACGGCCCAGATGGAGACCGCTCACCCAGGCGGAGGAAGACGCCCTGCGATCTGCAACTGAGACGGAGCTCGGTGAGCTCGTGCAGGAGCTGCAAGCCGACCGGGTCCCCTCCGCCCAAATTGGACGGGTCCTGGGGCACGGTCCGCAGTGGATGACCAACCGATTCCCGCGGCCTGAGTACAAACGAGGGACGGCCGCCCGCTAGTCGCTGAGCCCCAACGAAGGAAGCCCTTTGACGATCTTGACGGTCTCCACCGAGACGGTGACGACGCGCTTGATCAGATCGATGATGTAGCGCGGATCGTCACTGTAGGTGTTCGGGTCGTTGACGATGTGAGAGTTCTTGTCGGTGCGGATCCAGTAGCGGTCGATGATCCAGTCCAACGCGGAGCGTAACCCGAGCTGATACTCGTCTACCTCGGCCGGGATCCCGCGGAGCGTTACGTGGCTGTTGTAGACCAGCACCGAGCGGTCCTTGGCCTTCCCCTTACCGCCGTAGGCCATCTTCTTCTCGACCCGGAACAGCTCCTCCTCGGTCATGCCCGCGGGGCCTGCACGACCTCATCGAGCGGGTACGGGGCGACGTTCTCGTAGTTGATGTGCAGATCCATCAGCCGCTTGCCGGCAGCAACGAACGCGTCGAATGCTTCGGTGCTCGGGGCGAGGGGGATGCGGGGCAGCATCTTCTTCAGATCGGCCTCGAACCGTGTCCGGTACTCAGACGAGTGCAGAACGCCGTAGACGTAGTGGAAGATGTCGTCCTTGGAGACCTTGGTGCCGAAGGCCTTGCGGTACTCGGCCAGCGCGTGGTCGGTGATGTTGTCGATCTTCCGGTAGCCGTCGATGATCTCGCCAGCCCCTGGTTCCTGGAACAAGCCATCATCATCAGCTGCGTGCTTCACCGGCTCGTAGGACCAGCGGGCGAAGAACTGCCCACCCTCGGGTGCCTTCGCTCCGACCTTCACCGCATCGGTGCCTCACATGTCGGACCCTCTCGATACGGTGACAGTGATGCATCTGCTTGCACTGGCCCGTGACGAGGTCAGGACGAACCGGGGTCGATCGCGACTACTTACTGGGTGAGAGCGCGAGCAGAGGCTTCGTCGACATTCACGTGGTTTGGGGAGTAGCTGTGGTAACGATTCATCGGGTCGATGACGCTGGTGCGGCAGGTGCTCTTGCTGATCTGCTGAATGGTGGTTCGCGTAAGCGGCCGGTCGTGGTGGTGTCGATCCCGGCGACGCGCGAGGAGCCGTGGATCGATGTTGAGGAGATCGCGCGAGAGGCCGGGGAACTGGCAGATGTCTACCTCATGCCTACAGGAGAGGCTTCCTGGGAGTTCTCGGACCGGATGCCTGACGGAACGCAGGTCTACGGGGGTGCCGGGCGGGTCTATCCCGTGGGCCACGAGTGGTCGAGGGACCTGAGGATCTCGCCCCTGCACTTCGCCTGGGGAAGCAGGGACGGTGAGAAGGCGACACAGGACCTGATCTCCGACATGTTCCGGATGGCCGTGGCTGCAGGCCTCCTGCAGACCAAGCCGACGCGTTTCCTCCGGGAGGTCACTGCGCTGGTGAAGCTGGTTGTTGCGGGCCGCGCCTTGGTCGATGTGGGCAACCGACTGCCTGCCACGATCGCAGAGGAACTGACGGTTGAGGATGTGGCCATCGAGCGCCTGCTTGCTGCTGGCCAACGCGTTCACGGATGGTATGACCCGCAGACCAACCGTGTTGATGTCACCAAGAGCCTGATCGACCCTGCGACCGCTCTGGGCGCCTACTCGGTCGGAGACGTTGTCCTCGCACGGGTGTCAGCCGTTCACAACGAGTCCGCGGAGCTGCTCCTCTACCCGAAGACACTGGCTCCCGCCGTGACAGCGACCATTCGTCCAGAGGACGTCACGAGTAACCCGCTCGATGACCTCAACATACTGATGACCGTCGGAGAGGTCGTGACCGCGCGACTCGCTTCCACCGGCCCAGTCTGGGCGCTCACCCTCAGTGACGTCGACGATGACGAGACCGTCGTGCCGGCGCCGGCGCTCCTCGACGGCGGACCACCATGGCTGATTGAGGATCCAGTCGAGCCGGACCCCTGCGACGAGGACGAAGCCGAGATCGTCCCACCGCTACAGGTAACCCCGCCAGCCGCGCCCGCGGAGCCAGTCACGGCCGTCGAACCGAGGCCGACGCCGCTGCAGATACCGCTTCCCGGTCCGCCCAGGCAGCGTGACATGAAAGCGCCAGCCGCGACGCCGACGAGGACTCTGTTGCTGCAGATCGATGGGCTCAAGGCCGAGATCGGCCGCCTGAACAAGGAGGTGGCCACCTGGAAGAGTGAAGTCGATGCTGCGGCTGACGAACGGGAGCAGCTCCGCTACCTGTACGAGCAGGCCGAGCGGCGTGCCAACCGTGCCGCGAGTGAGCTGAAGTCCACCAAGGCACGACTCCGTAAAGCTGGCAACCTGAACCCGGCCGGCGCGGACGATGAACCCCGTTTCGCTGATGCCGAGCAGGGCTTCCGCTATCGCGTCCTCGGCCAGTGGGCGAAGAGGACCATCCAGAGCGAACAGGCCGAGCTTCAGCTGGGCGAGTACCTCATCGGCCCGCAGTTCCTTGAGTCAGTGGCCACCTTGGAGGGAATCAAGGCAGAAAAGATCGCCGATGTGGTGGTCGAGATCGTCACCGGTCGAGCGTCGCAGATCACTGGTCGGGAAGTGCATCGCCTTCGGACAGGAACCGGCGGCGCTGATCCGGTCCGCGTCCGGGCGGACGGTGCAGTTGCCTGGAGGGCCAGCCTTCAGATCAATACCGCCTCCGCTCGCCGCATCCACTACTGGGCGCTCCCAGATGGTCGGTTCGAGCTGAGCCGGGTGGCGCTGCACGACGACTTCAGTATCTGAACTGGCTGCCTCGCCCCTACGTGGCGAGGCAGCCACGTCAACAGAAGCGGGGCGGCTAGTCGCGCTGGAGGGGCGTCTGAGTAGGGGTTTTGCAACCAATGGCTTCTTGGGGCCCATCGTGGCGAGCGTCGGGACGGGGTCGGTACGGGTGAGACGAGGGACGGAGAGTCCGGATGTCGCCCTGGGCTAACGGAAGCTGGTTGCGCGGGGCTTCTGTGGTCGCACAGCTCCCGCAAGGGACGTCGGTCGTGGAACTAGTGGTCTGATCTAGAAACCGAGGCGCTCGGGGTCCCAGTTGCCGTAATCGTCGTAGCCGTTCCCGTCGGGGTCCATCGCGTCCCGGCCGGCGGCGGCGAGTGACTCGTTACACATCTCGCAGTAACCATCCTCAAGCTCCACCAGGTCGAACTCTTCCCCGCACTCTTCACACGTAGCAGTAGATGGCATGAATCGACCTTCCGAGAGGTGTGTGTACTAGTCAGTGCAGCTTAGTGCAGGAACACCAGAGGCTTGGTCTTCGCGCCAACTAGGTCAGGCAGTCCGGTGTCACCCCTCCCGCACAGGATCGGACCGCGGTCGCGGGCGCCTATCCGCGCGGTACGACCCGGTACCGGCGCAGCTCCAGGGCGGGGTTCCGCTCGCGCACCCGGCGGACCTCGTCGGCCACTAGGAAGCCGACGGCGAGCCCGTCGCCCGCCCCGACGCCGGCGAGCGTCACGCCCTGCGGGTCGACCACCCGGCTGAGCCCGATGCCGTACTTCGGCGGGTGGTCGGCGGCCGCCACGTAGCAGGTGTTCTCGATGGCCCGCGCCGCGATCAGCGTCGCCCAGTGGTCCTCCTTGAGAGGGCCGCGGACCCACTGCGCGGGCATCAGGACCGCGGTGACGCCCGCGTCGGCGAGCACGCGCGTCGACTCCGGGAACCGTAGGTCGTAGCAGGTGACCAGCCCGAACCGGAGGCCGTCGAGGTCGAAGGTCTCCGGCGCCGTCAGCTCGCCGGGTTCCACCCGGTCGGACTCGCGCTGCCCGAACGCGTCGTAGAGATGGGCCTTTCGGTAGGTGGCGAGCGGGCCGTCGGCCCCGACCGCGACGACGGTGTTGCGGACCCGCTCGCCCGATCCCTGCTCCAGCAGTCCGGCGACGAGCACCTGGTCGAGGCTAGCCGCCAGGTCGCGCAGGCCCGCGACGAAGGGGCCGTCGACGCTCTGGGCGTGGGCCGCCAGCGTGTCGTCGAACGGGTCGACGAAGTAGCTGGAGTATTCCGGGAGGACGACCACGCGGGCGCCGCGGCCGGCCGCCTGCGTGGCGAGTTCCCGGATGCGCTCGAGATTGGCGGCCTCGTCCGCGACGGGGCCGAACTGGGCTGCGGCAACGCCGATTTCCGACATCTGGGCTCCTCCCGGGGCTTGAGTGCGATGAGCGGCACTAGAATCGTGCCTCGTGCCCAGTCTGACCGAAGCCCAGACCAACGCGATGCGCCAACTCCTGCGCATTGCGCCCGTCATCGACGATCTGGGTCGCCTGTTCTCCGAGGCCGGACACGAGATCTTCCTGGTCGGCGGTTCCGTCCGCGACGCCCTGCTCGGCGAGCTGGGGCACGACCTCGATTTCACCACCTCCGCCACCCCCGACGAGACACACGCGCTGCTGAAGCAGTTCACCCCCGCGACGTGGGACATCGGCAAGGACTTCGGCACCATCGGAGCCCTCAAGAAGTCCGGAGGCACGCAGTGGCAGATCGAGGTCACCACCTTCCGCGCCGACGTGTACCGCAGCGAGTCCCGCAAGCCCGAGGTGGCGTTCGGCGACACGATCGACGGCGACCTGATCCGCCGCGACTTCACCGTCAACGCCATGGCGATCAACGTCGCCACCAAGGCCTTCCTTGATCCCTACGGCGGCCTCGACGACCTCGCCGACGGCATCATCCGCACCCCGTCGACGCCCGAGATCAGCTTCTCCGACGACCCGCTGCGCATGCTGCGCGCCGCGCGCTTCGCCTCGCGGCTGGGGTTCAGCGTCGCGCCCGACGTCGTCGCCGCCATGAAGGGCATGGCCGATCGGATCGAGATCGTCTCCCCCGAGCGGATCCAGGCGGAGTTCTCCGGCCTGCTGCTGACCGACGCTCCCCGCGAGGGCATCGACCTGCTCGTGCGCACGGGTGTGGCAGACCACTTCATCCCCGAACTGTCCGCAATGCAGCTCGAACTCGACGAACACGCGCGCCACAAGGACGTCTACCAGCATTCGCTCACCGTCCTCGACCAGGCGATCGAGCTGGAGAAGGCCCGCGGCCACCAGCCCGACATCGTCAACCGCCTCGCCGCGCTGCTGCACGACGCCGGCAAGCCCGCCACCCGACGGTTCGAGGGCTCGAAGGTCACGTTCCACCACCACGACATCGTCGGCGCCAAGCTCATCAAGAAGCGTCTGAAGGCCATGACGTACCCGGCCGCCGTCGTGAAGTCCGTCGCGAAGCTGATCGAGTTGCACCTGAGGTTCCACGGATACGGCGATGGCGGCTGGAGCGATGCCGCCGTCCGCCGCTACGTGCGCGACGCCGGCGACGAGCTTGAGCACCTGCACATCCTCACCCGCGCCGACTGCACGACCCGCAACCGCCAGAAGGCAACGCGGCTGCGGCGCAGCTACGAGGAGCTCGAGTGGCGCATCGACGAACTGGCCGCGCAGGAGGAGCTCCAGGCGCTGCGCCCGCACCTCGACGGCGACGAGATCATGGCCGTGCTGGGCATCAGGCCGGGCCGCGAGGTCGGCGAGGCGTACCGCTTCCTGCTCGAGGACCGCACCGAGAACGGCCCGCGCGAGCACGACGACGCCGTCCGACTGCTGAAGGAGTGGTGGGCCGCCCGCTGACCGCCGGCCCCGCCGGTATCTTGGCGCCATGGCAGTCCTGCGCACCGTCACCCTGAACACCGGCTACGACGACTACTTCACGGTCAGCGGCCTGGCCTGGGGCGGCGTCGGGGCCATGCACGACTTCCGCTCGGTCTGCTCCGGCAAGGGCATCAGCTGCGCCAGGACCGCGGTCGCGCTGGGCCTCGACACGGTGGCGTACGCGCTCATCGGGGCCGACGACGAGGTCGACTACTCAGCGCGTCTGACGGCCGAAGGCATCGCGCACACGCTCGTCGCGGTACCGGGCGCGACCCGGCACAACCTGACGCTCGTCGACCAGACGGGCGAGAAGGTCGCGGCGCACTTCGTCGGCGCCGGGTTCCACCTGGCCGACGAGGCGCCGCTGGACGACCTGGCGCGCCGCCTGCTCACCGACGTGGCCCCCGGGGATGTCGTCACCCTCAACGGGTCGACGCCGTCCGGGCTGCCCGCCACGACGTGGGCGGACCTGGCGCGCGCCTGCCTGGCCCGCGGCGCGCGGGTGATCGTCGACGCGCAGAAGGACGCGCTCGTCGCCGCGCTGAAGGTGCCGGGCGTGCTGGCGTTCAAGCCGAACGACGACGAGATCCTGGCCCTCCCGGCCGTGGCCGCAGCCGATCCCGCCGACCGGGTGCGCGTCGCGCTCGATGCCTTCGCCGCCGCCGGGGCGCGGCTGCCGCTGGTGTCGCTTGGAGCCGATGGCGTCGCGTTCCTCGACGGCGCCCGCGACGCGACCGCCGCGTGCCCCGTCGAGCGTCCGGTCCAGTCGGTGATGGCGGGCGACGCGCTGGTGGCGGGCCTCGCCTGGGGCGTGCTCGACGGGGACGAACCGACGGGGTGGGTGCGGCACGGCCTCGCGGCGGCCGCCGCGCACGTAGCCGGACACCGCGGCCCGGCCCTCGGCGAGGCGGCCCGGGCCAACCTGCCGCGGGTGGAGCTCGCCTGACCTCAGGCCCGCGAGTCGACGACCGCCAGACCCGCGGCGCGGAACGACAGCCCGCGGCCGCTCCGGTCGACGATCAGCGCGATGAACGTGGCGCCGACGAGCACCGATGCGGCCAGCTGAAGCGCCGAGACGGCCCCGGCGGGCAGACCGGGCACCGTGGCGATCGTGCTGAGCAGAGCCCAGCCGCCAAACCCCATCAGGGAACGCGCAGCATGCCGCCAGAAGCCGGCCTTCTCCCCGCCCGGCGTCAGCCACACCGTCCGCTGGCCCAGCGACGCACCGCTCGCGGTGAACCAGGGGGCCACGACGACCAGCATGAGGCCGACGACGCCGCCCCAGAAGACGCCGTCGACCTCGTCGAGGCGATTGGCTGGCACCTTGAGAATCCAGTACTGCGTCGCGCGCCAGCCCAGCGCGACCGACGCCTGCACCGCGGCCAGCAGCGCATAGTCGACCAGCATGCCGACCAGTCGACGGCTCCGGGTGACGAGACGGGGACGGCCACGTCGCCGCGACTCGGAACGGGCGTCCGGAACGAAGAAGAACAACGCCCCCGCGAGGGCGGCGCCGATGAGGGCGCCGGTCGTGTTGAGGAACACGTCGTCCACATCGCCGACCCGGTACGCGCAGGGCAGAAGGCCGAGGGCCCCCGTCGTCTGGGTGACCTCGATCGCCACCGACGCGCAGAACCCGAGCAGCGTCGCCGTGACGACCCGCCCGCCGAAGTACCGCCTCCACAGGCCGCCGAAGGGGAGGAACAGCACGACGTTGAACACGACCTGCAGGAACACGAAACTGCGCAGCAGCGAGCGGAGCCCGTTGGCCCGGTAGTAGTCGAGCAGGTCCCCGACGAAGCTGAGCGGCTTCAGGTTGCGCGGCGGCGACGGGTTGGCGGCGCACCACTGCCCATCGGGGACGGGCAGCAGCGTGTAGGCGATCAGCGCGACCCCGTAGACGGCGACGGCCGCGGCCCCGACGACCCGCATCAGGCGGATCTGGCCCATCCGCCGCGACTCCCACACCAGGATGGGCACGAACAGCGCCACGAAGGCGGCAGCCCCCAGAAGGATGCCCACATAGGCGGGCCAGGTCCACGCGTCGATCACGTCATGAGTATGTCAACGCCTCCCGGCGGGCCGCGACCAGCCGGTCAATCCAGGTGCTTGCGCTCGTCGTGGCCGCCGAACTGCGCGCGCTGCGCCGAGAGGATCTTCGAGGCCACCTCGTCGAGACCCCGCGACGCGAACCGTGAGGTGAGCGCGGCCGAGATGACGGGCGTCGGAACGCCCTCCTCGACGGCGGCGAGCACCGTCCAGCGGCCCTCCCCCGAGTCGGAGACGCGGCCGGAGAAGCCGGTGAGGTCGGGGTCGGCGGCCAGCGCGGAGGCGGTGAGGTCCATCAGCCACGACCCGACGACGCTGCCCCGGCGCCACACCTCGGCGACCTCGCCCAGGTCGAAGCGGTACCGGTAGTTCTCCGGGTCGCGCAGGGGCGCGGTCTCGGCGTCGACGACGTGGTCGGTCAGCCCCGCGTCGGCGCCGGCCAGGATGGCCATCCCCTCCGCGATCGACGCCATCATCCCGTACTCGATGCCGTTGTGGACCATCTTCACGAAGTGCCCGGCGCCGGTCGGGCCGCAGTGCAGGTAGCCGTCCTGGGCCGTGCGGCCGGCGGGCTCGCCACGCCCCGCCGTCGGCTCGGCCTCGCCCGCGCCGGGCGCGAGCGCCCGCCACAGCGGGTCGAGCCGCCGCACCGTCGTCTCGGGTCCGCCGATCATCAGGCAGTAGCCGCGCTCAAGCCCCCACACGCCCCCGGAGGTGCCGACGTCGACGTAGTCGACGCCCAGTTCCCCGAGCCGGGCAGCGCGGCCAAGGTCGTCGCGGTAGTAGGAGTTGCCGCCGTCGATGACCGTGTCACCGGCATCGAGGAGGCCGACCAGCCCGTCGAGAGTCCCGTCGACGAAGCCCGCGGGGATCATGATCCACACGGTCCGCTGCGGCGCGAGCCGCGCCACGAGGTCCGCCAGCGACGAGGCGCCGACCGCGCCGTCTGCGGCCAGCTCGGCCACCGACTCCGCGTTGACGTCGTAGGCGACGACCTCGTGGCCGGCGCGCAGCAGGCGCCTTGCGAGGTTCGCGCCCATCCGGCCGAGCCCGATCATTCCCAACTGCATGTGTAACTCCTTGTCAGAAAGCGAGCGAGAGCAGCATCACCGAGGCGAGGCCCGTGACGGACAGCACGGTCTCCATCAGCGACCAGGTCTTGAAGGTCTGGCCGACCGTCATGCCGAAGTACTCCTTGACCAGCCAGAAGCCCGCGTCGTTGACGTGGGAGAGGAACACCGAGCCGGAGCCGATGGCCAGCACGAGCAGCGCAAGGTGCGGGGAGGTGAGGTCTGTCGCCAGCGGGGCCATGATGCCCGAGGCCGTGATGGTCGCGACGGTCGCGGAGCCCGTGGCGACGCGGATGAGCGCCGAGACGATCCAGCCGGCCAGGATCACGGGGATTGAGGCCTGCACGATGCCCGACGCGATGACGTCGGCGATGCCGGAGTCGACCAGCGTCTGCTTGAAGCCGCCGCCCGCCGCAACGATCAACAGGATGCTGGCGATCGGCGCGAAGGAGGAGCCGACGGTGTCGGAGACCTGCTTCAGGGTGCGGCCCAAGGTGTAGCCCAGGAGGAACATCGCGACGACGGTGGTGATGGTCAGCGCGATCAGCGGCGTGCCCACGAACACGACGGCCTGGCCGAGCCCGGACTCCTCGGAGCCCGCCATCTCCACGACGGTGCGGGCGAGCATGAGGACCACGGGAAGCAGGACGACGATCAGCGCCGCGGCGAAGGAGGGCCTGCGGCCGTCGCGGGCATCCGTGTCGACCTCGCCGAGGAAGTTCTCGCGGGCCGGGATCGGGACCCACTTCGCCATCACGCGGCCGAGGATCGGGCCGGAGATCGCGACGCAGGGGATGGCGACGAGCAGGCCGAAGCCCAGCGTCAGGCCGAGGTTGGCGCCCAGCGCGTCGATCGCGATCAGGGGTCCGGGGTGCGGAGGCACGAGGCCGTGCAGCGCGGAGAGGCCGGCGAGCGCGGGGATGCCGAGCAGGATCACGGGCAGCTTGGCGCGGTGCGCGGCGAACATCACGACGGGGATCAGGATCACGACGCCGACCTCGAAGAACAGCGGGATGCCGACGACGAAGGCGATGAGCGCCATGGCCCATGGCAGCCGCTTCACGGGGGTCTTCGCGAGGATGGTATCGACGATCACATCGGCGCCGCCCGAGTGGACGAGCAGTGTGCCGATGATCGAGCCGAGCACGATCAGCAGGCCGACGCCCGCAATGGTGTCGCCGAGCCCCGTCGTGAAGGAGGAGAACAGGTCCTGGTAGGGGGTTCCGGCCGCGATGGCCATCGTGCCGGCGCCGGCCATCAGCGCCAGGAAGGGATGGATCTTGAGCCAGACGATGAGCGCGACGATGACGGCGATACCTGCCAGGGCCGCGAGAACGAGCTGAGTGGTCATGGGTGACTCCGGTGTCAGTGGTGGGTGTGGTAGTCGGCAGCGACGAGGTGCAGCCGCGAGACGATCTCGTCGGTGATCTCCTCTGTGGTCTGGTTGACGTCGACGACGATGCCGTCCTCGTCGTCGCCCAGGGGTTCGAGCGTCGCGATCTGCGACGGCAGCAGCGAGGTGGGCATGAAGTGCCCCGCGCGGGCGGCCATCCGCTCGGCGATCAGCTTCTCGGCCCCGGCCAGGTGCACGCAGATCGTGCGGCCGGGAGCCTCGCGGAGCTTGTCGCGGTAGACGCGGCGCAGCGCGGAGCAGGTGACGAGCGTGTCCCTGCCCGCGGCGTCCTCGACGTGGGTCCACGTCACGATCCGCTCCAGCCAGGGCCAGCGGTCCTCGTCGGTGAGCGGGTGCCCGGCTTGCATCTTGGCGACGTTCGCCTCGGGGTGGAAGGCGTCGCCCTCCGCCACCGACCAGCCGAGCCGGTCTGCCAGCGCGTGCAGGATCGTGGTCTTCCCGGAGCCCGCGACGCCCATGAGGACCAGGTGGATGCTCTGGTGGTCTGTATCCGTCATCTTTGACCCTTCTCGTCGGGCATCTGTGCCCGTCTGTGGGATGACCATAACCCGTAAAGGTGTTCCTTGACAAGAGAATCGTATTACCTTTCTTTGCACAGGGAGTCCGTGAGGCACGCAGGGTATGCCCTCACTAAACTCGGGTCATGAGAATCGACGTCGATCCGGCCGGCGAAGCGACCGGCCCCGGAGGCCTCCTGCATGAGGGGGTCACCCGCACGCTGGGCATCGAGATCATCGACGGCGTCTGGGAGATCGGCCAGCCCCAGACGCTGGAGGACATCCAGGGCCGGTTCAACGTCTCCCGCACGGTCGCGCGCGAGGCGGCACGCCAGCTCGAGACGATGGGCCTGGTGCGGACCCGCCGACGGCACGGGCTGGTCGCACAGGAGAAGTCGCTGTGGCACGTGCTCGACTCCTCACTCATCGATCTGCGGCTCCACTCCACGCGACGCGAGGAACAGCTCCGCTCCCTCACGCACCTGCGCCTGGCCGTCGAGCCGGCAGCGGCGGAAGGCGCGGCCCGCAACGGCGACGTGCACGCCCGTGCGCGGCTGATGCCCCTGGCCTCGGAGCTGCGCAGGCTCGGCGAGGCGGGCGAGCTGACCGAGTTCCTCCAGGTGGACATCGACTTCCACCGCACGATCCTGGCGCTGAGCGGCAACGAGCTGTTCGCCGCGCTGAGCGACATCGTCGCCGTCGTGCTGACCGGCCGTACGGAGCTCGGCCTGATGCCCCCCCGCCCACAGCCCGAGGCCCTCGACGGCCACGAGGCCGTCGCCGAGGCGATCTTCCGCGGGGACCCCGCGACCGCGCGCTTCGCGATGCAGGCCATCCTCGACGAGGTGCGCGACGCCGTCGTTCTACCGGGGTCGCCCACCTGAGGGCGTCCGCGCGTCGGGAGGCTTTGCTGCGGGGCCGCCGCGGCGTCCGACTACCATGAGACGGTGATTTCCTCCCGGTTGCTGCGCGCAGCCCTCGCCGCCGCGCTGTTCGCCGTGACCCTCGTCAGCGCCTCCGCGCGCCCGGCTCTCGCCGCCGGAGAGTTCCTCGACGTCACCATCTCCTCGGTCTCGACGGCGACGATCGACCTCACGGAGCCGGACCAGGTCATCACGCTCAAGGGCACGGTCACCAACGTCTCCACGGTGCCGATCCGCTTCGCCAACGTGCACTTCTGGCGTTCCCCCACCCCACTGGCAAGCAGCGCCGCCGTCACCGCGGCGCTCGAGGCGCCGCCCGCGGGCGAACGCCTGAACCAGAGCGAGGACAACTACTTCACCATCTCGCAGGAGGACGAGTTCGGGCCAGGCGAACGAGTGGACTTCACCGTCAGCGGCACCGTCGCCCAGCTGACGGACGAGGGCACACCGCTGACCGCCACCGATGTGGTGTACCTGATCGGCGTCCAGGTCCGGGGGCTGCCCAACGATGCGACCGGCCGCAGCGTCGTCGGCCGCGAAGCCATCGCGATGGCCGCCACCGGCCGGAGCGTCGAGTCCTCATCGGTGGTGCTGCTGACCGCCACGCCGACGTGGACGACCGACGGCACCTTCATCGACAACTCCCTCGAGGACGAGCTCGGCGGGCGACTCGAGACGCTGCTCGGCAGCGCGAGCCGCACCGACGTCGTGACCGCCCTCGACCCGGCCCTCTACGAGGCGGCCCAGAAGATGTCCGGCACCCACACCGTCGGGGAGGACGAGGAGTCGGGCAGCGGCGTCGCGCTGCGCTGGGTGCGCCGCGTCGACGAGCTGATCGCGGCGGGATCCGTCTGGCGGCTGCCCTACGGCAACCCCGACCTGGTCCGCGCCGCAGCAAGCGGCGCGCTCTCCCCGACGCTCGAAGCCGCCGCGTCCGCCACCCCCGAGGCGCTGCTCGACCTGCCGAGCGTTGCGGTCCTGTCATCCGGCGCCGACGAGTCGATGCTGGCGGACCTCAGCGACATCGACACCGTGATCGTCGACGGAGGCTCCGGCTCGCAGGCCGGCGCCCCCAGCGTCATCATGGCCGCGTCGCAGGCTGAGCTCGGCGGCCTCGAGGAGGGCGTGCAACTCGCGAGACAGGTGGCCGACGACCTGGTCGCCGACCGCACCCCCCTCTACCTGATCACCACGGCCGCCGAGGCGAGGCGCGATGCCGAACTCGACCACCTGCGCACCCGCACCGTCCCCACGACCATGCCGCAGTCCGCGCTGGTCTGGCCGACGGACACCACGGTGGCTGCCTGGAGCGACGTCGCCGATGCCCTGCACGATGCCCGCGGCAACGCCGGGCTGATCGGCGACCTGAGCGGAACCGAGCCCGCAGGGATCGACTCCCTCTTCGCGACCGCCTTCAGCGCCGACTTCGCCACGCAGGCGGATGCGCTGGCCTGGACAAGGGCGAACGCCCCCGAACGCGTCTCGAATGACGCCGTCACCCTGCGCGCGGCGGCGTCCTTCGTGATGGGTTCGCGCACCAACACATTCCCGGCCACTCTGACCAACACGCTCGCCGTCCCCGTGACCGTGGACGTCCGCTTCACCTCCGACTCCCCCCAACGCATCCGCGTGCCCGACCTGGAGAGCGTCACCGTCCAACCGGGCGAGGCCCTGACGCTCGAGGTAGTGCCAGAGGCCTCCTCCAACGGCGTCTCACTGGTCCACGCCCAGGTGACAAGCACCGGCGGCGTGCCCATCGACGCTCCGGTGACCATCGAGATCACTGCGACGAACTTCGGGCGTGTCGGCTGGATCATCATCGTCGTCTCGGGTGCAGTGGTACTCGGCGGCACCGCGTGGCGGATCCGCACCGTCCGGCGCGAACGCGCCAGGGCGGAGTCCGAGGGGGTCCAGCCGTGAGCCAGGTCAGCAGCACGAAGAAACTCCTGTCGGCCAGCGCCTTCATGGCCGCGGGCACCATGATCTCGCGCGTCCTCGGCGTCGTCCGCGTCATGATGGTCGCGTTCATCCTCGGCAACGGCACCCGCCAGGCCGACATGCTCAACATCGCCACGATGGTGCCCAACGCGCTCTACATCCTGCTGGCGGGCGGGGCGCTGAACACGGTCCTCGTGCCGCAGATCGTCAGGGCCATCAAGAACGACGACGACGGCGGCGAGGCGTACACCAACCGCATCATGACGGCCTTCATGATCGCCGTCACGGCCGTGGCGATCATCATCACGGCGGCCGCTCCGCTCGTCACACAGCTGTACACGTCGGCGGACTGGCGCGTCGAGGAGCTCTCGTCGCAGTACGCGGCGATGGTCGCGCTGACCTACCTGACGCTGCCGCAGATCTTCTTCTACGGCGCGTTCTTCCTGTTCGGCCAGATCCTCAACGCACGCGACAAGTTCGGCCCGATGATGTGGGCCCCCATCACGAACAACGTGATCTCCATCCTCACGATGGGCGTCTACTTCGTCGTCTGGGGCAACGGCGACGACCACTCCCAAGCCTTCACCACCGCGCAGATCCTGGTGCTCGGCATCGGCTCGACGCTCGGCATCGCCGCCCAGCTCATCACCCTGCTGCCGTTCATCCGTCGCGTCGGGTTCAAGCTGCGGCCCCGCTTCGACCTGAAGGGGACGGGGCTGGGGAAGACGTTCTCGCTGACCAAGTGGACGTTCGGCTTCGTCGCGGTGAACCAGGTCGCCCTGATGCTGGTCAACCAGCTGGCCACGTCGGCGACCGCGACCGGCCACGGCGCCGGCGCGACGGTGTACTCCAACGCCCACCTGCTGTGGATCCTGCCGCACTCGCTCATCACCGTCTCGCTCGCCACCGCGATGCTCCCCAACGCCTCGCGGCTCGCGGCCAGCGGTGACAGCGCCGGCGTCGCGCAGGAGTTCACCAAGACCATCCGGCTGTCCCTGATCGCGATCGTGCCCGCCACCGTCGCGTTCATGTCGCTCTCCGGCCCGATGGCGATGCTCCTGTTCGGGCACGGCACCGGCTCCGAGGACGCCAGCTGGATCGCCTGGACCCTCATGGGCTTCGCGATCGGTCTGATCCCCTACACGGTGCAGTTCGTCTGCCTCCGCACGTTCTACGCGCTGGAGGACACCCGGACGCCCTTCATGCTGCAGATCATCATCGCGGGCACCAACATGCTCGGCGCCTGGTTGCTCGTCTGGGTGGTCACCGACCCGGGCTGGGTCGCGGCCGCGCTCGCCACGGCCTTCTCGCTCGCATACCTGATCGGTGTGTTCTTCTCGTGGCAGGCGCTCAAGAAGCGGATCCCCGACCTCGACGGCGGCCAGCTGGTCCTCCACATCGTGCGGTTGCTGCTCGGATCCTCCATCGGCGGTGTCGCCGCGTACTTCCTGACGGACCCGATCATCAACCTGATCCCGAGCGCCGTGGTCGGCGACATCGTCGCGCTGATCGTCGGCGGGGTGCTGATCCTCGCGGCCTACCTGCTGATCGCCAAGGCCCTGCACGTGCGCGAGCTTGCCAACCTCGGTGAGCTGGTCCGCACCCGATTCGGCCGCCGCGGCACCGGGGACTCCGCCTCCGAGGAGGACGCGAGCGAGCTCTCCGCCCGCGAGCAGCTGTTCGACGACCAGCTGCCGACGCTCATCCAGCCGGCGATCGTCGACGAGTCCCCACGTCGGGGGGCCGATGACGTCCCCGACTTCGATCCGCCGACCGTCATCCGCACCAGGCCTGCGATGACAACACACACGTTCGAGGGCACCGAGGCCGGGCCGGCGACCGCGCCCATGGCCGCCGTGACCGAACCCGCCCCGCCTGCCGACGACGAGGGCTTCGACCTCGATTCCGTGTTCCGGCCCGCGGAGGAGCCCGAACCCGAGGCGGAGGCGACGCAGCGCATCGCCACCGTCGGCACGCTGCTGCAGACCCGCTACGAGCTGGAGGAGTTGCTCACCACGCGTCTCGGGACGGAGTCCTGGCGGGCTCACGACCAGGTGTTGTCGCGCGACGTCGTCGTGCACGTCGTCGCACCGGGCGATGCGCGCATCACGTCCCTGCTGGCTGCGGCCCGCAAGGGCGCCGCCGCCACCGACTCGCGGTTCCTGCGCGTCCTTGACGCGGACGAGATCGTGGATCCCACCGCCGGCATCGGCGCCTACGTCGTGGCGGAGTTCGCCCCCGGCCGCACGCTGGGTGATCTGCTGAGGGGGGGACCGCTGAGCGCCATCGAAGCGGCCTTCGTCGCCCGCGAGCTGGGCGATGCCCTGGTCGGCGTACACGCTCAGGGCCTCTTCCACGAGCAGATCAACCCGGAGTCGGTCATCATCACGACCGTCGGCGCGGTCCGGCTCGTCGGCTTCGGCATCGACGCGACGCTGGCGGCGGATGAGCGTCCGGTCTCCTGGTCGGACCGCGAGTCCGCGGACGTCGTCGGCCTCGGCAGGCTCCTCTACGCGATGCTGGTCAGTCACTGGCCGGGGGACGACGAGTTCGGGCTTCCTGCCGCGCCGATCATCGCCGGCGAGACCGCACCCGCGCACACCGTACAGGTGGGTGTCTCCCCCGCCCTCGACCGCATCTGCAGCGCCACGATCACCGAGCGGGGGGCCGCCGGGGAACGGAGGATCACCACCGCCGCTCAGTTCGTCACGGCCCTCGTCCAGGTGCTCGGCTCGGCCGACGCGTCGGCGGACCTCGAGGCCCGCGTCCGCTCCTGGGCACCCGCAGCACCGTCGTGGACCGCGGCCTCCGGTCAGCGGCCCGACCTGGCGCTCTCCCTGGCCCCCGGCGGTTCGGCGACGCGCTCAGAGGCTTCCGGCTCCTCGAGCGGCGAGGCCGCCGGAGCCGCTCTCGGCTCTTCTCGAGATGCGACGGACGCCGGCTTCCCAGGAGGCCCCACCGGCCAGCTGAGCCGACTCGACCGTCTGGCGGCAGGCAGCGACGCGGCCGGCGACCAGGACCCGGCCGAAGGCGATGCGGGGATGGCCGCGCGACGCGAGCCGGAATCCCGCCGCGGCCTGTGGATCGTGCTGATCCTCGCCACGGCGGCGCTCGTCATCTCGCTGATCCTCGTCGGCATGAACAGCATCCGCGACAACGCCGCCGATCCCGCAGCCTCCGTATCCGCGGGCGGCACCGCCTCGGCGGAGCAGTCCGGCGTCCCCGAACCCATCGCGATCGCCTCAGCGAGCGACTTCGACCCCGAGGCGGACGGCGGTAACGGCGAGGAGAATCCGGACGGGGTCGCAGCCGTGATCGACGGCGACCCGGCGACCAGCTGGCAGACCATGCGCTACCTCAACCGGCCGAACCTCGGCGGGCTGAAGCCAGGCGTCGGCATCGTGCTCGACCTGGGCGAGGAGCAGCAGGTGGCATCGGTCGATCTGCAGCTGACGGGCGGCACGACCACCGTCGAGCTGCGGGTGCCGAACGGCTCGGAGGCGTCGATGCGCACGTCGGCCAACTGGAACGTCGTCGCGACGGACAAGGTCAAGGGCTCGGGCACCATCGAGCTCGACGAGCCCGTCTCGACCCGGTACCTGCTCGTCTACTTCACCAATCTCCCCGAGGTCGACGGCGGCTACCGCGCCGAGGTCAACGAGATCACCGTCCGCTGACCCCCTCCCCCGCCCCGTGTTCCGCTCCTCCCCGGGCCGCGATGAGCACAACACACTTGTCATCGTCGGGAAAGGCCCGATCCGGGCCCCAAATGCCCGATGGGCAGGAGGATCTGCTCATCCGACGGGCCGAACTCGGCCCCGCGACGACCTGCGCCTAGTGTGGGTCGCATGGATCCCGCGAGCTACGTCTACATCCCCGCCAGCCAGGAGGTCGACGAGAAGGAGTGCCGCGCCCTGCTCGAGGAGGTCGGCGCCGCGCTGTGGATCACGGCCGACGGCGACGAGATCCCCTGCGCGACGCTGCTGCCGACGCTGTGGCGCGGCGACACCCTGACCGCCCACGCATCCGGGCACAACGAGCAGTTCACGAGGATCGACGACGAGGTTCCCTGCCGCGTCGTGATCCAGGGCCCGAACAGCTACATCTCGCCGCGGTGGCTGCCGAGTGTGCAGTCGAGCGAGAACGGGGGAGCCGCGCGCGGCCGCGCAGAGGGTCGAGGTGTCGGGACGTGGAACTACCAGCAGGTACAGATCGCCGGGATGCTGCGCGTCCACCGCGACACCGACCGCCTGCGCGACGAGATGACGACGCTCGCCGAGGACTTCGACGAGAAGCGCATCGCCGACGGCTGCCCCTCCGACGCGCACCGCGGCCCGTGGACCCACGACGAAGCCCCCACCGCCTACTACGAGGCCATGATGCACGGCGTCGTCGGGCTGGAGCTGCGCGTCACGGAGGTGAAGGGCCGCTTCAAGCTGGGCCAGAACCGCACGGAGCTTGACCGTTCCGGGGCAGCCGCGGGGCTGCGCGAACGCGGTCGGGGCCAGGACCTCGCCGTCGCCGACGCCATGGACGACGCCACCCCGCTCTACGAGGGGTAGCCGGGTAAGCCCCCGTGCCGCGATGAGCACGACACACTTGTCGTCGCGACTAATCCGCAGAAAACCGCACAGAGCCGCGACGGGCAGGAGAATCTGCTTATCCGGCGGCAGTTGGTCAGGCCCGCGAGGGGACGACCCGACGAGTTCAGGCGACCCGCACTGCCTCGCCCCCGGTGAGGTGGAGGAGATCGTCATAGGTCATCGGCATCAGGGTGTGCGGGGTGCCGGCTGCGGTCCAGACGACGGCATGGTCGGCAAGCGAGCCGTCGACGACGGTCCGCACCGGCGCCGGGTGGCCGACGGGGGCCACGCCGCCGATGGCCTGGCCCGTCACCTCACGCACGCGCGCGGCGTTGGCCATGGCGATGGTGTTCGCTCCGACCTCGACGGCGAGAACGTCCGTGTCGACCCGGTGCGCACCGCTCGTCATCACGAGCAGTGGCTCGCCGTCGGCGAGGAAGAGCAGCGAGCTGGCGATGGCGCCGACATCGCAGCCGAGCGCGTCTGCGGCTTCACGAGCGGTGCGCGTGGAGGCCGACAGCTCGCGGACCTCCACGTCGAGGCCGGCGTCGAGGACCGCCTTCGCGACGAGACGGCTGCGCTCGGGCAGGTGTGCGGTCATCGGGGTCCCTTCGCGGTGCTGACTACGCCATTCGACGCCGAGGTCCCGGTCGGTCGCCCGAGCTGTCGACGTCTGCGCCATTCTCCCGGGACGCGGCCCGGCGATGGCCAACCGGTCCCACCATGCGAGCACCTGGGAAAGGGCTTGGATCAGGGTCCGGCATCGAGCCCGGTTCGTGAGCGACCCGGCATCAGGTGCCGAGTACGTCGGCCAGGTCGTAGCTGAGGGGCTCCTCCAGCTGCTCATAGGTACACGAGTCCGGCTCGCGGTCATCGCGCCACCGCACGAACTGCGCCGTGTGGCGGAACCGGTCACCCTCCATGTGGTCGAACCGCACCTCCACCACGCGCTCGGGCCTGAGTGGCGTGAACGACAGGTCCTTCTTCGCGTTCCAGCGTGAGTGCGCCGCAGCAGAGGGTGTCCTGGGCGCCGGCTGGTCGCGGTTGTCCGGCGACTCGGGCTCAGGGGCGGCCCACGCCCAGGGGTGGCCGTCGAAGTCGGTCACCAGTGGCTGCAGCTCCTCGAACAGCTCCCGACGGCGCTCCATCGGGAACGCTCCGATGACGCCGACCGAGTTAAGGTTCCCGTCGGCCGTGTAGAGGCCGAGCAGCAGTGACCCGATGACCCCCGGCTCGTCGCGGTACAGCCGGTAGCCGGCAACGACGCAGTCCGCCGTCCGCTCGTGCTTGAGCTTGTACATCACGCGCTTGTCCTCGGCGTACGGCTCCCCCAGCGGCTTGGCGATCACACCGTCGAGTCCGGCGCCCTCGAACGACGAGAACCACTCCATCGCCATGGCCTCGTCGCGCGTGGCGCGGGTGAGGAAGACGGGGGGCTTCGCGTCGGCGAGTGCCGCCTCGAGAGCGGCGCGCCGCTCGGCGAAGGGCCGCTCGGCCAGGTTCTCCTCGCCGCGAGCCAGCATGTCGAACGCGACGAACGTCGCGGGCATGGAGGCGCTCAGCTTGGCGATCCGCGACGCGGCCGGGTGGATGCGCTGCTGGAGCGCGTCGAAGTTGAGCCGGTCGCCGGTGGTCGGGTCGATCATAACGATCTCGCCGTCGATGACGCTGTGGTCGGGAAAGTTCGCGATCACAGCCTCGACGAGCTCGGGGAAGTAGCGGGTCATCGGGCGCGAGTTCCGAGACCCGATCTCCACCTGGTCCCCCGACCGCCAGATGATCGCGCGGAACCCGTCCCACTTGGGCTCGAACAGGTACTCGCCCTTGGGGAGCTTCTTCACCGGCTTGGCCAGCATCGGGCCGAACGGCGGGTGGATGGCCGTGCCCCACTGCGCGTCGCGCTCTGCCTTCGGGGGCATGTACTCCTCGTCGGCGCGGTCGGCCTTGCGGCGGCTTGGCGGGACCCGCGGCGGCTCGCCGGGCATCTTGGGGTAGTCGGGCGGGAAGTTCAGCTCACCGAGCCCGCGCTCCAGGTCGGCGTCCCAGAGTGCCAGGGCCGCTGCGATGTCGCCGACCTCGTCGTCGATGTCCGCCCAGGGGCAGGGTCGTCGCTCGAGCAGGGCGGGCACGGTCCGGACGGTGAACTGGCGGGGGTCTGCGTCGGGCAGTTCCTCCCAGGTCAGCGGCGTAGAGACGGTGGCGGCTGGGAGGGGTCTCGGCGAGTAGGCGGCGGCGATGGTGCGGTCGCGGTTGGCCTGGTTGAAGTCGACGAACACCCGCTCGCCGCGCTCCTCCTTCCACCACGACGACGTGACAAGGTCCGGGAGTCGTCGCTCCAGCTCGCGGGCGATGCCGATCACCGCGTGCCGGACCTCCTGGAACTCGTGGTCGGGGCGGATGCGCGCGTAGACGTGGACGCCGCGGTTGCCGGAGGTCTTCGCGTAGGCCTTCAGCCCCAGTTCGGCCATGAGCTCCCGCAGTGCGAGCGCCGCCGTCACGGCGTCGGCGAACCCCCGGCCCGGTTGCGGGTCGAGGTCGATGCGCAGCTCGTCGGGGCTGTCGAGGTTCGCGGTGCGGACGGGCCAGGGATGGAAGGTGATGGTGCCGATCTGGGCAGCCCAGGCGAGCGCGGCGGGCTCGTCGAACACGAGCTGGTCGTGTCGTCGGCCGGACGGGTACGTGCAGGTGACGGTCCTCAGGTACGGAGGTGCGCCGCGCGGGGGCCGCTTCGCGAAGAACTCCTCGCCGTCGACCCCGTCGGGCAACCGCTGCAGCGTCATCGGCCGGTCGCCCGCCAACCGGAGGAACTCTCCCGAGACGGCCACCAGGTACCGGGCCAGCTCCTCCTTGGTGACTGGCCCGCCGTCGGCGTCGGGCCAGAGCACCTTGCCAGGGCTCGACAGCCGCACGTCGCGGGGCTCGGGCCCGTCGACGTGCAGGGTCAGTTCGCGTTTCCCAGCCTCCCCAGCCATGCCGCAACCGTATCCGCCCACCCGTCCTTCGCCTACCCCCTCAGCCCATCAACGCGGAGCCCCGCCCGTGCACAACAATGCCTGGGCTCCCCTAGCTGTTCGTATATCGCAGCGCTCCCGACATAGGCATCTTTGTGCACGGAAGGGGGAGCGGTGGGATGAAGCAGGACGGCTGGGTGGGGCGAGCGAAGGGCGCAGCAGCGGGGATCAGGGGCCGACGGGGATCCCGAGGCCGCGGAGAAGGACCCGGACGCGGGCCCGTAGGACCGCCCGGGGGTCGGGCGACCCCAGGCCGACGACCCCGCGCAGCAGCTCGGTCACCACCGTCGAGAAGAGCCAGCTGGCCACGTCGTCGAGGCCCATGCCCTCGAACTGCCCGTCATGGGGCGCGACGCCCTCGAACCGACCCCCGTACGGCGCAAGCACGGCCGCGATCCTCCCCCGCAGTTCCGCGACGATCTCCAGCGACTCGGAGCGCTGCGGGCCGTCCTCGCCGAACAGCACCTCCCGCAGGAAGGGGGCAGCGTTGTCGGGCTGGTCGTGGGCCAGATCGATGATCGGGTCGAGGATCCCGAGCACCGCCTCGTCCGGGGCAGCCTCGTCGGGCAGGTCGGACGCGGACTCCACCAGCGGCCGGAGGTGCTCGTTGATCACCATCAGCAGCAGCTCGGGCTTGGAGCTCGCGTACCTGAACACCGTCCCCTCGGCGACGTCGGCCACCCGGGCGACCTGCTGCGTCGTCGTGCCCGCATACCCGTGGGCCGCGAAAAGCTCGGCCGCCGCCCGCGAGATCGCGGCGCGCTTGGCCGCCTTGTTCCGGGCGCGGAGACCGAGGGTGCTGGGGACGTCCATGACCAGATTCTAGCTCATTTCTGAGTGCACTCATTTATGAGTATGCTCGGATTGTGACTGGAACACATAGCGAACCGCTGCTCACGGCCACCTCGCTGACCGTCCACACGCCGGCCGGTGAGGTCTTCCGACCGATCGACATCAACATCCCTGCGGGAGCTGTCGTGGCCGTCGTCGGGGATCCCGACTCCGGCAAGTCATCGCTCCTGCTGGCGCTCACGGGCCGAATGCGGGGAGTCAAGGGCGAACTGACCGTCGACGGGGTCGACGGTATCGCCCACCCGGGTCGGATCCGACGACTCACATCGGTCGCCAGGATCGACGAGCTGGTCGTCCCGGAGGGGTCGCTGTCGATCGAGGACTGCATCACCGAGCGCGGCCTCGCCGATGCCTGCCCGGCAAGGGCCAGGCTCGCCAACTACCTCCACACCGCCGGCGTGCTCGGCCTCGAGGCCAGGCTGACGACGCTGTATCGGCAGCTCACCCCGGCCGACCAGACGCGGGCGGCCATCGCCTTCGCGACGATCCAGCCGCCGAAAATCGTAGTCCTCGACGACTTCGACCACGGCGCGACGCTCGCCGACCAGGAGCAGCTGTGGGAGGGCCTGCTCGCCCTCGCCGCGGAGGGGATCACCGTGATCGCCGCAACCACCGAGCGGACGACGATTCCCCCCGAGGCCATGACCATCGAGATGGAGGCGCATCATGCCTGACCTGGACCGCAACAACCCGCTCACTCTGGCCCGCTTCGAGGTCAAGCGCTTCCGCGGCCCGCTGCCGCGCCTCGCCCTTGCCTTCATCCTGCTCATCCCGATGCTCTACGGCTGCATCTACCTGGCCGGCAACTGGGACCCCTACGGCCGGCTCGACAACGTCCCTGTCGCGATCGTGAACCACGACGAGCCCACCACCTTCAACGGCAAGGACATCCACGCGGGCCAGGACTTCGTCGACTCGCTGCACGACGCGGGGACCTTCAAGTTCACCGACACCACCGAGCAGGAGGCGGCCGACGGTCTCGCCCGGGGAGACTACTACCTGGTCATCACGGTGCCGAAGACCTTCTCCGTCGATCTGACGAGCGGCGACAGCGACAACCCGCAGCGCGCCCAGATCATGCTGCGCCGCAACGACGCCAACGGTTTCGTCATCGGCACCATCACGAACTCGGCCCAGACCTCCATCGCGAAGGCCATCGACGAGACGGCCGTGAAGAGCTACTTCGAGGCGGTCTTCGCCAACCTCGCGACGATCCGGGAGTCGCTCGTCGAGGCCGCCGACGGGGCCCAGCAGCTCGACGACGGGCTCGCCACGGCGCACGACGGCAGCACGAAGCTGGCCGACGGCGCCAAGGACGCCGTCACGGGCGCGGACAAGCTCAACACCGGAGCCGCCCAGCTCGCGACCGGTGCCTCCACGGCCGCCGACGGCGCGTCCACCCTGACCAGCGGCCTCAGCGACCTCAACGACGGCGCCAGCCAGCTCGCCGACGGGTCGAAGCAGGTGGCCGACGGCACCCAGACGCTCGCCGACACCCTCGACCCGGTACTCACCCTGGCCGCCGACCGGCTGCCGGACATCCAGGACGCCGTCAACGACGCGGTCGACGCGGCCGCCGACCTGAGCAGCACCGTCGCGACGGGGTCATCCAGCGTCGCGGGAGTCTCCGGCGACATCAGCGACGCCGTCGACCAGCTCGGCGCCGACAACCCCGACATCTCCTCCGACTCCAACTACAAGGAGCTCAAGAGGCTCGCCGACACGCTGGCCAACCGCGCCGACACGGCCGCCGGCCACGCGACGACCATCGCGGACGCCGTCAACGACGCGGACAAGGCCATCGCCAATGCCGGCGATCTGTCCTCCAAGGCGACCGAGGCCCAGAGCAAGATCGACCAGCTGAACGACGGGGCGCAGCAGGTGGCCGACGGCGCCTCAGACCTGTCGACCGGCGCCTCCCAGGCCTACTCGGGCGCCAAGACGCTGAGCAGCGGACTCGGCGACCTCGACGACGGCGCGCAGGAGCTCGCCACCGGCACCGACACCCTGACCGACGGACTCCACACCCTCAGCGACGGCGCCACCTCCCTCGACGACGGCATCTCGCAGCTCGCCGACGGCGCCGACACTCTGGCGACCGGGCTGAGCTCCGGCGTCAAGCAGATCCCCGTGCTCACCGACGACGAGGAGACCGACGCCGTCAGCGTCCTGTCCGCCCCTGTCGACGTCAGCATGACCGTCGACAACCCCGCCACCTACTACGGCCGCGGCCTGGCGCCGATGTTCTTCTCCATCGCGCTGTGGGTGATGGGCATCTCGGCGTTCTTCCTCGTCCGCCCCATCACGGGCCGCATCCTGGCCAGCCGCGGCAGCAACCTCCGCGTGGGGGTGACCGCCTGGCTGACCCTCGGCGCATTGTCGGTGGTGGCCAGCTGGATCATGCTCGCGGTCGCCTGGATCGGGCTGGGTCTCGACCCGATCCATCCGTGGCTGACGATCCTGCTCGTCACGCTCGTCGCCCTGGCCTTCTCCGCCGTCTCACACCTGATGAGAACGTCCTTCGGCCTCGTCGCGACGGCCGTGATGCTGGTCCTGCTGATCCTGCAGCTGTCCTCGGCCGGCGGCACCTATCCCCCCGAGCTGCTGCCACCACTGTTCGCGACCATCGGGCACTTCATGCCGATGACCTACACGATCGACGCGTTCCGCATCGCCATCTCCGGCGGCCTGATGACCAAGTTCGTGCGCGACATCGCCCTGCTGGCGGTTCTGTTCGGCTCCAGCATCGGACTGCTGATGCTGGTGGTGCACCGTCGCCGCCGATTCTCCATGACTGACCTGCACCCGCCCTTCGACTGACGGAGCGGACACGACGAGGGGGCCCCGGCAGTGCCGGGGCCCCCTCGCTGTGGTTACCGAGTCAGATCACTCGTTGCTGTCCTCGTCGACCCAGTCGAAGGTGCGGGTGACCGCCTTCTTCCACTGGCGGTAGAGGCGGGCGCGCTCGCCCTCCTCCATCTTCGGGCTCCAGCGCTTGGCCTCGGCCCAGTTGTCGATAACGTCCTGCTCGCCGCCCCAGAAGCCCGTCGCGATGCCGGCCGCGTACGCGGCGCCCAGCGCGGTGGTCTCGGCGACGACCGGGCGGACGACGTCCACACCCAGCTGGTCGGCCTGGAACTGCATCAGGGTCTCGTTGGCGGTCATGCCGCCGTCGACCTTGAGTTCGGCCAGCTTGACGCCCGAGTCGGCCTCCATGGCGTCCAGCACCTCACGGCTCTGGTAGGCGGTGGCCTCCAGGACGGCGCGGGCGATGTGGCCACGGTTGACGTAACGGGTCAGGCCGACGATCGCGCCGCGGGCGTCTGCACGCCAGTACGGGGCGAACAGGCCGGAGAACGCCGGCACGAAGTACGCGCCGCCGTTGTCCTCGACCGTGGCGGCCAGGGTCTCGACCTCGGGAGCGGAGTCGAACATGCGCAGGTTGTCGCGCAGCCACTGGACCAGCGATCCGGTGACGGCGATCGAACCCTCGAGAGCGTAGATGGGAGCCTGGTCGCCGATCTTGTAGCAGACGGTGGTCAGGAGGCCGTTCTTCGACGGGACGATCTCGGTGCCGGTGTTCATCAGCATGAAGTTGCCGGTGCCGTAGGTGTTCTTCGCCATGCCGGGCTCGAAGCAGGCCTGACCGAAGGTAGCTGCCTGCTGGTCGCCCAGGATGCCGGCGATCGGGACACCCGCGAGGAGGCCCTGCTCACGGCCGACGCCGTAGGTCTCCGCCGAGCTGCGGATCTCCGGCAGCATCGACATCGGGATGGTCATGTCGGCGGCGATCTCGGGATCCCAGTCGAGGGTCTTCAGGTCCATGAGCATGGTGCGGGAGGCGTTGGTCACGTCGGTGACGTGGACGCCGCCGTTGACACCACCGGTCATGTTCCACAGGACCCAGGTGTCCATGGTGCCCATGATGAGGTCGCCGGCCTCGGCGCGCTCGCGGGCACCCTCGACGTTGTCGAGGATCCACTTGACCTTGGGTCCACAGAAGTAGGTCGCCAGGGGCAGACCGACGCGGTCCTTGTACTTGTCCTGGCCGACCTCGCCGCCGAGCTCCTCGACGATCTTGCCGGTGCGGGTGTCCTGCCACACGATGGCGTTGTAGACGGGCTCACCGGTGTTCTTGTCCCAGACGACGGTGGTCTCACGCTGGTTGGTGATGCCGACCGCGTGGATCTCGTGCTTGTTCATCGAGCCGTTGGCGAGAGCCTCGCCGACGACCGCGCGGACGTTGTCCCAGACCTCGATCGGGTTGTGCTCGACCCAGCCGGCGCGCGGGAAGATCTGCTCGTGCTCCTTCTGACCCGTCGCGACGATGGTGCCCTTGTGATCGAAGATGATGGCGCGGGAGCTCGTGGTTCCCTGGTCGATCGCCAGAACGTACTTCTTCTCAGCCATTAATCAGCACTTCCTTGTGTTTTGTTCGTGATTGATGTGTCGGAACGGGTCGATCAGCCGATCGCACCCATCAGCGGGGTGGCGAGCAGACCGGCCAGGACGCCGCCGATGATCGGGCCGACGACGGGGATCCAGGCGTAGCCCCAGTCGTTGCTGCCCTTGTTCTTCATGGGGATCAGAGCGTGGGCGATGCGGGGGCCGAGGTCACGGGCGGGGTTGATGGCGTAACCGGTGGGGCCGCCGAGACCGGTGCCGATCACGAACACCAGGAAGGCCACGGCCAGGGCACCGAGCGCACCGAGGCTGCCGGCGGTCTCGGCGCCGTTCCAGCGGCCGAAGGCGAGCACGACGAAGACCAGGACGAAGGTGCCGATGGCCTCAGTGACGATGTTCCAGCCGGTGCTGCGCACCTCGGGAGCGGTGGCGAAGACACCCAGCTTGGTGGGGCCGTCCTCGGTGGCGTCGAACTGCTTCTTGTAGGCCAGGTAGGCGAGGAAGGCGCCGAGGATCGCGCCGATCATCTGGGCACCGATGTAGGTGGCGATCGAGGCGAAGTTGACCGGGATGCCGGGGACGAACTCAGCGGCACCAGAGGAAGCCACGCCGATGGTCACTGCCGGGTTCAGGTGGCCGCCCGAGCGGGCCGACACGAGAACACCGCAGAACACCGCGAAGCCCCAGCCGAAGTTCACGAACAGGAAGCCGGTGTTCTGGCCCTTGGACTTGTTGAGGGCGGTATTGGCGACCACGCCAGCACCAAGCAGGATCAGCATGGCCGTACCGACCAGCTCGCTGAGGAAGATGGTTCCCAACGTCATTGTGAAGCTCCATTTCTGACAGCTGTGTCAGGTTTGCGTCGAGCGACGCGCACAGTTTGGGACGCCCGAGCGGCGCCTTGGTCATCAGCAAAGCGCGGCCCTGCACGTCGTTGCAACTCTCGCGCACGATCGTGCAGAGGGCCCCCCGGCAGGGTGCACTTCGGATCAGAACCGACGGATAGGATTTACTCTGCACGCGAACGTGTACTAATGTGCCGGACCCGCTACTTTCGGACACCGAAAACCCCTGCCGACTGGCCGCCCAGTTACTTTTCCGACCAGCGCGTTATGAGATTCCGCCCTCGCAACGCCTTGTCAGGCCCACTCACGGGCGAGAAATCCGCGCATGATCAATCCGTGTGCCCGACGCGGGGCGGCTGCGGGTCCGAACGTGGTTCAGGCTCCGCCGATTCGCCGGGAGATGGCCGCGTTTTCGGCCTCGGCATCGGAGTAGGAACCAGCTGATTTCAGCAGCTTGTCCCCGATCGAGGCGTACTCACCAGAGGCTGTCGCCGACCAGTGTGTTGACACGGCGGAGGTCTTCCCCGTGCCGAAATCCCCCACGAGTCCGAAGCTCGACGGAAGGGGCACCGATGCCGACTCCCTCACCTCGGCACTCGCGGCGTACCAGGTGTCGGCCGCGCTGCGCAGCCCATCCGTGCTGACCTGATAGCTGCCTGCGCCGGAAGCTGCTCCCGACGCAAGAACCGTCGATGATGAGCCACCAGACGTCGGTCCGGAGTAGCCCGACGATCCGCCCGACGACGAACCACCCGACGACCATCCACCGGAGGACGAACCACCCGACGACGAGCCGCCCGAGGATGAGCCGCCCGAGGATGAACCACCGGACGAGGAGCCACCGGACGACGAACCACCTGGGTCGGCGCCGACACCGACGCCGCTGCCTGGCCAGGTCCAGCCGCTCCCGTCCGAGCCGCCGGTTCCGTTTGACCCCGATCCGCTCTGTTCAGATCCGCCCGAGCCGCCACCGTCCTGCCACGGCCAGTCAGATGATCCCGACCCGGCAGATCCCGACCCCGTTCCGGCTCCCGGCACGCCATCGACCCCATCGACCCCGGAAGCCAGCGGCTGGCCCGCGAGTCCGGCACCGGCCCCGACGCCTGCGCCGAGACCAGCGCCCGACCCCAGGCCGGCCCCCGAGCCGAGTCCCGTGCCGACGCCGGATCCGCCGCCGAGACCGAACGTGGAGCTCGCTGTCGAGCCGGCGCCCAGCACCGAGGACGACCCGGAGCCCAGCGCCGTGCTGGCGGCACCCCCCGCGGCCGCGGAGCCGCCCGTCGCGGCGGGCCCGGCAGCCGCGGCAGTGGCGTTCCCGCCGCCGGATCCGCCCGCCACCATGGGCGGCATCGCGCCGGCCTGGCCGCCTTGCCTACCCTTGCCGCCGGGCTTCGTGTTGGGGTTGATGAGGGCCTCACGCAGGTCGTCGTCGTGCAGGAGGTCGTCGCTGTCGGAGCGCAGACCGCTGAACCTTCCCTCGGCGACGCGGCGTGCCACGGCCTCCCAGGCCTTATCCGCTTCGGTCATCAGTCGCTCCTTCGCTCAGCGGTCCAGCCCCGGGACCGCGCCGCTCTTGTTCTCCAGGTCGCCGGTGTCGGGCGCCTCGTTCTCGTCGGGCATCGGGATGGTGTTGGTGTCGGTGGCCGGCACGTCAGCCTGGGCGGTGCCGGTGGGCCAGTCGCCCTCGTTGAGGAGCTCCGGCGCCGCGAGGGACTGGTGCAGCCTGCTGTCGAGCTCACGGCCGGCTGCCGCGACCGGTTCGCCTCGCGCGGCGCTCGACACACCGGTGAGGGCGCCCTGCACGACGCCGATCGCGCCGGAGGTGCGCTGGTAGTAGCGGCCGGGCGAGCAGACGATGGGGAGCTGCCGGACGCGGTGGGTGGCGTCGCCGAGCTCCTGCGACATCTTCGCGAACAGGGCTGTGTTGAAGTTGCTGAGGTGCTGCAGGGCGCCAGCCACCGACCCGGTCACGCCGCCGAGTTCGCGCGCCGCGCCGACCTGCACCTCCGCGGCGAGGCGGTAGGTGCCGGACGCGGCCCCGCCCCAGCCCGGAATCGTGCTGACGCCCTCCACATCGGTGGCGGCCCGGTCGATCCGGGCGGCCGACGCGCTCCATTCCTGGGCCGCCCGCTCCAGCTCCGCAGCGGCCGTGCCGCCCTTGGAGATGGCGCCAGCAAGGACACCGTCGATCTGGTCGAGGAGCCCGCGGACCATGCGCTTGCGAGACTCTGCGGCCGCCTCGAACTCCTGCTTCTTCGACCAGTACTGGAAGCCGTGCTCGAACAGGGCGTTGAGCTCGACCCAGAAGCCGTTCGCCTCGGCATCATCCTTCGAGATGGCGGCCTCGACCGCGGCGCGCAGCGAGTCGGCCCTGGACCGGACCACCGGAACGCTCCCGAGGCCGAGGTCCACGCCGCCCAACTCCAGCGAGGCCTTCCTGACCGCGTCGCTGATGCGTGATGCCGTGAGTCCGAGGCTGCTCATCTCTGCTCCTGATTCATCCGGGGGTGGCCTCTAGGAATGTAGCGGTCCAGGCGGCCAGGTCATCCACGCCGAGTGTGCCGACCAGATCCGTGAAGATCCACAGACGCAGGGAATCGGACTCTGTGATGCAGCTGGCCAGGCCGTCCTGTGTCTGGCAGAACACGCCCGGCGACGTCTCGTCGGCCGCGTCGAACCCGAGGAGGGTGCGGTTGATCGCGAAGTCCTCGGCCGAGCGCCCGAGGTCCTGCACGTTGATGCGGTCGATGTCGTCCCCGACGCGCTCGTACATCGGCACGCCGCCCTCCCAGTTGAACGTGAAGCCGTCGACCTGCCCGGGGTACGCGTCCTCGCCGAGCGTGCCGGCGTCGTTGGTGCGCGTCGCCGAGGGGGTGGAAGCGCTGGGCGCCGCCGTTCCGGTCGGCTCGGGGCTGGGCGTGCAGCCGGTCATCAGCGCGACAGCCCCCGCCAGGGCCAGGGCCGCCGTCCGCCAGCCCCTCACCGGTCCACCTCGTCGGCGCTCCGGGCGGAGCCCGGGGTGGCGCGGAAGGCGCGATGCGGCAACAGAGCGGCGAGATAGGCCCGGTTGAGGAGGTCCTGCTCGGCGGTCAGCTCGTCGAGCTCGGTGCGGTCGACCTCGGCCGGCGGCACGTAACGCTGTCGCGCCCGCCCGGCCGCCCGGAGGACGTTCGCTCCGATCGCACCCGCGTCTGCCCCGTCGAGCCAGCGACGGTCGAACGCGACCTCGAAGGGCCAGCCGGCCTCGTCGAGCGTGACCGTCGCCCCTCTGGACCTCGCGCTCACGCGTTGGGCGACGGGTTGAGGCACGGCGTCGGCGCGCTCGATGGCGGCCTCGAGCCGCGCGTCGAGGTCACGGAAGAGGGCGGTGAAGGCGGAGATCGTGCGCTTGTTGAGGGGCGGGATCCTCTCGAGCTCGGCCAGGGCGTCGTCCGGCAGGCCGGCCAGCGGATCGGCGGGTCCGTCGGGGGGCGCCGGAAGCGGGTCGTCGGGGGTCGCCAGGTCGATGGCGGCGAGCGCGAAGGCCTGCCGGAAGTGCCGCTCGAGCGTGTCCCGGCCCTTCAGCTTGTGGGTCCAGGAGGGAGATACCTGCACGCGCACGAGTGCCCCGGCGTCGATCCAGACGCGCAGGATCCTGTCCGCGTCGCTGAAGCACGGGACGCGGGTGGACAGCTCGTCCGCGTCGCCATAGTCGGGAGCCTCCGGCACCTCGACCGTCTCGGCGACGCGCATCTCGACCCCGGCGTCCGCCGGCGGCGCCTGTGGCACGTCGTCGTCGAAGAGGCGATTCGTCATGGGCTCCCCCGGGTAGTGGTGCGCTGGCTTCGAGACTATGCCAGAGCCGACGCGCCCGCGACATGACGGTGGGGTTGTTCCACCATCGCCTCCCGGCACGCCGCACCGGAGCATCCACCGCCCCCGGGTCCGCCCGCCGATCGCGAGCCGGCCGTCAGGCTGCCTTGCGGAACTTCTCCGCGGTGAGTCGACGACGGGCGGTGATCGACATGATCGACAGCACCGCGCCGATGGCGGCCATCAGGATGGCGACGGCGGCCAGGCCGACCTCGCCGGAGCCGCCCGACAGCCACGTGCGCACCAACAAAAACGCGTTGTGCAGCGGCGAGATGGTGCCGAGCGGGCTGAGCCAGCCAGTTGCCGAGGACAGCCCGAGCGCGACGGTCAAGGCGAGGAGGATCACCGAGATCGCGCGACCGACGTTGCCGAACCACGAGGCCAGCGCGTGGTTGGCGAACACGAACGACACGCCCGCGACCGCGAGCAGAGCCGACAGGCCGACCGTCGTGCCGATGCTCGTGTTGAGCACGGCCCCGCCGATAATGCCCATCACGACGCCCTGGCCGGCCACCACGACGACCGGCAGCCACATCGTCCGGGCCCACAGCAGCAGGCTGGAGGCGCGGGACGTGACGACGTCGCGCGGTATGGGGCGGATGGCGACGAAGCTGGCCAGTGCACCGAGCCACAGGGCGCAGGCGAGCAGCAGCGAGATCATCGGAATCGGCGACGACGAGATCAGGGAGTCCGACTGCTGGACAGGAGCCGCGACGACGGTCTTGAGGGCTTCGCGGTCGCTCTGGGAGTAGCTGGGCAGCTGGTCGGCGCCCTTGGCCATCTCGGACGCGAAGGTGGCGATGCCGTCGTCGAGCTGGTTCACCCCGTCGCTCAGGTCCACCATGCCCGCGGCGAACTCGTCGGCCCCGTCGGCCGCCTGCATCACGCCCTCGGCGTACTGGGTGACGCCGGAGGTGTACGTACCGACGCCGTCGGCGAGCTGGGATGCTCCGTCGGCGAGCTGGGTCGTGCCGTCGGCGAGCTGGTTCGTGCCGTCGGCGAGCTGCTCGATGCCATCGGGGAGCTGCCCGATCTGCGAGTCCAGCTGGTTGATGCCGTCGAGCAGCTGGGTGGCGCCGTCGCCGATCGCCGACGCGTTGTCGACGATGGGCTGGGACTTCTCCGACAGCTCATCGGCGCCGTCGCGGATCTGCGTCAGCCCCGTCTTGAGGGTGCCGAGCTGTTCCGCGGTCTGCTTGGGCAGCTCGGTGGCGAGCTGATCGATGCCCGCCGCCAGCTGGGAGGCGCCGCTGACGAGCGACTGACCAGTCGAGGGGTCCTCGGTGGTCATGCCGTCCGCGATGCCGCCGAGCGCCTGGGCGCCAGCTCCGGTGCCCGCAGCCATACCCGCCTGAACGGCGCCCTGCACCATCTGGCACGTCGGATCCGTGCTTCCTGCAGTGCATCCGAACCGGGACAGGATCTGGCCGTAGGTCGAGGCAAACTCGGCCGGAACGTTGCCATTGGCCAGCGAGCCGGTGTAACCGCTGAACGTCGACGCGGCTCCGCTCGCACCATCGCTGACCTGCTGGACACCGGACGCGATCCCATCCGCGCCCGCGACCAGCTGGTCGAGCTGGCTGGTGTCGGTCGAGCTGGCCGAGTCGAGGCCGTCGATGACCTGGGTGAGTCCGTCGCTGATGGAGCTCACGCCTCCGATGGCCTGCGCGGCGCCGTCGGCGTAGTCGGGGATCTGGCCGAGGAGCTGGTCGGCTCCGTCGGCGAGCTGGCCCACTCCGTCGACGAGCTGCGGGGCCTGCTCGGAGAGCTCCCCCACGCCGTCGGCAAGCTGGGAGGCGCCGTCGGCCAGCTCGGAGGCGCCGTCGGCGAGGTCGTCGGCGCCGGAGGCGAGCTGTGCGCCGCCGTCGATCAGCTGCTGCGAGTTGTCACGCAACAGCCCGAGTCCGGAGGCGAGATGTGACGCGCCCTGCGAGGCCTGCTCGGTGCCGTCGGCGAGCTGGCTGGAGCCGTCGTGCAGCTGGTTCACGCCGTCGATGATGGTGACGAACTGGTCGCCGACGGTGTTGAAACCGACGTAGATGCCGTCGAGGTAGCTCTCGGTCAGCGTCGAGTTGATCGTGTCGACGGCGAGCCGGGCAACCTGCTGCGCGACCTGGGAGTCGGTGACGGGGGAGTTGTCCGAGACCTGCACCTTGATGGTGGCCTGCTCGGCCGCGTCGGCGTCGTTCTCGGAGAACGACGTGGCGGCCGCCGAGAACGTCTTCGGGATCGTCACGACGGCGGAGAACCGACCGGTCTTCAACCCCGCCGCGGCGCTGGGCGCATCGGCCAGCGTCCAGGAGACGTTGTCGCCATCGCGATCGACCATCGCCGCAGCCAGCTGGCGCCCCATGGGCACCATCTGACCGTCGATCGTGACGGCCTCGTCGAGGTTGACGACGGCGGCGCTGATGGCCTCGTCGTCGCGCGTGGTCAGGCCGATCAGCGCGGCGACCGCGAGCAGCGGCACAAGGATCAGCGCGATCAGCGCCGGAAGCTTGATGGACTTCATGCGAGGCTCCCCTCGAGAGCGGTCGGCGCGGGGTAGACCCCGTCGACCGGCAGGTTGCTGAGTTGCTCCTCGGCGGCGGCGCAGAGCACCACCACTCCGGAGGGACGGACACGCTCGATGAGGTCCTCCAGCGCGACGTGGGTGTCGGGGTCGGTGGAGAGCTCGACCGAGTCGATGAACACGACGGAGCCGGCGCCGATCTTGTGCAGCACCCCGGGGCGGTCCTCGACCAGGGCCAGGTCGACGTAGTTGACGCGACGGTGGACCCGGCTGGCCCCTTCGGGGAGCAGCGCTCCGGCGACACGGGCCTTGCCGGACGTGGTCTCGAGCCTCCCGCTGAGGGCGAGCGCGGCGCCGGTGCGGGCGCTGACAGGCCCGACGAGACCCACCACGTTGCCCGGCACGAGCCGAAGGCTGATGGGGCCCACGACGCCGTCTACTGCCAGGTCGTCGGCGAAGACCAGGGAGTCGTCGCCAGGCCAGTCCTTGAGCCTCATCTCGGTGCTGAGGACCTCGCCCTCGACGTCGAACGTCGGCAGGATCCGGTCGAGCCACTTCGGCAGCCACCACGCCTTGTCTCCGAGCAGCGCCATGACGGCGGGCACGAGCGTCATGCGGACGAGGAACGCGTCGACGGCGACGCCGACGGCGAGCGCGAACGCGATGGCCTTGATGGCGCCCATGCCTTCGGGGACGAAGAACGCGAAGACGGAGAACATGATGATCGCCGCGGCGGCGACGACGGGGCCGGAGGCCACGAAGCCGCTGCGCACGGCCTCGACGGCGGATTTCCCGTGCACGTACTCCTCGCGCATGCGGCTGACGAGGAACACCTCGTAGTCCATCGCGAGGCCGAACAGGATGCCCATCAGGAGGATCGGTAGGAACGAGATGACCGGCATCGGTTTCTCGAGGTTGATCAGCTCCTTGCCGACGCCGTAGTTGAACACCAGGGCCGTCGCGCCGAACGCGGCGCCGACGCTGAGCAGGTAGCCGAGCGTCGCCTTGACCGGCACCCACACGGAGCGGAACACGGCAGCGAGCAGGATCAGCGACAGACCGACGACGAGGACGCCGAAGGGCAGCAACGCGGCCGTCAGCTTCTCGCTGATGTCGATCTGCACGGCGGTCATACCGGTGACGTTGGTGGCGACGCCGTACTCGGCCTCCCACTCGTCTGCACGATCAGCGAGGGCACGGACGAGATCGGCCGTCGCGGGGTCGGTGGGGCCGGTGGTCGGGATGATCTGGACCAGTCCGGTGTCGGCGTTCTCGTTCGGCGTGGACATCGGCACGGACGCGACGCCGTCCATGGCCTCGATGTCCTCCTTGAGGCCGGCCATCACGCCGAGTGGGTCGGTGCTGCCGATGATGTCGGCGGTCACGATCAGCGGGCCGTTGATGCCGGGTCCGAAGTTCTCCTCCAGCAGGTCGAACGCGACCCGGGCGGGCGTGCCGGCCGTCTGCTGGCCGGCGTTCGGGAGCGAGACCTGCAGGCCGAGCGTCGGGACGGCGAGCGCGCCGAGGGCCGTGATGACGATGACCATCGTCACGATCGGGTGCGTAGTGACGGTCTTGACCCACCAGGCGAAGCCGAAGCCCCCCTTCTTCTTCGCCTTCTTCGGCTTGCGGGCCTTGGGCGTCATCCGCGCGCCGAGCACGCCCATCAGCGCGGGCAGCAGCGTCAGGGCGATCGCGACGGAGAACGCGACCGTCAGCGCGGCGAAGATGCCCATCACGGTCAGGAACGGGATGTTGGCGACGCTCAGGCCGAGGAGCGCGATGAACACCGTCAGGCCGGCGAACACCACGGCCGAGCCCGAGGTGCCGACGGCGCGGCCGGCGGACTCCTCCGGGTCGATCCCCGCCGCGAGCTGGTCGCGGTGGCGCGACAGGATGAACAGCGCGTAGTCGATGCCGACCGCCAGGCCGAGCATGACCGACAGAAGCGGGGTCGTGGAGTTGATGTCAAAGATGCCGGTCAGCAGGAACAGCAGCGCCATGGAGACGCCCACGCCGATGATCGCGGTGATGAGCGGAAGGCCGGCGGCGACGAGCGAGCCGAGCACGATCGTCAGGACCACCAGCGCGACCAGCAGGCCGATCGCCTCGATGATCGTCAGCGCGGGCAGCTCGATGTTGTACGCCTCGCCGCCCATGCTGACGATGGTGCCTTCGGGGAGCGTCTCGGCGAGGTCGTCGGCGACGTGCGTGATGGGCTCGAGGTCGGCCTCGGTCGGGGTCTCCTCGAACGTCAGGGCGAGCTGGACGATGGCCGCGCGCTCGTCGTCGGAGATCAGACCGGTGACGTACTCGTTCCAGGGGGAGGTGGCGGAGTCGACCTCGTCGAGCGCCTCGAAGTCTTTGACGGCGTCCTCGATCTCGCTCTTGTAGTCGTCGACGCTGTCGCCCTCCGGCAGCTCGATGACGGCCATCGCCGAGAGCGCCGCAGCCGACGGGAAGGTCATCGAGAGGCGGTCGAGAGCCTCCTGCGAGCTGGACGAGGGGATCTCGAACGCATTGTTGAACGAGCCGTGACCCACGAGGGCCGCGCCGCCCAAGCCGGCCAACAGGGCGACCCAGATCGCGATGACGGTGAGACGACGCCGGAAGCACCAGCGCCCGACGGCATAGAGCCAAGCTGACATGTGTCAACCAATCCTGTTGAGTGGATCCCTGCAGGTGGCCGCGGAGACAGGCGGCAACCGGTTCGATACATTAGTGTATCCACGGATACGGAAGGTAAGAAATGGAACCCGTGAGCACCGCCGCGCCGGAGAGCGCACGCCGCCGCGCGACGCGCGCCCGGCTCGTGCAGGCCGCGCAGCAGGAGTTCGGCAAGAACGGCATCGACGCGACCAGCGTGGAGCAATTGTGCGAGGCGGCCGGGTTCACCCGTGGGGCGTTCTACTCCAACTTCGCGACCAAGGACGACCTGTGTGTCGCGATCGCGGAGCACTTCGCCGAGCAGACGATCCGCTCATGCCACGAGTCCCTCGCCTCGCTCCCCGACCGGCCCACCCCCGTCGACATCGTCGCGAAGATCCTCGGCGCCGCAAGCCTCACGGAGGACCAGCACCGCACGCAGCTCGAACTGCAGTTGCGGGCGTGGCGCGACCCCGAGCTGGGCGCGAGGATGGCAGCCGTCCGTGCCGACACCCTTCCGCTGGCCGCAGAGGTCATCGCCCGCGCGACGGCCCAGGCGGGCGTCGAGATGCTCGTCGACGTCAACGACCTGATCCGCATCTTCGAGGCCCTGTTCTTCGCCCCCACGCTGGCCAGGGAGGGAACTAGCCTGAGGCTCATCGCCTACGTCGCGAACCACCTGACGCGCGACACGCACCCCTAGGAGCAACCGTGACCGCACTCATCACCCGCGTCCTCACCGCCGGCAACAGCGACCCGGCCGGGCCGCCGATCCACGAGAACAACACGTGGCTGATCGGCGACGAGGCCGAGGTCGTCGTCATCGACCCCGCGCACGACGCCAACGCCGTCCTCGCCGTCGTCGGAGACCGTCGCGTCGTCGCGGTGCTGATCACGCACGGCCACTGGGACCACATCCGCAAGGCCGCCGAGCTCGGGCACAGGGTGGGTGTGACGCCGAGGATGCACCCCGCCGACGCGTTCCTCTGGCGTGAGGAGCTCGGCGACGAACCCTTCGACGAGCTGGCCGACGGGGCCGTCGTCGAGGTCGCGGGGACCGGCCTGAAGGCGCGGCACACGCCGGGCCACACACCGGGATCGACGTCGATCCTCGCCGACGACCTCGGCGCCGTCTTCACCGGCGACACTCTCTTCCCCGGCGGTCCGGGCGCCACGCGCTGGGACTACTCCAGCTTCGACACGATCATCGAATCGCTGGAGGGGCTGTTCACGCTCCCCGACGACACCGTCGTGCACCCCGGGCACGGGGATTCGACGACGATCGGCACCGAGGCTCCGCACCTCGAGGAATGGATCGAGCGGGGCTGGTAGTCCGCCGCCGGGCGTGGTCGCTCACCGATGGTGCGCGCCGGGGTGTGCCGCCAGAACCGACCACCCTAGGATGGATGGAGTCTGAGAAAGGGATACTCCATTGTTGGTCCTGATCACCGGCGGCGCCGGCTACATCGGCAGCACCGTCGCATCGGCCTGTGAGGACGCCGGCCACCAGGTCGTCATCCTCGATGACTTCTCCACCGGACGCCGCGAGTTCATCGGCGACCGCAAGCTGTACGAGGGCGACATCGCCGACGTGGAGCTGATCGACCGGATCTGTGCCGAGAACCAGATCGACGCCGTCGTGGACTGCGCCGCGAAGATCGTCGTCCCCGAGTCCGTCGAGCAGCCCCTTTCCTACTACGAGAACAACGTGAGCAAGACGGTCAAGCTGCTCGAGGCGCTCGACCGCAACGGCGTGCACCGCTTCCTGTTCAGCTCCTCGGCCTCGATCTACGCGCCCGACGAGAACTTCATCGTCACCGAGGAATCCCCGCTGCGCCCTGGCTCGCCGTACGCACGTACCAAGTTCATGGTTGAGATGATCCTCGAGGACTTCACGAAGGCCTCCGACATGCGCGTGCTGTCGCTGCGCTACTTCAACCCCATCGGCACCGATCCGAAGCTCCGCTCCGGCCAGCAGCTGGAGCACCCGTCGCACGTGCTCGCCAAGCTGCTCGAGGCCTGGCAGAAGGGCGAGACCTTCACGGTCACCGGCGTCGACTGGCCGACGCGCGACGGCTCCGGCATCCGCGACTTCATCCACGTCTGGGACCTGGCGCAGGCGCACGTCGCCGCGCTGGAGGGCTTCGACAAGGCCACGGCCGAGGAGCACTACCAGGTCTTCAACATCGGCACCGGCAACGGCGTCACGGTCAAGGAGCTCGCGGCATCGTTCGAGGAGATCTCCGGCGACCCACTGAAGGTCGAGTTCGGCCCCTCGCGCCCCGGTGACGTCGCGGGTGTCTACTCCGTCTCACCGAAGGCCAAGGACGTGCTGGGCTGGGAGGCCAAGCTCACCGAGCAGCAGGCCGTCCGCGACGCCATCGCCTGGCTCCCGGTGCGCAAGGAGATGCTCGGCTACTGAGCCAGGCCCCCTCCCACACATCTGCCCGACGCCACCGGCGCCGCGCTTCGTGTACATGAGAGTGGCCAGAGCCCCAGCACCCGGATATACGCCGAGTGCTCCGACCCTGGCCACAGTTGTGCGGGAAAGGCGACTCAGGAATCAGCAGCGGCGAGCTGCGACTCGAGGTGGAAGACCTCGTCCAGGAACTCCCACGCCTCGTCGGGAGAACCCTCGGAGGCGAACAGGCGGGCCATCTCGGCCTGCCAGCGACGGTTGACGTCGGTCGCCGCGACCCTCGCCTGGGCCGCGTCGAGGTCCTCGGACTCGACGTAGCCGACGAGCAGGCCGTCGTCACGCAGGTGCAGCGAGTAGTTGTGCCAGCCCGCGTCCCGCAGGGCGCGGAGCAGCTCCGGCCACACTGCAGCGTGGGCCTCGCGGTACTTCGCCAGGTTCGCCGGGTCGACGTGTCCGAGGAAGCAGTAGCGCTTCATGCAGGTGTCCTTCCGTGGTGGATGGATGAGGGGGAGGGCAGCGACGCTGCCCTCCCCCTCGATCTGTCCGGTGGCCCGCTCAGGAGCCGCTCCGGATGCGCCGGGAGGTGTCTGCGTAGGCCAACCGACGCCGGACGCTACCGATCAGAAGTCGAAGTCGTCGATGTTGTCGGCGTTGAAGCGGTAGGGATCGCCCAGGAGGACGGTCTGGTCCGCACCGACGGTGAAGGAGCCGAGGTCGCCGGCCTCGAAGGAGTCGCCCTCGGCGCCGGTGATGTCGCCCTTGATGAGCGCGGCGGCCGCGTAGGCGGACAGGGTGCCCAGGTCCTGCGGGTTCCACAGCGCGAACTCGGTGACGGTGCCGTCCTTGACGTACTCACGCATCTGGTTCGGGGTGCCGAGGCCGGTGACGGCGACCTTGCCCTTGAACGACGAGGTGGAGACGTAGCGGGCGGCCGCGGCGATGCCGACGGTCGTCGGGGACACGATGCCCTTCAGGTCGGGGTAGGTCTGCAGCAGGGCGGCGGTCTTGTCGAACGAGGTCTGGTCGTCGTCGTCACCGTAGGCAACCTCGACGAGCTCGATGTTCGGGTGGTCGGCCTCGAGCTGCGACTTCATGTCCTCGATCCAGGCGTTCTGGTTCGTCGCGTTGGCGGACGCGGACAGGATGGCGATCTGGCCCTTGTCGCCGATCTGCTCGGCGATCATGTCGACCTGCGCCTTGGCGATGCCGGCGGCGTCGGCCTGGCTGACGAACAGGTCACGGCACTCGGCGTTGGTGTCGGAGTCGAAGGTGACGACCTTGATGCCGGCGTCGCGGGCCTCGTTGAGGGCGTCACAGATGGCGGCGGGGTCGTTGGCGGACACGACGATCGCGCCGACCTGCTGCTGCGTGAGGGTGTTGATGTAGGAAACCTGCGCGTCGGCGGTGGCGGTGGCCGGGCCGACCTCGTTGAACGTGCCGCCGAGGGCCTCGATGGCCGCCTTGCCGCCGGTGGACGAGGCGTCGAAGTACGGGTTGCCCAGGTTCTTGGGCAGGAACGTCACCGACAGGTTGGCCGAGCCGGCATCACCGGAAGCGGTGGAGTCGCCGCTCGAGGTCGTTTCGGAGGAGCCGCAGCCGGTGAGGGCCAGGCTGACGGCAGCGGTGCCGGCGAGCAGCTTGGCACCGAGGCGGGAGTTGAGCTTCATTGTTCTTCTCTCTGGGTGGTGGTGGGTGGTTGGTGACTAACCGGTCGTGGCCGGTTGCTGGGTTGCTGACCGCAACGCCCGGCGGGCGCGCTGCCTCTTGAACCAGTCGAGGACCGAACTGGCGATGACGGACGCCACGAGGAGGACGCCCGTGATGATGTTGATGACATCGGAGGTGACGTTGGCCAGGCGCAGCGCGCTGGACAGGGCACCGATCAGGAACACGCCGGCGATCACGCCGTGCAGCGCCCCGCGGCCGCCGAAGACGGACACGCCGCCCAGCACGACCGCCGCGATGACCTGCAGCTCGAGGCCGGTGGCGTTGTCACCGCGGGCCGAACCGTAGCGCAGGGTGAAGTACACGCCCGCCAACGCCGCGATCGTGCCGCTCAGCACGAACAGGATCAGGCGGGTCCTTGCGACGTCGACGCCGGAGAAGGCGGCCGCCTCCTTGCTCAGGCCAATCGCGAAGATGCCGCGGCCGAACTTGCTGAAGTGCAGCATCCACACCGCGCCGATGAGCAACACGACGAACAGGATCATGATGACGGGGATGGGGCTGTCGCCGATCTTCGCGCGGGCCAGCTTGGTCCACTCCTGCGGGAACCCGGTGACGGCCGTCGTGCCGAGCAGTCCGACGGCGATGCCGCGGAACAGCGCCATCGTGCCGATGGTGACGGCCAGGGCCGGCAGGTCGATGTGGGTGATGAGCCAGCCGTTGAACAGGCCGCCGACGGCGCCGACGACCAACGCGAGGACGATGCCGACGGGGACTGGGAGCCCGGCCTGGAAGGCGACACCGAACACCACGGAGCTCAGCCCCACCATGGAGCCGACCGACAGGTCGATGTCCCCGGTGATCATGATGGGCGCCATGAGGAGCGAGATGAGCAGGATCGTCGCGACGTCGAGCATCAGATAGGTGGCGGTGGCGGCCGAGGCGAAGCTCGGCACGATCAGCGACGCGCCGATCAGGACGACGATCAGCAGGGCGATGATCGCCGACTCGCGGGTGAGCAGCAGGCGCCGGACGATCGGCTGCGCGAAGTCCTTGTAGGTGCGCGGGGCGGTGGTCTCGCTCATCATCGGTCTCGCTTCTCGAGGAGCTTCTGGTGGTTGCGCTTCGCCATCACCCGGTCGAGCACGATCGCGCCGAGGATCAGGGCGCCGACCACGGCCTTCTGCCAGAAGTCCGGGATGCCGAGGACGGGCAGCGCGCGGTTGATGGTCACCAGCAGGAAGGCGCCGAGCGCCGCGCCGATGACGGTGCCGGTGCCGCCGGTGATGGCGACGCCGCCGATCACCGCCGCGCCGACGGCCTGGAGTTCGAACCCGTCGCCGGCCTGGGAGTTGATCGTGCCGTAGCGCGCCGCGTACAGGACGCCGCCCAGGCCGGCCATCGCGCCGGAGAACACGAAGGCCATCAGCACGCGCTTGGTCTTCTGCAGGCCGTACAGCTCTGCGGCCTCGGGATCGGAGCCGATCGCGTAGAACTCGCGGCCGCCGCGGGTGTTGTGGAGGTACCAGGCGACGACGACGAGCGCGACCAGCGCGATGATCGTCAGCACCGGGATGCCGAGGATCTGCTGCGTGCCGAGCTTGAGGAAGCCCGACGGCATGTCGGAGGCGTTGATACGGTTCGAGCCGGTCCAGGCGACGTTGATGCCGCGGAAGGCGTACAGCGTGCCCAGCGTGATGACCATGGCCGGCACCCGCCCGAAGGCGACCAGCGCGCCGTTGATCAGGCCGAGGAGGCCGCCGAACGCGAGGCCGATGAGGAACATCAGCGGGATCGGGATCGACGGGAAGGCCACGAACAGCGTGCCGACGAGGTAGGCGGTCAGGCCGAGCACCGAGCCGACCGACAGGTCGACGCTGCGCGTGATGATGACCACCGCCTGGCCGAGCGCGACGACCAGCAGGATCGACGGGGTAACGAGCAGGTCCCGGAACCCGTCGGCGCTGGTGAGGAACGTGGGGTTCCGCAGCGTGGTGACGGCGATGATCAGGATCACCGCGATGGCGATGCTGGTCTCGCGGGAGGCGAAGATGCGCGTCAGGGGGCTCTTCTTCTTGAACGCCGGGTCGGCGGGCTTCTTGCCCACGACGGACGGCTTCTCAGCGGTGCTGGTCACGCCGCGTCCTCCTTCTTCGAGTGGGTGGCCGCGTGCATGACGGACTCAGGGGTGGCCTCGGAGCGGTTGAGCTCGGCCGTGATCCGGCCCTCGCACATGACAAGAACGCGGTCGGCCATGCCGAGCACCTCGGGAAGCTCGGAGCTGATCATCAGGATCGCCAGCCCCTTGCACGCGAGTTCGCTCATCATGCGGTGGACCTCGGACTTGGTGCCGACATCGATGCCGCGGGTGGGCTCGTCGATGATCAGCACCTTCGGGTTGGTCGCGAGCCACTTGGCGAGCACGACCTTCTGCTGGTTGCCGCCCGACAGCGTGCCTGCGACGGTGTCCATGGCGTTGGCCTTGACCTCCAGCCGGGCGGCCCATTCCTTGGCCGAGATGTTCTCGCGGTTGACTGTCACGATGCCATTGCGGACGATCTGGCTGCGGATGGCGTCGGTGATGTTCGTGCGGACGGTCGCGTCGATCACGAGGCCCTGCTTGCGGCGGTCCTCCGGAACGAGCGCGAGCCCCTGGTTCATGGCGGTGGCGGGGCTCTGCGGCCGGATCTGCCTGCCGTCGATCTTGACGGTTCCCGACTCGTAGGGGTCTACTCCGAAGATGGCGCGAACGACCTCGGAGCGGCCGGCGCCGACGAGGCCGGCGAGGGCGACGATCTCGCCGGCGTGCACGTCGAAGCTGATGTCGGAGAACTGGCCGGGCATGTTGAGGTTGCGCACCTCGAGGACGGTCTCGCCGATCTCGGCGGTCATCTTCGGGAACAGCTCGTTGACGTCGCGACCGACCATCATCTTCACGATCTCCGGCACCGACGTCGAGTCCGTGTCGACGGTGGCGATGAAGGCGCCGTCGCGCATGACCGTGATGCGGTCGCAGAGGTCGAAGACCTCCTCGAAGCGGTGCGAGATGAACATGAGCGCGCGGCCCTCGTCGCGGAGCTGGCGGGCCACGGTGAACAGGCGGTCCACCTCAACGCCCGAAAGGGCGGCGGTGGGCTCGTCCATGATGAGGACCTTGGCGTCGAGCGAGATGGCCTTGGCGATCTCGATGATCTGCTGGTCGGCGATGGAGAGGCCGTCGGCAGGGCGGTCGGGGTCGATCTGGACGCCAAGTCGCTGCATGAGGCCTTCGACCTCGGCGCGCATGGCCGGACGGTCGATGCGGCCGAAGCTCTTCGTCAGCTGTCGTCCCATGAAGATGTTCTCGGTGACTGACAGGTCCGGGAAGAGGGTGGGCTCCTGGTAGATGACGGCGATGCCTGCCGCCTTCGACTCTGCGGTGCTGCGGAAATCGACGGGCTGGCCCTCGAGTTCGAAGGTCCCGGAGTCGCGCTCGTAGAGGCCGGCGATGATCTTGACCAGCGTGGACTTGCCCGCACCGTTCTCCCCGACCAGGGCGTTGATGGACCCGGAGCGGAGCTCCAACTCGCCGTCGCGCAGAGCCACGACCGAGCCGAATCTCTTGCTGACTCCCGTCAGCGTGAGAGTGGCTGTTGCCGCCATACCCAGCCTCCTTGCTTCTCGACGTCGGGCTCATCCTTGAGCCGACGCGGGTAGGTTGAGGAGGACACTACGTGGTGAGATTGAAACGTGTCAATCACTTCGAAGATAACGAATTGATTACTGTGGCGACTTCCGCATCCGCGCCCTAGAGTGTCCGACGTGACCACCCCCGGACGCGACGGCCACGGGCGCCGCCAACGCATCAGCACCCGCGAGGTTGCCGCGCGCGCCCAGGTCTCGATCGGCACGGTCTCCAACGTCCTGAACTACCCCGACCGCGTCCTGCCAGCCACGCGCGAGCGCGTCGAGGAGGCCATCCGCGAACTCGGCTGGGTACCGAACAAGCAGGCGCGCGACCTCCGGGCCGGCCGGAGTCAGACCATCGGGCTGGCCGTGATGGACGTCACGAACCCCTTCTTCGCCGACCTCCTCCGCGGCGCCAACTCCGCCCTCGAAGCAGCCGGCTACCGCACGGTGATCGGCGATGCCGACAACGACCTCGACCGCCAGCAACGGATCCTGCACGGCTTCCTCGAGCAACGCGTGCGCGGCGTCATCCTCGGCCCGATCGGCCTGGAGGCGGCGGACCTCGACGAGCTGACGCACGCGGGCATCAACACCGTCCTGGTCGACCGCGTCCTCGAGGGGGGCATTTGCTGCACCGTGGGCGTCGACGACGTCGCGGGCGGCCGGATCGCGGTCGAGCACCTCCTGGAGCGCGGGCATCGCCGGCTCGCCATCGTCGGCGGCAGGTCGACGCTTGCCCAGGTCCGCGACCGCCGCCTCGGGGCCCAGGATGCCGCCGACGCGGCCGACGCGAGCCTGCTGTCGATCTCCACGGACCAGCTCGACTTCGCCGGGGGCCGCCGGGCAGCCGGGGAGCTCGCTCTGATGGACCCGCACGAGCGCCCGACCGGGGTCTTCTGCACCAACGACCTCGTCGCGGTCGGGCTGCTGCAGGGGCTCATCGTCCACGGCCTGCGCGTGCCGGACGACGTCGCGATCGTCGGCTACGACGACATCGACTTCGCCGCGGCCGCGGCGGTGCCGCTGTCGTCTGTCGGGCAGCCGCGCCGCAGGCTGGGTATCACTGCGGCCGAGCTGCTGATCGCAGAGTTCGACGCGACCGCGAACGGGCCGGCGCACGTCCACCAGGCCGTCCAGTTCACCCCCGAGCTGGTCGTCCGCGATTCCAGCGCCCCCGCACACTGATCCTTGACTCATCCGGAGGCGGAGGGTACCTTCTCATTATTGAAACGATTCAACCCTTCGATGAGGAAGAGCATGACTGCATTCGACGCCATCACGGACCAGCTCGCGCAGCAGGTCATTGAGGTCCCCTCGTGGGCCTACGGCAACTCTGGTACCCGCTTCCGCGTCTTCGGCTCCCCCGGGACCCCGCGCACGGTGTTCGAGAAGCTGGCCGACGCCGCCCAGGTCAACGCGTACACCGGCCTGGCGCCGAGGGTCGCGCTCCACTACCCCTGGGACAAGGTGGACGACTGGAAGGCCCTGTCTGACTATGCGGCGGAGGTCGGCGTCGAGCTCGGCACCGTGAACTCGAACACGTTCCAGGACGAGGACTACAAGTTCGGCAGTCTCGCGCACCACGACCCCGCCGTGCGCCAGAAGGCCATCGACCACCACCTCGAGTGCATCGAGATCATGGACATCATCGGCTCCACCGACCTCAAGATCTGGCTGGCCGACGGCACGAACTACCCGGGCCAGGGCGACATCCGCCGTCGCCAGGACTGGCTCGCCGACTCGCTGGCGAAGATCTACGCCTCACTCGGCGCCGAGCAGCGCCTCGTGCTGGAGTACAAGTTCTTCGAGCCGGCGTTCTACCACACCGACGTCCCAGACTGGGGCACGTCGTTCGCACACGTCAGCGCGCTGGGCGAGAAGGCGTTCGTCTGCCTCGACACGGGCCACCATGCCCCCGGCACCAACATCGAGTTCATCGTCGCGCAGCTCCTGCGGCTCGGGAAGCTCGGCTCCTTCGACTTCAACTCGCGCTTCTATGCCGACGACGACCTGATCGTCGGCGCCGCCGACCCCTTCCAGCTGTTCCGCATCATGTACGAGGTGCGTCGCGGCGGCGGCTTCGACCCGAACTCGGGTGTCGCGTTCATGCTCGACCAGTGCCACAACGTCGAGGACAAGATCCCCGGCCAGATCCGCTCCGTGCTCAACGTGCAGGAGATGACGGCCCGCGCGCTGCTCGTCGACACAGTCGAGCTGGAGGCCGCGCAGACCGCAGGCGACGTGCTGGGCGCGAGCGCGATCTTCATGGACGCGTTCTACACCGACGTCCGCGGCGACCTGGCTCGCTGGCGTGAGTCGCGGGGTCTGCCCGCCGACCCGATGAAGGCCTTCCGCGAGTCGGGCTACCTGGCGAAGATCGCCGAGGAGCGTGTCGGCGGCACCCAGGCCGGCTGGGGCGCGTGACGTGGCGGTCATCGCCGTTGATCTCGGGGCGACGAGTGGCCGGGTCGTCCTGGCCACCGTCGCCGACGGGTCCGTCGCGCTGACCGAGGTCCACCGCTTCTCCACGGCCGCCCGCCAGACCGACGACGGGCTGCGCCTCGACATCGAGGGCGTGTTCGCCGAGGTCCAGCGCGGCATCACCGCCGCCGTCGAGGCCGCCGAAACGCCGGTGACAAGCGTAGGCATCGACTGTTGGGCCGTCGACTACGGTCTCCTCGACGCCGACGGCGCACTGCTCGACGAGCCGTACAACTACCGCGACCCGCGCACCGCCGCGGGGCTGGCGGCCGTCCGCGAGCGCATCGGGCACGAGGAGCTCTACGCGCGTGTCGGCATCCAGGACAACGCGATCAACACCATCAACCAGCTGATGCACGACGCCACGTCGGGTCGGCTGGCCCGGGCCGCAAGGTTCCTCATGCTGCCGGACCTGATCGGCTACTGGCTGACCGGTCGCGCCGTCGCCGAGCGGACCAACGCGTCGTCGACGTCGCTGCTGAGCCCCGTCACGCGCGACTGGGACTGGGACGTCATCGACCGCCTCGGCCTGCCTCGCGGCGTGTTCCCCGAGTTGGTCGATCCGGGCGAGGTCGTCGGGACCATCACCGTCGGCGCGGCCGCCGGGGTGCCGCTGGTCGCCGTCGGCTCGCACGACACCGCGTCGGCGGTGGTCGCCGCACCGCTGCTGCGTACGGGCGACGTGTACCTGTCGTCGGGTACCTGGTCGCTCATCGGGATGGAACTCGACGCACCGGTCCTCACCGAGGCGGCGAGCGCCGCGAACCTCACCAACGAGGGCGGCGTCGACGGGACTGTCCGCCTGCTGAAGAACGTCATGGGCATGTGGATCCTCTCCGAGGCGCTGCGCACCTGGGAGGCCGATGGCGCCCCCGAGGAGCTCACGGACCTCATCGCGCGGGCGGCCCACGTGAGTGACGCGCCGCGCTTCGACGCCACCAGCCCGGCCCTGCTCGCGCCTGGCGACATGCCGGCGCGGGTGAAATCCCTAGTCGGGGGCGATCCGCGCCTTGACGACCCGGCCATGTTCACCCGCTCGGTGCTGGAGTCGCTCGCCGACGCCTACCGTGACACCGTCGACGAGCTGGTCGCGATCACCGGGCACCGGCCCGGCCGCATCGCGGTGGTGGGCGGCGGATGCCTGAACTGGCTGCTGTGCCGACTGACCGCGGAGCGCACCGGCGTCGCGGTGACCGCCGGCCCCGTCGAGGCAACCGCCATCGGCAACGTGCTCGTCCAGGCCCGGGCAACCGGCTTGATCACCGGAACCCTCGACGACCTCAGAAGGATCGTGATGAACTCTTTCCCCCTCACGCACTACCTCCCCCGTCCGACCGAGGAGCTCGCTGTCATCACCGCTCTGAGCAACGAGTTCGGCGCCGATCCCGCGTTCACCCGGGCCGGCGGCGGGAACTCGTCAGCCAAGGCCGACGGTGTGCTGTGGATCAAACCGAGCGGAACCTCGCTGGCGACCATGACCGCCGAGGACCTGGTGCCCCTGGACCTCGACGTGCTCAACGGCTCACTCGAGGCCCCGGACCCCGACCCGTCGTTCGGTGACCCGGTCAACCACATCGCGGGCCTGGCTCGGCGCGACGAGGGCCCGCGTCGGCCCTCTGTGGAGATCCTGTTCCATGCGCTGATCCCCGACACGTACGTGTTGCACACGCATCCACTGATGATCAACGCGGTCACCTGCAACGCCGACGGTCGCGAGCTGACGGCACGCCTGTTCGGCGACGAGGTGCTGTGGGTGGACTACGTGGATCCTGGGCTACCGCTGGCCCGCCTGATCAAGCAGGAGCGCGAGGCGTTCACGGCTCGCACGAGTCAGGAGCCCCCGCGCGCCACGTTCCTGATGAACCACGGACTGATCGTCTCCGGCGCCACCGCCGAGGAGGTGCGCGAGACGAGCTATGCGATTCTCGGCAGGATCGAGACGGAACTGGCCGGGGCGAAGTCCCTTGTCAGCGCCGCTGAGGCGTTCCGCGCCGCGCGCGGGGCGGCCGCCGTCGCGACCGACGCCGGTCCGCTGGCCCGCGAGTTCCCGGTCTCGGAGGCGGGGGCCGCGTTCCTGACGGCCGGTCCGCTCATCCCGGACCAGATCGTCTACGCCGGCTCGTTCCCGCTGGTGGCCGCCGACGCCGAAGCCGTGCCCGCCGCGCTCGAGGCGTACCGGGCCGAGCGGGGTCTCGACCCCGTCGTGCTGGTGGTCCCTGGGGTCGGGGTGGCCGCCGTCGGGGACGCGGAGAAGACGGCCCGCACCGCCCTGGAGGTCTACGTCGACGCCCTGACGGTCGCGGAGGCCGCCAGCCGCCTCGGATCGGTGCGCGCCCTCGACGAGCGCGAGCGTCGCTTCATCGAGACCTGGGAGGCCGAGGCCTACCGCAAGCAGGTCGCCGCGTCGTAGCCCGGACGCACGTCGGCCCGCCGTCCTCCAGGGGACGGCGGGCCGACGGCGTGTCTGGGTCAGTCGGTGGCTTCGGCCCACAACTCCCGGCGGCGCCTGGCCGCACTGCGGTCGACGAGGCCGGTCACGGAGATCGCGATGGTCACCATCGCCATCAGCCAGAAGAACTTTCGGAACATGCCTCCACCATAGGCAGACGACGGGACCCCGTGGAAGGGGTGTTGGCGAAGATCAGACCGCGGTGCACCGTCGCGCCGCGGTTGGCAGTCCCAGGTCTGACCACCCCTGAGGACCCGCCGCATAGTCTGTGAGGCATCATGTTCGACTTCCACTGGTCCACGGACGGCCGCCTGCTGACGCGAGACCTTGCCTTGGCCGGTGCGCTCGCGGCGGCGAGCATCCTGCCGCTGACGGTGGTGCCGGATGCGGGCTTCCTACCCAGGGCGGCCCTGTGGTCCGCGCTGATGTGTCTCTCGGTCGTCGCCCGGAGGGTGGCCCCGCGGCTGGCGCTGGGGATCGTCGCCGCTGCCGGCATCGGGATGGCTGTGACGGTGTCGGCGCCGGTTCCGGCGCTGTTCGCCGTGCCTGTCGTCGTGTACTCCGTCGGCCGATACGACAGGCTCTCCATGATGGCGCCCGTCGCACTGCTCGGAGTCGTCGGATCGATCGTCGGGCCCATGGTGTGGACGAGGACCCTCGAACAGGGCTATCAGTTCGTCGGCACCGCGCTGCTCGTCCTGGTGTGCGCGGCCGTCGTCGCGCTCTCCTACCTGGCCGGTCGGTTGGTGCGTCTGCGTCACTACACCGAGTCTCTGGACCGCGAGATCGCCACGGAGAAGTTCGTCGCTGCCCAGCGGCAGTCCGCGCAGGAGCTGGCGATCGCCGAGGGGCGGGCGCGCACCGAGGTGGCGCAGGAGCTGCACGACGTGCTGGCCCACTCCCTGTCGATCATCGTCGTGCAGGCCGAGGGCGCGAAGGCCCTGACCACCAAGCGCCCGGAGGCCGCCGTCGAAGCTCTGGGTGTGATCGCGGACACGGGACGCAAGTCGATCGCCGAGGTGCGCCGCATCGTCGCGGTGATGCGGGGCGAATCGGAGACTCCCGACTTCGGCCCAGCCCCGACGCTGAGCCAGATCCCGGACCTGGTCGCCGCATCCGGGGGCAGGGTGAGCCTGCGCGTCGAGGGGGAGCCGCCCGTAGTTCCGGAGTCGCTGGGGCTGGCCGGGTTCCGGGTCGTGCAGGAGTCTCTGACGAACGTCCTGAAGCACGCGGGGCCGACGGCGCATGCCGAGGTTGTCATGACCTACTCCCCACAGGAGGTCGACATCGTCGTGCGGGACGATGGGATCGGCGTGCTCTCGAGCAGCGATGGCCACGGCTCCGGTGTCCGCGGGATGCGGGAGCGCGTCCAGGCGATGGGCGGCACGTTCCGGGCGGGGCCGCGATCGGGGGGCGGCTTCGAGGTGCACGCACGACTGCCGCTACCGAGCCAACTGGGCACGAGCTGGCTGAGAGGAACGAACAGATGATCAGGGTGTTGCTGGCCGACGACCAGGCGCTGGTGCGCTCCGGATTCCGGATGCTCATCGACTCCGCGGACGACATGACCTGCGTCGGCGAGGTCGAGAATGGACGCGACGCGGTGGCGCTCGTGAAGACCCGCCCGGTCGACGTGGTGCTGATGGACATCCGCATGCCGATCATGGACGGCACTGAGGCGACGCGCCAGATCGCGGCGCTGGGACTCGACACCAAGGTTCTCGTGCTGACCACCTTCGACCTGGACGAGTACGTCTTCGCGGCCATCCGCAACGGGGCAAGCGGGTTCCTGCTGAAGGACGCACTCCCCGACGAGTTGCTCGGCGCCATCCGCGCTGTGGCGGAGGGCGACGCGGTCGTCGCACCGTCGACCACGCGGCGCCTGCTTGACCACTTCGCCGACCTGCTTCCCCAGGCGGGAGCGAAGCAGGACGACCGGCTGGCCGTGCTGACCGAGCGCGAGCGCGAGGTGCTCGTCGAAGTGGCCCGCGGGTCGAACAACCAGGAGATCTCGCAGCACCTCTACATGGCCGAGGGAACCGTCAAGACGCACATCGGCCGGCTGCTGAGCAAGCTCGGAGCCCGCGACCGCGTCGGCCTTGTCCTGATCGCCCACGAGGCCGGCATCCAGTAGGGGCCGGCCCCGCCTGCCACCCTCGCAGGTCCCTCCCCCTTGCCCTCACCGTGCACAAGAGTGGCTTTTGTGCACGGAACGGAACTGGGGTGGGGCGTCTGGGCAAGAGTGGAGCAGGCCGGACGTCAGGCCCGGGTCGGGACCAGGTCCTCCGTGCCCTTCTCGAACTCAGCGGCGCCGAGGCGACGCCGCGACGCTGCCAGAACCGCCGCACAGCCGAAGTAGACCAACGCCATGACGACGAAGGCGGTGGTGGACAGGCCGCTCGACGGGAGGACGAACGCCGCGACGACTCCCGCCAGCACGAAGGCGCCGTTGAAGGTCATGTCGTAGAACGTGAAGACCCGCCCCTTGTAGCCCTCGTCGATGTGCGCCTGCACGATGGTGTCGACGCAGATCTTGAACGACTGCACACCCAGGCCGATGAGGAAACTCCCGAGGTACAAAGCCCACTGGGCCGACGTGCCGGACACGGCCACCGTGACGACCCCGGCGCCCACCAGCAGCGCGAACCCGGTGCGGGCCAGCCCCAGCCGGCGCACCAGCACGGGCACCAGAGGGGCCGACAGGATGAACCCGGCACCGGTGAAGACGCCCCACACGGTCAGGTCGGCGAGCGCCGCGTCGGGCTGGTCGATCGGGTGCCAGATGTTGCGCGCGGCCAGGATGATCGCGACGCTGAGCAGCCCGAACAGCAGCCTGGTCACGCCCATCAACGACAGCGCGACGACGGCCACCCCGCGCGACGCCAGGTGTCGGCCCGCCTCACCGAGCCCGGACAGGACCTCCCGCACGCCTGAGGAGTCGCGTGATTCCGTCGCCGACGGGCCGAGCGCGTCTCGCGCGAACCCGCGGCACCGCAGCACCGAGCCGACGAACAGCACCGCTGCCAGCCAGAAGACCAGGGCGTTGGCCCCGTCGGCGCCCAGTGTGTCCGCGAAGGCGAACCGCGCGGCGATTCCCACGACTGCGCCGATGACGACGCCGAGCGGGCCGACCGTCGGCACGATCGAGCTCGCGGTGAGGTACTCATCCTCCTCGACGGTGTGCTGCAGCCCAGCCGACAGGCCGGCCAGCATGAACCGGTTGATGCTCATGGCCACGAGCAGCGCCCCGAACAGCACCACGCTCCAAACCCCGCCGGTGCTCCCGGTGAAGATGACGACGCCGATGGTCACGGACAGCACCGCCCGCGCGACATCAGACCACAACGCCACGTCGCGTCTCGACCAGCGGTCTAGTAGCGGTGACACGAAAGGCCCGATGACGGTGAACGGCAGCAGCGTCAGGGCAAGCACGCCGGCGATGGCCCATGCGTCGGGCTGGGATGTCGGCGAGAAGAGGATGTAGCTCGCCATCCCCACCTGCAGCGTGCCGTCGGCCGCCTGGCTCAGGATGCGCAGGGTCAGCAGACGGCGGAAGGCTGCGTGCCTCCACAGGCGCCGCAGGGCAGAGATGAGCGTCAAGGATCAGTTCCCCGTCGCCTGCGCGTGCAGCTTCTCGGCCTTCTGGACAGCCAGCGTGGCGCCGGTCTCCTCCATCATCTGCTCGATCTGCGGCTGCCTCGCGGCATCGAACGCCGCCAGCTTCTCGACGGAGGCCACCATCTTCTGGAAGTACTCCTCCCGCTCGCCCTCATCCCCGTGGTACTCGGTGTGAAGGTAGCTGTGCGCATTCCGCTCGACGGAGCGAACGGCGGTCATGACCTTCCCCTTGGGCGAGACGAGCGACGCGATGACCGTGAGGGTCAGGACGGCGATGATGACGATCAGAGAGTGGGCCGGGTCGAACGTGTAGACGTGGACCGGCTCTCCGCCGTTGATGAAGCCGACCTGGTTGGTGTGCAGCGCCTCGAGCACCAGCTTGACGCCGATGAAGCCCAAGATGATCGCCAGCCCGTACTTGAGGTATACGAGGCGGTCGAGGAGTCCGTCGATCAGGAAGTACAGCTGACGCAGACCCATCAGCGAGAACGCGGTCGCGGCGAAGACGATGTAGACATTGGTCGTCACGGCGTAGATGGCGGGGATGGAGTCCAGGGCGAAGAGAATGTCGGTACCGCCGATGGCCACCATGACAAGCAGCATCGGGGTCAGGACCCTCTTGCCGTTCTCGACGGTGAACAGCTTGTCGCCGTCGTAGTGGTCGGTGGTGCGCAGGAAGCGCTTGGCCAGCCGGATGACGAGGTTGTTCGAGTCGTCGTGGTCCTCGTCCTCGGGGGCGAGGAGTTTGCCGGCCGTCAGCAGGAGGATCAGGCCGAAGAGATAGAAGGCCCAGGTGAAGTGGTCGATCAGGGCCATGCCGGCGAAGATGAACAGGCTTCGCATGATGAGCGCGAACACGATGCCGAACAGCAGCACCTTCTGCTGGTCCTTGCGCGGGACGGCGAAGCTGGAGATGATCACCAGGAAGACGAACAGATTGTCGACCGACAAGGCCTTTTCCAGGATGTACCCGGAGAAGTACTCGATGCCGAGGTGGTGGTCGCCGACCGCGAGCAGCACCAGGCCGAACACGATCGCGATGCCGACGTAGAAGGCCGACCACCAGGCCGCCTCCTTCAGCGTCGGCTCGTGCGCCTTGCGCACGTGGAAGAAGAAGTCGAAGGCCAGGAGTCCGAGGATCACGACGAGCGTGATGGCCCAGACCCATGCGGGCATGTTGGTAGTCGTCAAAGCAACTGCTCCTGAATACGGGCAAGAAAACGGGTTTCTGCCACCGGTACCCTTCAGGGCCAACGTCGATGACCCCACCAGGGTACCGGCGAAGCGGGGCTTCCCCCAATGCGACGGTGCCCGTCCCAGGCCGTCTCCGGCGGCCGGTAGCCTTGGGCCCGACGACGGGAGGTCCTTGATGCGACGTCTACTGACGGTGCTGCTGGTGACGACGCTGTGCCTGGTCGGATGCGCCCCGGACGGCGACGACGGAGAATCGACCCCAACGTCGACGGCGCAGCCACCGGCCGACCTGCCCGCCGCGGACGACGCCGTCACGTCCCTGGTCGCGGCGCTCAACGAGCACGACGTCAGCGAGCTGACCACCGTCAACGCCGCCTCCGACGCCCAGGCCGACTTCACCACCATCTTCACGGGGATGGACGAGATCTACCCCAGCGTCACGGCCGGCGCCATCACGTATGACGGGGCCGACGGGGCGTCGGCGACGCTGAATATGGACTATCCGCTCGGTCTGAACGGGTGGTCATACACGTCGACGGCCTCGTTCCGCTATGTCACCGACACCTGGCGCCTCGACTGGCAGCCGTCCATCATCCATCCCGATCTGACATCCGCCTCGCGGATGCGGCACACCCAGACGGCCGCAAAGCGGGGTGCCATCAACGACCGCGACGGCAATGCCATCGTCGAGGAGCGTTCGCTGTACGAGATCGGGCTCGACAAGTCGAAGGTCGAGGAGGCCGAGTGGGAGACCGCCGCGGGTGACCTCGCTGACCTCCTGGACATCGACAAGAAGTCCTACGTCGAGAAGGTCCTCGCCAACGGGCCGAAGGCCTACGTCGTCGGCGCGAAAGTGCGGCAGAGCGCCATCCCCACCAATATCTCCGACGTGCCGGGGGCCATGGTGCGCGAGGTGCGCGCCGTCCTCGGCCCCAGCGACTCGTTCGCCGTCCCCATCCTCGGCGCGGTCGGCGCGCCGAGCGCCGAGCAGATCGAGGAGTCCGCGGGCACCCTGACGAGCGCAGATATCGTCGGCACGAGCGGCCTGCAGGCCCGATACGACGAGACGCTGCGCGGCGTGCCGCTGGTGAAGGTCGACCTCGTCGCACGCAAGGTCGCCGCGGGCGAGACCGCGGAGCCCGTCGAGGAGAAAACCCTGTTCCAGCAGGACGCGTCCGTGTCGTCGTCCATCAGCATCAGTCTGGACCGCAACCTCCAGACCAAGGCCGAGAAGGTCCTGAAGAGCCAGAAGGGCACCGCGGCGCTCGTCGTCATCGACCTGCACGACGGCGGGGTGCTCGCCGCCGCGCAGTCCGAGGCCGCCGGAACCTACCCGTACGTCACCTACGGCAAGTACGCGCCTGGGTCGACGTTCAAGGTCGCGACGTCGCTCGCGATGCTCCGCAAGGGCAAGGAGCCGTCGTCGACGGTGAACTGCCCCAACTCACTGAAGGTCAACACCTACACGTTCGGCAACTACTCGGGATACCCGTCGTCCGCGACGGGCAAGGTGCCGATGGAGACCGCCTTCAAGTACTCGTGCAACACGGCGTTCGCCGGCGCCAACGTGTCCGCGAAGCAGCTGCACGCCGCCGCGGCCTCGCTCGGCGTCGGCGTCGACTACGACGCGGGGTTCACCGCCTACTTCGGCACCGTGGATCCGGGCAACAAGATCGACCTCGCCGCGTCGAAGATCGGCCAGGGCCAGGTCACCATGTCGCCGCTCGGCATGGCCGCCGTCGCCGCGTCGGTCGGATCCGGCCAGACGACCATCCCGTGGCTCGTCGAGGGTGAGGCGGCGAAGTCGACCGCCGCACCGCTCTCGTCGACGGAGACCAAGCAGCTCCGGCAACTGATGAAGGCCACCGTCGACTCGGGCACGGCCACGAAGCTGCAGGGCATCATGACCGGCGCGAAATCCGGCACGGCGCAGTGGGGCAAGACCGGCGACCTCAAGACGTCGGCGTGGATGATCGCCTACAACGACGACGTCGCGGTCGCCTCGTTCGTCGAGGTCGGCGACTCCGGCGGCACCACCGCCGCCCCGCTGATCGTGAAGCTGTTCTCGTAGTCGGTCCCCTGAGCCGCACCCCGGTTCCCTGAGCCACACCCGGTTCCCTGAGCTCGTCGAAGGGCGCCGAGCGCAGCGAGGCGCAACTCGGGTTGACCCTTCGCTCCGCTCAGGGCGTTTCGACAGGCTCAACGACCCGGAATCGGTTCCCTGAGCCGCACCCGGCTCCCTGAGCCGCACCCGGTTCCCTGAGCTTGATGCTCCTATGTGGTGTCAAGCGGTTGTGAGCCATTCTCTGTAGCGGGTGGTGAGGGTGTCGTTGCGCAGTGTTCCGCGTTCGATGCCGGAGATGCGGGCTGGCCAGACGCCGAGTGCGTGGCCGGCTTGGGTGGTGGTGAGGCCTTTGGCGTGGCGGAGGGGTCTGAGGTCGTTGATGGGTGGGACCACGGGTGGGGTCCAGATCGCGGTGATGATCAGGTGGGAGATGTAGCGCTTGAGGCAGCGGGTCGCTTCGCGGCGGGTTTTGCCTTCTGCTTGTTTCTTCGCGAGGTAGGCGATCGTGTCAGGATCGATGCGGGCTCTGGCCAGGGCGATGGTGTGTAGGGCCCGGTTCGCGCGTCGGTCTCCGCCGCGGTTGAGGCGCATCCGGTGGGTTTTGCCGGAGGAGGCGGGGATCGGGGCGACGCCGCAGAGTTTCGCGAACGCTGCCTTCGAGTGGATCCGGGTCGGGTCGTCGCCGACGGTGACCAGCAGTTGGGCGGCGGAGATCACCCCGACCCCGACGAGATCGAGGACGCCGGGTGCTGTCTGGGCGACCAGGGTCTGCAGCTGGGGGTTGAGGAGGTTGATCTCGTCGTCGAGGTCACGGATCCGTCGCGCCAGGGACCGCAGCGCGGTCATGGTGGAGGACTGGTCGACGGGGCCGTGGGGTCGGCAGGCGGCCAGCTTCGCGTGGAGGGCCTTCCCAGTGAGTCGGCGGTAGGTGTCGCGGACCTGGTCCGGGGCGGTCACGAGCAGGCTTTTGAGTTGGACGATGGCCTGGGTGCGGGCCTTGACCGCGGACTCCCGCGCCGTCAGGAGGACCCGGATCGCTTCAACATTGCCGGTGCCGGGTTTCGGCAGGGGGAGGGTCTCGCCGGTCAGGAGGGTGCGGGCGGCCAGGATCGCGTCCAACGGGTCGGTCTTGCCATGGAGTCTGCGGGCGGCGCGTTTCGGGCGGATCACCTCACGCACTGCGATCCCGGCCCGGGTCAGGAACCGGGACAGGCCCGCCCCATACGACGAGGTTCCCTCGACCCCGACCAGTGCGACCGTCCCGAACGAAGTGACGAAGTCCAGCAGCTGGCGGTACCCGGTGAGACTGGTCTCGATCTCCAGGTCGCCGAGGAGTGCCCCGGTGGTGTGGTCGAGGACCGCGACGTGGTGGGTGGCGAGATGGGTATCGACTCCCGCTACCACTGTGGATGGATGGGTTGGCATCATGTGAGGTGTCGCCTTTCAAGGGGGGTGACACCTGCTCGGGGACCAGGCAGTCAGGACGCTGACGGCGGCTTGCCAATCAAGCCCCAGGCTCCTATCAAGACATGCCACGGGTCCCCGGGCAGGACTCCGAGAATGTGTCCCCGCCCCGGGCGGAGTGGACAGATCAAACCCAAGACACGAAGTCAGTCGAAGGGAGAGCCACACCCCGCCGAGACGAGGACCTAACAAGTATCAGCGTCGAAGGGCGCCGAGCGCAGCGAGGCGAAGACCCGGCCCCGAGGCATTCACCCACCAGGACCCTTCGCTCCGCTCAGGGCGTTTCGACAGGCTCAACGACCCGGAATCGGTTCCCTAAGCCACACCCGGCTCCCTAAGCCACAACCGGCTCCCTGAGCTCGTCGAAGGGCGCCGAGCGCAGCGAGGCGAAAACCCGGCCCCGAGGCATTCACCCACCCAGGACCCTTCGCTCCGCTCAGGGCGTTTCGACAGGCTCAACGACCCGGAATCGGTTCCCTAAGCCACACCCGGCTCCCTAAGCCACACCCGGTTCCCTGAGCTCGTCGAAGGGCGCCGAGCGCAGCGAGGCGAAAACCCGGCCCCGAGGCATTCACCCACCCAGGACCCTTCGCTCCGCTCAGGGCGTTTCGACAGGCTCAACGACCCGGAATCGGTTCCCTAAGCCACACCCGGCTCCCTAAGCCACACCCGGTTCCCTGAGCTCGTCGAAGGGCGCCGAGCGCAGCGAGGCGAAAACCCGGCCCCGAGGCATTCACCCACCCAGGACCCTTCGCTCCGCTCAGGGCGTTTCGACAGGCTCAACGACCCGGAATCGGTTCCCTGAGCCGCCCCGGTTCCCTGAGGCGCACCCGGTTCCCTGAGCCACAACCGGTTCCCTGAGGCGCACCCGGTTCCCTGAGCCACACCCGGTTCCCTGAGCCTGTCGAAGGGCCCCGAAGCGAAGCGAGGGGGAGGCTGACCTCAGCGCCCCAACGGCCTCAGTGTTCCGCCACCGAGGCATCGAGGCGCTTCAGGCCGACGACGCAGCCGATGATCGCCGCGAGGAACATCACCTTCAGCCATGACAGCTCCTCGTTGCCCGTCGCCGCGGCATACGCAACCGTCAGCACCGTACCGACGCTGGTCCACACGGCGTAGGCCGTCCCTGTCGGGATGTGGCGCATGGCGGCGGCCAGGCCGATCATCGACCCAACGACCGCGACGGCGAACACCACCGTCGGCAGCAGCACGCTGAACCCGGCGCTCGCGGACAGCGCGTTCGCCCACACGGCCTCCAGCACGGCGCTGGCGAGCAGCACCGGCCACGCGTAGCCCGGCTTCACGAGATCACCTTGAGCCCGATGACGCTGACCACGATCCCAGTCAGCAGCAGCACCTTCTTCACGCTGGCCGACTCGGCGCCTGTCAGCATCGCCCAGGCGACGGTGAGCGACGCCCCGGTCGCGGTCCACACGGCGTACGCGGTGCCGGTCGGCAACGTCGCCAGGGCAGTGCCGAGACCGACGAGGCTCAGCACTCCGGCGACGATGAAGACAACCGTCGGCACGGGCCGTTTGAGCCCGTCGGAGCGCCCGAGCGCCGTCGCCCAGACGGCCTCGAGCACTCCAGAGCCGATGAGAATGACCCAGGCCATGAGAGTTTCCCCTTCGCACGTGAACCCCCTGAGGGGTGGCCAGTCGTGCGTAACCGGGTACTGAACCGTCGTCCGGGGCGGGGTCGCCGGGGTCCATCCTACCCGACGTCGCCCCCGTCGCCCCTGATAGTTTCGGGAGCATGAGTGAGACCCGCACCCCCCTGGATCAGATCGCCGACGCGTATGTCGACACCATGGTCAGCCTCAGCCCGACCCTTGCGACGCACCTCGGCTTCGAGGGCGACCACACCGCGCTCGACGACTACTCCCCCGCCGGCCTCAAGGCCGTCGCCGACGCGACCCGCGCGACTCTGCGCAAGGTCGAGGACGCCGAGGCGCTCAACGCCAACGATGTCGTGACGCGCAACGCGATGATCGAGCGGCTCTCGCTCGAGCTCGAGCTGTTCGACGCCGGCGAGACCTACGCGGCGCTGAACAACCTCGCCTCCCCGCTGCAGGACATCCGCAGCATCTTCGACCTGATGGCCACCGACACCGAGGACGACTGGCGCACGATCGCCGGCCGCATGGCAAACGTCGGCGGCGCGATCGACGGCTACATCGAGTCGCTGCGCTACGCCGCCGAGCGTCCCGAGCTGCCATTCCCCGCGATCCGCCAGATCAACATCGGCATCCAGCAGTCCGACGAGCTGGCCGGCGACACGTCGTTCTGGAACCAGCTGGCCGACGACGACCGCGCGCCCGACTCGCTCCGCGTGGACCTCAAGGCCGGCGCCGACGTCGCCCGCGCCGCCTACGCGCGCCTGGCCGACACGTTCCGCTCGCTGACCGACCGCGCCCCCGTCGCCGACGGGGTCGGGCGCGAGCGCTACCAGCGCTTCTCGCGGGAGTTCCTCGGCGCCACCGTCGACCTCGACGAGACCTACCAGTGGGGTCTCGAGGAGCTGCAGCGGATCATCACGGAGCAGGAGGCCATCGCCGTCGAGCTGTACGGCGACGGCACCACCCCCGAGGAGGCCATGAAGCGTCTCGATGAGGACCCCGGCCGCCAGCTGCAGGGCACCGACGCGCTCCAGAAGTGGATGCAGACCACCGCCGACGCGGCCGTCGACGCGCTGGCGGGCGAGAGCTTCGACATCGCCGACGAGCTGCGTCGCCTCGAGTGCTGCATCGCCCCAACGCAGGACGGCGGAATCTACTACACCGGCCCGACGGCCGACTTCTCCCGACCGGGTCGCATGTGGTGGTCCGTCCCGCCGGGCGTGACCGAGTTCGCCACCTGGCGCGAGAAGACCACCGTCTACCACGAGGGCGTTCCGGGTCACCACCTGCAGATCGGGCAGGCGACCTACCGCGCGAAGGACCTGAACAAGTGGCGTTCGCTGCTGTGCTGGGTCTCCGGGCATGGCGAGGGCTGGGCCCTGTACGCGGAGCGGCTGATGGCTGACCTCGGTTTCCTCGACGATCCGGGCGACCGCATGGGCATGCTCGACGCGCAGCGCATGCGCGCGGCCCGTGTCGTCCTCGACATCGGCGTCCACGTCGGCAAGGAGTGTCCCGAGGAGTGGGGCGGCGGCATCTGGGACGAAGCGAAGGCCTGGCCGTTCCTGAAGGCCAACGTGAACATGGCCGAGGAGTTCGTGCGCTTCGAGCTCGACCGCTACCTCGGCTGGCCGGGACAGGCACCGTCGTACAAGGTCGGGCAGCGGCTGTGGGAGCAGGCGCGCGACGAGACCGCGGCCCGCGAGGGTGACGAGTTCAGCCTGAAGGCGTTCCACTCCCGGGCGCTCGACCTCGGGTCGGTCGGGCTCGACGTCCTGCGCGAGGCGCTGGCCGGCTGACGGGGATCGTGGTCAGAAGGCGCGCCCTGCTGGCGGCGGCGGTGACGCTGCCGCTGACGGGGTGCGTCGACGTCGGTTCGTTCGACGGGTCGACGCTCGGCGGCTGCCGGACCCCGGACAGCCTGGTCTCGTTCGACACCGTCGGCGGGGCGCCACTGGCCTACGAGCTGTCGGGGAACCGGCAGGCGTTCCGCGCCGACCCGCGATTCATCGAACTCCTCGACGCCTGGGCCGCCGACTGGGAGTCGGCGGCCGGGCTCGGACAGCTGACGGAGATCTCGACCTACGGCGCCTATGTCGACCGCTGCGAGTCCTGGCACGCGGCGGGACGCGCCTTCGACTTCGCCGTCGTGCGACACGAGGACGGCGAGGTGTCGTGCCGCTACGACGAGTGGGGCGACGACGCGGGTCGGCTGCGGGACTACTGGCGGCTGGCCGCCTCGCTCGCGGCGCACCTCACGTACACGCTGACACTCAGCTACAACGCCCAGCACCACAACCACATCCACGTGGACAACGGGGTGAGCGGCTACGACGCCCCCCGGTTCCGGGAGCAATCACGCGCCCAGGTGCAGGTGATCCAGGGCGTGGTGCGCCACGTGTTCGGCCGCGACTGCCCCGAGAACGGAAGCTATGACGACGCGACCCGCGACGCCGTGCGCTCCGTCCAGTCCCAGCTGGGCATCACCGCCCCGCTGGCCGACGTCGACGGCTGGCGCCAGTTCCTCACCCGCGCCGCCTCGGGAGGCTGACCCGCCTGCTCACTGGGGTGCGACGGCAGGATGAACCCGTTGCACGAGTCAGCCGGGACGCCGCCGACGACTTCAGCCCAGAACTCGGCCAGAGCGGTCGGGGTGACGGCGTTGATGGTGATGCAAAGGACGGTGAGAAGCGCCATGCCCCGGGGCTATCGGGGCGGTTCGCCCCTCCCTCGTCGGGCCGCGCGCTGATGGCGGCCTACAGCTCGACGAGTTCCTGCGCCCAGGCGCGGGCGGCCGCCCGGTCGACGTTGTCCTGCTCCGGCTTCCGCAGGATCCTGAGCAGGAGCCGGCCGAAGAACCCGGTCTTCGACTTCTCGTACCGGCCCGCGAAGGTCGCGCTGGCCGCGGCTCCGATCGGCTCGACGGCCGAGGCGTTGTACCCGAGGGCCTCTTCCTGCTTGCCGGGGTCGGCCGCGTTGAGGCAGGTGTTGAACACGGCGACGGTGGTCGACTCGAGGTTCGGCTGATTGGCGTTCAGCCACGCCACGGCCTCGGGGTAGAAGCGTCCGGCGTTGATGCCTGAGCCCACCACGACGAGTTCGGCGTCACGCACCTGGGGCGCATCCTGCAGGCACTCGACGCGCACCTGGTCTCCGTTGGACCGCAGCTCCCGGGCGATCGCGTCGGCGATCTCGTGGGCAGCGCCGAGTCGGGTTGCGTAGGCGATCAGGACGTTGCGCATGGATCGACAGTAACGCCCGTCGTCGCGGTAAGGCTTGCCTGGGGTCCGCAACAGGCGACCCCAGGCATGTCGCAGCTTGTCAGTCGAAGATCGGGTCGACGGTGCGGGTGCGCTTCAGCTCGAAGAACCCGGGGTAGGCGGTGACCTTCACGAAGCCGTCGAACAGATCGCCGGCTGCCTCGCCCTTGGGCGCAGGCGAGATAACGGGCCCGAAGAGGCTCATGCCGTTGACGCGCAGCACCGGGGTGCCGACCTCGTCACCGACGGGGTCCATGCCCTCGTGGTGCGAGCGACGCAGGTCGTCGTCGGCTGCGTCGGTCTGGGCGATATCGACGATGTCCGCGTCGGCGCCGACCGCGTCGAGGGCGGCCTTCAGGGTCTCGAGCGTGCGGGGCTCACCGTTCGGGTGGAAGCGCGTCCCGATCTCTGTGTAGAACTCGGCGAGCTTCTCCGAGCCGTGCCGCTGCTCGACCAGGAGGGCCGCGCGGGCCGGGGCCCAGGCCTTGTCCAAGTGATCGCGGTAGGCCGGATCAAGGTCGCGGCCCTCGTTCAGCACCGCGAGGCTCATGATGTGGAACGTGGTCTTGACGTCGCGCACCTTCTCCACCTCGAGCATCCAGCGGGACGTCATCCAGGCCCAGGGGCAGGTGGGATCGAACCAGAAATCAACACTCGTCGTCATGAACCCATCTCAGCACAGCCTCAAGGATGCAGGCCGACGACTCTGTCAAGCCATCAGCGAATCTGCGTTCACCCTCACCCAACGATCCGACGCGCCTCGTCCAACGCCCGGGACACGAACACGCCCTGGAACAGCACCACGTGCACCAGCAGCATGTGGAACTGGTGCACCGGGATCCGTTCCTCCCACCCGTCGGCCAATCGGCTGATCTCCTGGTAGCCGGCGATGGTGGCGTCGAGGTGGTCGGATCCGAACAGCGCAAGCTCCGCCAGGTCCGTCTCCGCGTGCCCGCCGTGCGCGCAGGGGTCAATCAGCGTGCCGACGGTCCCGTCCCCCTGGATGGCCCACACGATGTTGCCTCCCCACAGGTCGCCGTGGATGCGGGCCACCTCGCGGCACCGGGACGGCTGCGGCGAGTCGAACCTTCCGCCGGCGATGACGTCGCACGCGCGGTGCAGCAGGGCGCGCTCGTCGTCGGACAGCCCCCCGGCCATCAGGACGTAGGGGCGACACCGGGCCTCGGCGAAGAACTCGCCGAAGGTCGACCAGGTGGGCCTCGCCGCGGCCGGGGCCGGCAGCTCCGCCAGCGTGAGGTCCGACGGACTCATCTCGAGGGGCGCCTGGCCCCACCACCCCGCGCCGGCGGCGTGGGTCACGGCGAGCCGTCGGCCGAACCTCTCCGCGTCCACCCTCGACGGGGTGCCGGGGTCCAGCAGCCCGGTGGTGAGCCACGTCGATCCGACGCCCTTCAGTCGGGCGACGGCGGCTCCCCCGGGCACCAGCAGCCATCGGAGACTCGCTGCCTCGGTGACGATCGCGCGGCGGGATCCGACCTTGTGGAACGTCTCCATGCCGGCCTCCTCTGCGCGCTGACAACACGTTATCTGCCGGACGACGCACAGTGGTGGACGGTGCCGTAACCACGCGGTGACGATCCCGTGTCAGGACGGTGATCGACGGCATCGTGACACGAGCGGCCGCGGCTACGCTGAACTCACCGACCCCGACACCGATCTTGAGGAGGGCACCTGTGAACTCCCCCGGCGACGTAGGAGCCTGGTTCCGCACCGCCCAGCGCAGCACGACGGGGTCCCGCACCGACTGGGGTCCGCACGGCGGAGAGTTCGGGCGCCTGTCGCCCGCGCCGGAGCTCGACCGGGCCCTCGCGCTGTTCGTCGGCCGCCCCACGATGGTGCTGACCGGAGCCGGCATGTCCACCGGGTCAGGGCTCCCCGACTACCGCGGCCGCGACTCCGTCCCACGCTCACCCATGACGTTCCAGGAGTTCGTCGGCTCCGACCTGAGCCGCCGCCGCTACTGGGCCCGCTCCACCGTCGGCTGGCGTGCCTTCGGGAGGGCCACCCCCAACGCGGCCCACCGGGCCCTCGCCCGGCTCGGGCAGCTGACCCCCGTCACGGGAGTGGTCACGCAGAACGTCGACGGGCTTCACCAAGCCGCCGGGTCGTCCCCCGTCATCGACCTGCACGGCAACCTGGATCGGGTCGTCTGCCTCGACTGCGGCGCCGTGACGTCACGCGCTGAGCTCCAGCCCGTACTCCTCGGCCTGAATCCCGACTTCGCCGTCCACCTCGACGAGCTGGCCGTCAACGCCCGGACCGCCCCCGACGGCGACGCGGAGGTGGACCGGACCGAGGACTTCGTCTACCCGACCTGTGATCGCTGCGGCGGGATGCTGAAGCCCGACGTCGTGTACTTCGGGGAGAACGTCCGCCCGGAGGTCACCGCCGCCGCGAACCGGCTGCTCGACCACTCCGAGGTGCTGCTCGTCCTCGGGACCAGCCTCACCGTGATGAGCGGCCTGCGGTTCCTGCGCCGCTCGGCGAAGGAGGACCGGCCGATCATCATCCTGAACGACGGCACCACCCGCGGCGACGAGCTGGCCACCCTGCGCCTCCACGGGAGGATCGCACCCGTGCTCGAACGATGGGTCCGGCAGACCGCCCACTGACAAGCCCCTTTTCGCGAGGCGTTCCGCGCCCTAGACTCTGCTCACCTCCGACGAAAGGCGCCACATGGCAGGCGGACTCGCAGCTCTCCTCGACGACATTGCGGCCATCGCACGGGCGGCAGCCGCCTCGGTCGACGATGTGGCGGCCGGTGCCGCGAAGGCATCCGCCAAGGCGGTCGGCGTGGTCGTCGACGACACAGCCGTCACGCCGCGCTACGTGCAGGGTTTCACACCGGACCGCGAACTGCCGGTGGTGTGGAAGATCGCGCGCGGCTCGATCATCAACAAACTCGTCTTCATCCTGCCCGCGATCCTGCTGCTCAGCCAGTTCCTGCCGTGGCTCCTGACTCCGCTGTTGATGTGCGGCGGCCTGTACCTCAGCTACGAGGGGGCCGAGAAGCTCTGGGAGGCGGTGAGCGGACACTCCAAAGCCAAAGAGGCGCCGGCGCTCCTGCAGGGCGGTGACCATGAGAAGCTGATGGTCTCCAGTGCCATCCGGACCGACTTCATCCTGTCCGCTGAGATCATGGTGATCTCCCTGAACGAGGTCGGGGACCTCGGATTCTGGATGCGCGCCGGGTCGCTCATCGTGGTGGCGCTGATCATCACGGCCATGGTCTACGGCGTCGTGGCGCTCATCGTGAAGATGGACGACGTCGGCCTCAAGCTCGCCGCGAAGGAACGCACCCGCCGGTTCGGCGAAGGGCTCGTCAAGGCCATGCCGAGGGTGATGCAGGTGCTGAGCACCGTCGGCGTCGCCGCCATGCTATGGGTCGGCGGACACATCCTGCTCGTCGGCATCAACGACCTCGGCTTCACGCCGATCTACGAATTCGTCCACCACCTCGAGGAGGCTGCCGCGCACGCCGCGGGCGGCTTTGTCGGGTGGCTGGTGAACACGTTCTTCTCCGCGCTGCTCGGCGTGATCGTCGGCGCGGTCGTGGTGCTGATCATGCACCTCCTCCCCTTCGGGAAGAAGGGCCACACGGGGTCGACGGAGACCCACGCGCAGGAAGGCAAGAACTGAGATGTATCGCCAGGGGGGCAGGGGGAAGCGGCGCTGGCCGCTGATCGTCGGCGGCACGGTGCTGCTGCTGATCGTTATCTGGCTGGGGTTGTGCTGGCGCTATGTCGCGCACCCGACGGTGGATCCGTTCCAGAGCATCGACGCCATCTACGTCCTCGGGCCGGCGGAGGGACGCATCGATCTGGGAAGAGAACTCGCCGCCGAGTACGGCGCAGAGTCCCTGCTCGTCACGGTCTCGGTGAACGAGAAGACCGGCGAGGTCTACGAGAAGGACTTCTGCGACAAGCAGGCGGGCTACGAGGTCATCTGCCTGAACCCGGACCCCTACACGACTCAGGGGGAGGCGGAGGAACTCGCCGCCTACGCCGAGGAGCAGGGCTGGGACACCGTCGCCGTCCTGACCGGCACCCCGCACATCTCGCGGGCCAGGCTGTGGACGGAGCGCTACGTGCGGGCCGACGTGGTGATGTGGGAGACCGACGAGGTCATGTCCTTGACGGGCTGGGCGTATGCATTCGTGTACCAGAGCGGAGCCTGGGCCAAGGCGATCGTGATAGGCGCCTAGCCCCGCCGGAACGGCGCGCTGGCCGACTCCACCTGGCTCGGCCTGCAGCTCGCAGGCACCCGCGTCGACGACCCCACGGCGGCGGATCAGGACAATGACCATTTGCGAGATGGTCGAGGAGCTGCTCGCCACAGCCGACGACCTCGAGATCGACCTGATCCCGTTCGCGGCCGGTTCGGTCCCGAGCTCAACCGACTTCCGACGCTACATGTGGCAGTTCGAGGGCCACCACACCCAGCTCGCCGTCGTCCCCTCCCTCGTGGACGTCGCAGCGGACCGCGTCCGCACCCGACCCCTGGCCGGGCTGCCGCTCGTGTTAGTCGAGGGTTCCGCTCCCGGGGAGCCCTGTCTCTGGGGAAGCGGATCCTGGATCTGGGTCTGTCCCTGCTCTTCATCGTCCTGTTCAGCCCGCTGCTGCTCGTGACCGCCTGTGGCAGGTGTCCGGTCGCTCCGACCTGACGTGGGAACAGACCGTCCAGCTCGACCTGCGCTACATCGACAACTGGTCCCCGTGGGCCGACCTGGCGATCCTGTTCAAGACCGTCCGGGCGGTGCTCTCATCCGACGGGGCCTACTGACCTACTGGGAGCCCGCGAACGCGTCCATGGTGTCGTTACGCAGGGCCTCCGCGAGGTCTGCCAGGCCATCGGTGTCGACCGCCACGTAGGACTGCCCGTCCGAGGAGGTGCCGAAGCCCGCGGTCGGCGCCTGTAGCGACACGACGTCGGAGCCGCCCGTGATGCGCATGGACAGGCCGAGGTCGACCATCTCCTGGTTGGTGAAGGTGTCGTCGACGGTGAACTGCGACCCCAGCTCGACGATGGCCTCGTTGAACCGCACCGGGTCCGTCAATACGTCCGCGCTCACGAGCTTCTCGATGACCGCCTTGATGACGTCGCGCTGACGCTCGGCCCTGTCAAGATCGCCGTTCGGGAGCCCGTACCGGTTCCGGACGAACTTCAGGGCCGTCTGCCCGTCGAGCTCGACCTCGCCGACGGGGAAGTGCGTGCCGTCGATCGTCGAGTCGTGCCTGTTGTAGACCGTGACGCCACCGAGGGTGTCGATGACCTCGACGAAGCCCTCGAAGTTGATCAGCGCGACGTGGTCCATCGGGACGTCGAGCAGCGACTCGAGCGTCGCCAGCGTCAGTGCGGGGCCTCCCCACGAGTACGCTGCGTTGATCTTGGCCGTCCCGCGCCCGGGGATGCTCACCCAGTAGTCGCGCGGCACACTGATGATGTAGACCTTCTTCCGGTTCGCGGGGATGTGGAGGATCATCAGCACGTCCGAGCGGCCGCGCGCCGTCTCGCCGGCACGCTGGTCGGTGCCCATTAGTACCAGGTTCATCGGTTCGTGGTCCTCCCCGTCGGGCGTGGCGACGGGGGACGGACGGTTGTCCGACGGCAACATGCTCGGCTGGCGGTCGACAGAGTCGAGGGCGTCGTAGATCGACTTGCCATACCAGCCGACGACTCCGGCCGCGGTGCCGAGCAGCAGGACCAGCAGACCGACCACGCTGAGCAGCAGCCACCGATCGCGCAGCCGCTTCCTCCGCGGCTCGGTCTGCTCCGTCGAGACCGATCCGTCCTCGGAGTCGTCGAACAGGCTCACACGTTGGTCGTCAGCCATCTCATCTCCTTCTGCGGCGATCCAGCGCCTCCAGTATGTCAGCGACGAAGATGTCGATCCGCTCGGCGCATGCCCTTGACACTGCCCGCCCCTTCCCGAACGGGTCGGCGACCGCCTCGCCATGTCCCGAGGTGCGGGTGTCCCAGAGCAGCGCAGGCAGGTCCTCGGGCGCCAGGGTCGCCGGGAAGGTCCCGGGCGACGCGGGCCGCGTGCCCGAGCAGGAACGTCTTCCGCGCCGCCCCGGGCCACTCCTCCAGGATGAACGACCGGTGCCTGGGTGACATCGAGACGGGGCGCGCACCTTATCCGGCACCCGCCTGACCGACCCCGCCGTGCTGCGGGCGCAGGAACACTGGCTCAATGCCTGGGTGGAGGCCGGCCTCGACGTGGCCGACGCCGTCCAGGCCGCCCAACTGGTGACGGCCTTCGTCGTCGGTTTCGTGATCGAGGAGCAGGAGCGGACCTCGGAGCGCTACTCGCTCGAGCAGCGCGACGAGGCCGTCGGCCCCGACGCTCCGCACGTGGTCGAGGCAGGCCGCGCGTTGTTCGCCGACGCCGACTCCCGCTTCGACTGGCATCTGGACACCGTCCTGAACCGCATCGGCCTACGCCTGGAGTAAGGCTGGTACGCCTTGCTCCGCTCGGCACCCTTCGACAGGGCCTGTGCTGAGCCTGTCGAAGTGCTCAGGGAACCGAGTCGCCGAACCCGACACCTCAGGGAACCGGGTCGCCGAACCCGACACCTCAGGGAACCGGGTCGCCGAACCCGACACCCCACGGAACCGGGTCGCCGAGCTTGTCGAGGTGCCCTGAGCGAAGCGAAGGGTCTCCCTCTCGCACCGTCGGCGGGCTCGTCGCAGCGGACTTAGGCTCCGGTCTCGCGTGTGTTCGGAGGGCGACTGAGCAGTCGGATACGGAAACCACTTGATCCTGAGCCACCGCAGGAGCAAGATAAATCTTGTTTACAAGACGATAGGAGCGCCATGCCACACCCCAACGATCCCGACAAGCGGTTCTACGGGGCCATCACCGTGAGCGACCGGGGCCAGATCGTCATCCCGGCCCAGGCCCGACGTGACTTCGGGATCGAGGTCGGCGACAAGCTGCTCGTGTTCGGCGACCTGCGCCACGGGATCGCGCTTGCGAAGGCCGACGACGTGGTGGCCCGGCACCCTGGCGCGGAGGCGATCCTCGGAGACGGGGAGCCGGGCACGGGCACGACTCTCGGGGACGGGGAGCCCGGTGCTGACTGAGATCGGTGCCACCCGGCTCCGCTCGGTGGCGGCGAACGTCGTCGCGGCCGGGTTCGGCGTCGGTGGCGCCTGGCTGACCGGCTTCAGCCTCTGGGCCATCCTCGTGGCGCCCCTCAGCGGCACGACCGGCTGGTTCGTCGGCTGGTTCGCCGGGCGCGCGATCGGCGCTTGGCTGACCCGTCGCGGCTTCGCGCCGGCCGGGCTGCCGGTCTACCGCCTCCAGGAGCTCCCCGATGGGGAGGTCACTGCGGGCGGCAAGGCGCGGTCGCTCGCCCGGCTTTCCCGCGCCGGCCAGCCGCTCCCCCAGGGGCTGGTGATCCTCCCGCGCGGGTTCTCCGGCAACGAGCTCACGGCCCCCGCGACCCACGCCCTCGACCGCTGGGTGCGACGCCTCCCGGCCGGCCAGCGGTTCGCGGTCCGTTCGTCGGGTCGCGCCGAGGACTCAAGCACGGCGTCGTTCGCCGGCGCGTATGAGTCGGTCCTCGACGTCTCCGCAGACGGGCTCCCCGCGGCCATCGCGACGGTGCGGGCATCTGGCTCCGCCGACCGCGTGGCCGCCTACGCCCGGACGACCGACAGCCAGGTCGGCGACGTGGCCGTCATAGTGCAGGTGATGGTCCCCGCCGACCTCGCCGGCGTCGTCTTCACCGTCGACCCGCTCTCCGGCGACCTCGACACGATGGTCGGCAGCGTCGTGCACGGCGTCGGCGAGTCCCTGGTCTCCGGGCAGGTAACCGGCGCCCAGTTCAGCCTCACCCGACCCTCCGGCCACTTCGACGGCCCACCATCGCTCGCACCTCACGCCGCCGAGCTGCACCGTCGGGCCCACGACGTGGAGGGCGCCTTCGACGGTGTCCCCCAGGACATCGAGTGGGCGATCGCCGACGGGCGGCTGTGGCTGCTCCAGGCGCGACCCATCACCACCCTGAACCCGTGGCGCGAGCGCCCCGCCGAGCGCAACGACTCGCTCGCCGGCAACTGCCTCTGGTCCGCCACGAACCTGAGCGAGGCCAACCCCGTCGCCCAGACCCCGCTGACGATCTCGCTGCCGCGGTACCTGCAGGCCAACGGTGGTCCGTCCATGGCCGTGCGCGGCCGAGAGATGGCCGGCTCCATCGGCGGCCGCCCGTACGCAAACCTCAGCGTCCAGATCACCTTGCGCCGCGGGAAGGCCGGCAAGGACGACCCCCGCACGGTCTACCGCAAGCTCGCCGGCTGGTGGGGCGCCCTGCCCGACGACGTGCCCATCCCGCTGATCCCGCTCACGCAGCAGGACTGGACGGAGGCCGGCCTTCCCCTGCTCGGCACCCTGCTGAAGATGCTCCGCGCCCGGCGTGGGCTGCCCTCCTTCCTCCGCGACCACCAGCGCACCTGCGCCTCACTCACCAGCGAAGTCCGAGCGGCCACGACCCCCGCCGAACTCCGGCGACTCTGGGAGGACAAGCTGTTCAGCCTGAGCCTCCGCTCCTTCTGGGCCGTGATCGCCTCCGGCTCCGACTATCCCGCCCGGCTGGAGGCCGAGCTCCGCGACGAACTCGGTGCGGAGGACGCGTCGACGCTCATGTCCGACCTGGCAGGCGTCGCGGGCGGCCTCGAGAGCCTGGGACCGGTCGAGGGCCTTGACCGCGTGCGAACCGGCGAGCTGTCCCGCGGGGAGTACGTGGCGCGCTTCGGTCACCGGGGCGTCAACGAGGTCGAGCTGGCCTGGCCCCGGCCGTCGGAGGACCTCTCCTGGCTCGACGCCCAGCTGAACCGGAAGGGAGGAGTCGACGTCAACGCGCTCCGAGGTCGGCAGTCCGCCGCCGCCGCCACTGTGCTGGCCCGCCTCAGGACACACGACCGAAGGCAGGCGGCCACGGTCGAACGCCGGGTCCGTAAGGCCGCGCGGAACGCCGCGCTGCGCGAGATCGCCCGCTCCGAAGGGGTCCGGACCACCGGCGTTCAGAGGACGTTCGCCCTCCGCGCCGGTGAACTGCTCGGCATCGGCGACGACGTCTTCCTGCTCACCATCGAGGAACTCCTCGCCGCCCTCGACGGCGACACCACCCCCTTCGCCTTGTTCGACGAGCGTCGAACCACCCTGCGACGCTACCGCGCGCTGCCTCCCCTGCCCGCGCTCGTCTGCGGCCGGTTCGACCCCTTCGCATGGGCCGCCGACCCAGACCGCCGTACCGAGGTCGCCGGCAGTGTCATCGCAGCCTCCGACCCGACGGTGTCCTCCGAGGCGCGCGACGTCATCACCGGACATCCCGGCGCGGTCGGTCGCGTGGAGGGCACCGTCCGGGTCCTGGCGAGCTTCGACGAGTCGGACCAGCTGCTCCCGGGCGAGGTGCTCGTGACGTCGCTCACGAACATCGGCTGGACGCCTCTGTTCCCACTGGCCGGAGCCATCGTGACGGACCTCGGCGCGCCGCTCAGCCACGCGGCGATCGTCGCTCGCGAGCTGGGCGTACCCGCAGTCGTCGGTTGCGGCGACGCGACCGCACGCCTGCACACCGGCGACCGAGTTCTCGTAGACGGCGCCGCCGGCACCGTCACCCCGTGCTCTCCGGCACGGTGAGTGATCTCAAGTAGCCAGCTGTCACAGCAGGAATCCATCTCGCTGCGCTCGGCGCCCTTCGACGCTGATACGTGTTGGGTCCTCGTCTCGGCGGGGTGTGGCTCTCGCTTCGACTGACAGGGCCTGTACCGAGCCTATCGAAGTGCTCAGGGAACCGGATCGTTGAGTCTGTCGAAGCCCATCTCGGACCGTTGAGCCTGTCGAAACGCCCTGAGCCTGTCGAAGGGATCCCGGGCGCGCCGCGGCGAGCGGCACCACGCGAGACTGGCCCTGACAAGGGAACTTGTCAGGGCCGGTCTAATTGGTGGGCTTAACTGGACTTGAACCAGCGGCGTTCCTCGCCGCAGTGACGACACGCCTTGCCACAAGGTCGCGCGGCTAGGCATCGCGCCACAGCTGACCCGCCGCTGTTGCCGCGAACTTCGGGACGCCGCACCTTGCCAGGTGATCGAGCAGCACCCTCGTGGTGATCACCGGCCGCCGCGTCGCGGCGGCCTGACGGTGGAGTGAGGCAATGGTGAGATCCGGCTCGAGGTCGAGTTGGTTGAGCAGGAACTCATCGGGGTGCTGAACCTCAAGACCCAACGGTTCCAGAACCTCGATGGGAAAGTCCCGCACGTTCGCAGTCACGACCATGTCGGCCCGGCCCTGCAGCGCTGCTGCAGCCACGTGACGGTCGTCCGGATCCGGAAGCGAGATGCCGGCGACCAACTCCTCCCAATCCGTGACACAGGCATCCTCGAAGGAGGCTTGCATGGCGTCAGCTCGCGACCGCGCCCGCCCCCAAGCGAGCTCCGGATGAATCAGTCCAATGGCATCGACCATCTCGTCGAGAACCCGATCGCTCCAGAGGGGCCGGTACAGCCCTGCCTCGGCCAGCCGAAGCAGCGTGTCGGCCAGCGCGACAGGGACCAGCACGCACGCGTCGAGGAACGCGCTGTAGCGGGCCACGGCTCAGCTGACCCGACGCTTGCGGGCCGTCCGCAGCGCTCCGCTGTAGTCGGGAACTTCGTCGTAGAGCCCCGCTTCCGCCGCATCTGCTGTCAGCTGGTCGAGGGTCGTGCGGCGCTCCTCGCGCTTGCGGATCTGGTAGTCGAGGACGTCGCTCAGGCGCACCCGGCGATGCCGGCCGGCCGTTGGACGGTCGTAGGCGATCTCGCCCTGTTCGAGCAGCTTCACCAGGGTTGGACGGCTGATTCCGAGGAAGTCGGCCGCTTCCTGAGTGGTGAGCCGCTGATCGAGAGGTGCGACCGTGATCGCCTTGCCCGCTCGCATCGACTCCACCACTTTCACCAGCACCTGGTAGGCCTCCATCGGCAGCGGCACGGTCTGGCCCTCCGGGCCCAGCAGGGCGGCCGGCTCGGTGACGTGCGCCAGGAAGCGAGAGAGGTCAACCATCGCCTCCATGTCCGCCGGTGGCAGGACCGTCGTCGCTTCTGTCGTCTGGGTGCTCATGCGCCCAGTGTATCCAGATTCGAAAAAAACGAAAGGTCTGATCTGCGACGACGCACCTGCCCACCGGCGACGACCGCCTCGGCCAGTGATCGAGTACCTCAGCCTTGAGGACCTGCTTTCCCTGGTCAGGGACCTTGGGGTCGGCCCTATCAGGGACATCGGGCTACTCGACTCCGCAGCCCACCGCCCGCAGGTAAGCGTCCTCGGCGGGGACGCGTATCCGGCCATGCACGAGAAGGCGGCCGTGCTCCTGGAGTCGATCGTTCGCAACCATCCGCTGGTGGACGGCAACAAGCGTCTCGGCTGGCTCTCCACGGTTGTGTTCTA